>CACYDL010000089.1 GCA_902773195.1 uncultured Lachnospiraceae bacterium
AGATCTCGTAGCCGAGTTCCCGGAGGCGCGGGATCATGGCGATATTCGGAGTGACGTGACCGGCGGTGCCGCCGCCCGTAAGTACGATTTTTTTCATGGAATAGACCTGCCTGATTCGGATGATGCGTCCGATGAGGACGCGTGCGGGGGAGAAACCGCTGCGGGGCGTTTCCCTCACACAGCGAATACTATAAATCACCCGCAGGATAAAGTCAAAGCACAATCACACGGGACGGGAGTCCGCCCCAGCACACGGGACGGGAGTCCGCCCCAGCACACGGGATGGGAGTCCGCCCTATTACATGGGACGGGAGTCCGCGCCATCACGCGGGACGGGAAGTCCGCATAAGCACACGGGACGGAAGTCCGACGGGAAACGCGCCCGCCGGAGGAGACTCCGCAAAGAAAGGAGCGGCAGGATGAAGCTGACGTTTATCGGAGCAGATCACGAGGTCACGGGCAGTTGTCACTACGTGGAGGCGGCAGGCAGGCGCTTTCTGGTCGACTGCGGCATGGAGCAGGGGAAAAACGTCTTCGAGAACGCGGAGCTGCCGGTCAGCCCCGGGGAGATCGACTTCGTGGTGGTCACCCACGCCCACATCGACCACACGGGTCTTCTGCCTCTCCTGGGAGCCAGAGGCTTCCGCGGGAAAATCTTCGCCACGAAGGCCACCTGCGATCTCTGCGACATCATGCTGCTGGATTCCGCCGGTATCCAGGAGTTTGAAGCGGAGTGGCGGAACCGCAAGGGCAAGAGAAAAGGAGAGGCGGAATACGTGCCGCTCTATACGACGGAGGACGCCCTCCGGGTCATAGATCTGTTTGTCGGATGCCCCTACGGGACGGAGATCGAGGCCGCCGAAGGAATCTTCCTGCGCTTCACGGACATCGGCCATCTCCTCGGCTCCGCCGCGGTGGAGATCCGGGTCATCGAAGGAGGACAGGAGACGAAGATCGTCTTCTCCGGAGACATCGGAAATAAGGACCAGCCCCTGATCAACGATCCGACGAAGATCGAGAGCGCGGACTATCTGGTCATCGAGTCGACCTACGGCGACAGGTCCCACGGCGGGAGGGCGGACTACAAGACGGAGCTGGCCGCTGTCCTCCAGAGGACCTTCGACCGCGGCGGAAACGTCGTCATCCCTTCCTTCGCGGTCGGCCGGACCCAGGAGATCCTGTATTTCCTGCGGCAGATCAAGGAGGAGAACCTCGTGAAGGGTCACGAGGGATTCCCGGTCTACGCGGACTCGCCCCTGGCGGTCAAGGCGACGGGCATTTTCAACAAAAATACCGCGGACTGCTTCGACCGGGAGGCCTATGAGCTGGTCTCCAGGGGCATCAACCCCATCACCTTCCCGGGGCTGAGGCTCGCCCTGACCACGGACGAATCGAAGGAGATCAACGGCAATCCGGAGCCCAAGGTGATCATCTCCGCCAGCGGCATGTGCGAGGCGGGACGGATCAAGCATCACCTCAAGCACAATCTGTGGCGTCCGGAATCGACGATTCTCTTCGTCGGATACCAGGCGGAGGGAACCCTCGGCCGGGCTCTCGTGAACGGGGCGAAGGAAGTGACCCTCTTCGGGGAGGAGATCACGGTCGCCGCCGAGATCCGGACGCTTCCGGGCATCTCCGGCCACGCGGACCGGGAGGGGCTGATCGACTGGGCGGCCGGTTTCCGGGAAAAGCCCAGGAAGGTTTTTGTCGTGCACGGCGAGGACGAGGTGGAGAACATCTTCGCCGGTCTGCTCAGGGAGAGGCTCGGCTATGACGCCTGCGCCCCGTACTCGGGCACGGTGTGGGATCTGACGAACTGCGTGTGCCTGAAGGAGACGCAGGGCATTCCTTTCGTGAAGAAGGACGCGGACGGGAAGCCTGTGGCGGAGACAAAGGGGCAGCGGGCAGAGGGCGTCTACGGCCGCCTGGAGAACGCCCTTCTGACCTTGTCCTCCGTCGTGCGGTCCAGCCGCGGGCTCGCCAACAAGGATCTCGCGAAATTTACCGATCAGATCCTCGCGCTGGCGGACAAATGGAGAAAATAAAAAAGAGCCGGCGTCAGGGCCGGCTCCGGGCCGGGCAGCGGCCGCTGCCCGGTCATTCGTGAATCGCTGTGCGAAGCGCCTTCGCCAGCTGGTCGGGACATGAGGTGCTTCTCATTCCGCACCGGACGCCCTCCAGCCTCGAGATGACGTCGTGAACATCCATACCTTCCACAAGACGGCCGATTCCCTTGAGATTGCCGTTGCAGCCGCCGGTGAAGCGGACGTTCCGCACTTTGTCGTCCTCGAGATCGAATTCGATCAGCTGGGAGCAGGTGCCTCTGGTTTTGTACATCATGGAAACGATGTCTCCTTTCGAAAATATTTCAGGCCGCGCGGCCTGCTGAAACTATAAACTGATCTATTATACCATGTTTTGCAGGAGAATGACAAATATGGGAATTCTGATACGGAACGTACATCTTCTGGAGGCTCCCGAAAACGAGCGGACGGACGTCTACATCACGGGGGACCATATCTCGGGGATCGGCCGGGAGCCCTACCACTTCATTCCGGACGAGATCGTCGACGGCTCCTCGAAGACGCTGATGCCGGGCTTCATCAACTGCCACACCCACGCGTACATGTCCCTGATGAGGAACTACGCGGACGACCTTCCCTTTGAGGAATGGCTCTTCGGGAAAATCACGCCGGTGGAGGACGCCCTGACGCCGGAGGACGCCTACTGGGGCAACCTTCTTTCCATCATGGAGATGGTCCGCACGGGGACGACGACCTACGTCGACATGCAGATGTTTCCCCGCATGTCGGTCAGGGCGTGCGCGGACAGCGGCATGCGGGCCGTGATCACCCGCGGACTGGTCGGAAAGGACCGGAACGACGAGGGGGGAAGGCTCCGCCTGGAGCAGGCCTTCGACGAGATGGAGTACGGAAAGGAGTCCGGGGCGAACTGCACCTTCGGGCTCGGGCCCCACGCCATCTACACCTGCGGGGAGGATTACCTGAGATACGTGACGGAGCTGGCGGCGGAGAAGGACCTGATGCTCAACATTCATCTCGCGGAGACGAAGCACGAGTACGACACCTGCCTGGCGGAGCACGGGTGCACCCCGGTGGAATACCTGTCGCGCCTGGGCATGTTTGAACGTCCGATTCTCCTGGCCCACTGCGTGTATCTTTCGGACAGCGACTATGAGCTCCTGAAGAATCCGAACGTCCACGTCGTCACGAACCCCGCCAGCAACATGAAGCTGGCCAACGGCTTCGCGCCGGTCCGCAGAATGCTGCAGGAGGGCGTGCAGGTCGCCCTGGGGACGGACAGCGCCGCCAGCAACAACGCCCTCAACATGTTCAACGAGATGAGGCTGCTCACCATGACCCAGAAGGGGGCCGGCCTGGACGCCCTGGCGCTTCCCGCCGACGAGACCGTCAGGATCGCGACGAAGAACGGCGCCGAGGCCATCGGCCGGGACGATCTGGGCTCCGTTGCGGCAGGAAAGACCGCGGACCTGATACTCATCGACGAGAAATGCCCGTCCATGCAGCCGCTGTGGAACAGAAAGGCGGCGCTGGCTTATTCCGCCTCGGGCAGCGAGGTCTCCGACGTGCTGATCGGAGGCAGGTTTGTCATGAAGGACAGGAATCTGGTCACCATCGACGAGGAGCGGGTCTGCTACGAGGTCGGGAAAATCGCGGACCGCTTCCGCTGAATCCGCGGAGGAGACACAGAAAACCGTCTCTGCTGAGCCCGCGGGGGGGGGGAGACACGGAAAACCGCTTCCGCCGGGCCCCGAAGGGGAGGCGCCGCGGACCGCGTCCGGGGAGACGTCCAGGGGAAACGTCCCGGGGAGACGTCCGGGAGAGAATCATTACCACGGGAGATATCAGAGGAGCTGAAGTATGTACCCGGATACGAAAGCAGGAGGGCTGCCTGCTTCGCATCCGGAAACCGTAAGTCACATTCGGAATCTGTATTCCGGGAGGAGGAACATCCATTGAGCGAAATCAGAGACATCCGCCTGGCGGAGGCCGGCGGCAGGAAGATCGACTGGGTGGAGGCGCATATGCCCGTCCTGTCCAGCATCTGCAGAGATTTTGAGAAGACAAGACCCTTCGAGGGACTCAAGGCGGCGGTTTCCGTGCACCTGGAGGCAAAGACCGCGTACCTCTGCTGCGTGTTCAAGGCGGGCGGGGCGGAGGTCTTCGCCACGGGGAGCAACGTGCTCTCGACCCAGGACGACATCGCCGCAGCCCTGGTCAGCCGGGGGATCGAGGTCTTCGCGTGGCACGGGGCCACGCCGGAGGAGTATGAGCGCCACCTCGCCTCCGTCCTGGAGCCCGGCCCCAACATCATCATCGACGACGGCGGCGATCTCATCAACATGATGCACCACCGGTTCGCGGACCTGATCCCCGGCGTCATCGGGGGATGCGAGGAGACGACGACGGGCATCATCCGGCTGCTGGCGATGAATCAGGCGGGCAGGCTGAAGATCCCCATGATGCTGGTCAACGACGCCGAGATGAAGCATCTCTTCGACAACCGCTACGGCACCGGACAGTCGGTGTGGAACGCCATCAACAAGACGACCAACCTGGTGGCGGCCGGGAAGCAGGTCGTCGTGGCCGGCTACGGCTGGTGCGGAAAGGGCGTCGCCATGAGGGCGAAGGGCCTGGGCGCCCGGGTCATCGTCACCGAGATCGACCCGGTGAAGGCCATCGAGGCCGTGATGGACGGCTTTACCGTGATGCCGATGAGCGAGGCGGCCCCCCTGGGGGACATTTTCGTCACCGTCACCGGCTGCAGGGACGTCATCACCCCGGAACACATGCTGACCATGAAGGAGGGGGCGATCCTGACGAACGCGGGCCATTTCAACGTCGAGGTGGACTGCGCGGGCCTCGAGAAAACCGCGGTCCGCAAGGAGCTCCGGCGGGACAACATCGTCGGCTACATCCTCCCGAACGGACGATCCGTGAATCTCATCGGGGAGGGCCGCCTCGTCAACCTGGCGGCGGGCGACGGCCATCCGGCGGAGATCATGGACATGAGCTTCGCGGTCCAGGCCCTGGCGGCGGAATACCTGGCGAAGCACCGGGGGGAGAAGCTCCCGATGATCAACAGGGTGCCGGCGGAGATCGACCGGGAAATCGCGGAGAGAAAGCTGAGATTCATGGACGTGAGGATCGACAGGCTCACCCCGGAGCAGGAGTCCTACATTCACAGCTTTGATGTGTAAAGAAGATGGAAATAGAACCCGGCATGGGCTATAATGATCCTGAGGCCGCCGGCCGGGCAGGGGAAGCCCAAGGGCCGGAACGCGGCGCCGGACAGCCCGGGATTCCGGGCGGCAAAATCCCATAAAAAAAGGAGACAGTCATTTATGGAATGGAAAAATTTCTCTACGCTTCAGTCATACCGTAAGCTGCAGGAAAAGAAAAAGGTGGATATCCGGGAAGCCATGAGCGGGGAATCCGGCGCGGAGAGGGTCCGCTCGTTCCGCGCGGAGATGCCGTCCGGGATGGTCTACAGCTATGCCGCGAAGAACGTCGACGAGGAGCTGCTGGACCTTCTTCAGGGGCTCGCCGACGAGGCGGAGCTGATCGGGAAGTACGAGGCGCTGTACAGCGGCGAGGTGATCAATACGGGAGAGAAGAGGCTGGTGCTTCATCAGCTGACCCGCGGGCAGCTCGGGGACGACGTGGTGGCCGACGGGGTCAACAAGCGTGAATTCTACGTCTCGCAGCAGAAGAAGGCGGCGGAGTTCGCGGAGAAGGTTCACGCCGGGCAGATCGTCAATGAGAAGGGCGAGAAGTTCACCACCGCCGTGCAGATCGGCATCGGCGGAAGCGATCTCGGCCCCCGGGCCCTCTATCTCAGCCTGGAGAACTGGGCGAAGGCCGGCGGCACGCTCAGAATGGACGCGAAGTTTATCAGCAACGTCGATCCGGACGACGCCTCGGCGGTGCTTTCCTCCGTGGATCTTTCCCGCACGCTTTTCGTGCTGGTGTCCAAATCCGGCACCACCCTCGAGACGCTGACCAACGAGGCCTTCGTGAAGAACGCCCTCGCCGGGGCCGGCCTTGATCCCTCGAAGCACATGGTTGCCGTGACCAGCGAGACGTCGCCTCTCGCGAACAACCCCGCCTATCTTGACTCGTTCTACATGGACGACTACATCGGCGGAAGATATTCCTCCTGCTCGGCGGTGGGAGGCGTCATCCTTTCCCTCGCCTTCGGACCGGAGGTGTTCGCCCGCATCCTCGACGGCGCGGCGGCGATGGACGTCCTGTCAAAGGAGCCGGACATCAGGAAGAACCCGGCGATGCTCGACGCGCTGATCGGCGTCTACGAGAGAAATTTCCTGGGCTGCGGCGTCACGGCGGTGCTCCCGTATTCCCAGGCCCTCAGCCGTTTCCCGGCCCATCTGCAGCAGATGGACATGGAGTCGAACGGAAAGAGCGTCAACCGCTTCGGCGAACCGGTGGATTACCAGACCGGTCCGGTGATCTTCGGCGAGCCGGGGACGAACGGCCAGCATTCCTTCTACCAGCTCCTGCACCAGGGCACGGACGTGATCCCGCTGCAGTTCGTCGGCTTTGAGCAGAACCAGATGGGAAATGACGTCGTGATCGAGGGCAGCACGAGCCAGCAGAAGCTGAGCGCCAACGTGGCCGCCCAGATCGTCGCCTTTGCCTGCGGCAAGGAGGATGAGAACCGCAACAAATATTTCGCGGGCGGAAGGCCCTCCAGCATCATCGCCGGCAGGCAGCTGACGCCGGAGGCCCTGGGAACGCTCCTCGCCCATTTCGAGAACAAGGTGATGTTCCAGGGCTTTGTCTGGAATCTCAACAGCTTCGACCAGGAGGGCGTACAGCTGGGCAAGGTCCTCGCGAAGAAGGTGCTCTCGAAGAACACGGACGGAGCGCTGACGGAATACAGCCATCTTCTCGGAATCTTCTGAAATAAGCGAAACGCCGGGCAGGCGCGCGGGAACATCCGCTCCCGTCACCTGCCTGGTTTTTTACCCGGGCGGACAGCCGGCGGCGCCGGTCTTCCTCAGGGAGGCACCCGGTGGATACGGACTTCAGTGACGGACAGGAGGCAGGCTCAATCATTTTCAGTTATAATTCGGAGGTGACTATGCAGGCACTGAAAATCAAGAAGGATCTGTACTGGACCGGCGTCCTGGATCCATCTCTCCGCGTCTTCGACATCATCATGGAGACCCGGTACGGAACGTCCTACAACTCGTATCTGGTCGAGGGAAGCGAGAAGACGGCCCTCTTTGAGACGTCCAAGCTGTCCTTCTTCGACGAGATGAAGGAATACATCGAGTCGGTGGTCCCGCTGACGGACATCGACTACCTGATCATGGACCACACGGAACCGGATCACGCGGGCTCCATCGAGAAGCTCCTCGAGGCCAATCCGCAGATGACCGTCGTCGCCACGGGGACGGCCATCCAGTTCCTGAAGCACATCCTCAACACGGACTTCAACAGCATCGCCGTCAAGGAGGGAGACGTGCTGAGCCTGGGGGACAAGACCCTCGAGTTCATGATTCTCCCGAACCTCCACTGGCCGGACACCATGTACACCTGGTGCCCCGAGCTCCGGACGCTGTTTACCTGCGACTCCTTCGGATCGCACTACGCGGCGGAGGGCGTCCTGAGATCCTCCGTGACGGACGAGGAGGGCTACGCCGAGGCCACAAAGTACTATTTTGACTGCATCATAGGCCCCTTCGCCTATCCGTACATGAACAACGCCCTCCGGCGGATCGGGGATCTCGATATCGAGACCATCTGCTGCGGCCACGGGCCCGTCCTGGACTCCCGTCTGGACCAGGTCTTCGGGTGGTACCGGGAGTGGTGCCAGGCGCCGGCAAAGAAGGAAAAGAAGCTCGTCGTCATGCCCTACGTCAGCGCCTACGGCTATACAAAGCAGCTCTCCGGGGAGATCGCCAGAGGCGTGGAGGACGCCGGAGCCGAGGTCCACAGATATGATCTGATCTTCGACGACAAGACAAATCTCGCGTCGGACATGGCGGCCGCCGACGGCTACCTGTTCGGCACGCCCACCATTCTGGGGGAGGCGCTCGAGCCGGTCTATGCGCTGACGCTGGGCATGTATCCTCCGGTGTTCAAGGGGAGGCTGGCCAGCGCCTTCGGAAGCTACGGCTGGTCCGGCGAGGGCGTGCCCCACATCCTCGAGCGCCTGAAGCAGATCCGGCTCAACGTGCTGGACGGATTCCGCGTCCGGTTCAAGCCGAGCGCGGACCAGCTGACGGACGCCTATGATTTCGGCTACAATTTCGGCTGCGTGCTCCTCAAAAAAGAGGTGAAAAAGACGGCGAAGGGGGCCAGAACCCTGGTGAAATGCCTCGTCTGCGGAGCTATCTTCGATTCCTCCGTCGACGTATGTCCGGTCTGCGGGGTCGGCCGGGAGAATTTCGTCCCCGTCGAGGACGAGGGCGAGATCGTCCTCAGGAACAGCGCGAAGAAGTATCTCATCCTCGGAGGCGGTATCGCCGCCCTGGAGGCGGCGAGGGCCATACGGGAGAGAGACAAAACGGGCGGCGTGACGATCATCTCGGAGGAAGAGCATCTTCCCTACAACCGCCCGATGCTGACCAAGGCCATGCTCTCCGATTTCTCCGAAAACCAGATGGCGGTCGAGCCCCTGTCCTGGTTCGAGGAGAACGGGATCTCCATCGTGAACGGCGTGAAGGTCACGGGCATCGACCCCGCGTCCAGGACCGTCTTCTGCGAGGGCATGAACCTGATCTATGACAAGCTGATCTACGCCCTCGGCGCCCGCTGCTTCGTGCCGCCCGTCGAGGGAGCGGATCTTCCCAAAGCGGTGACGATCCGGACCATCGAGGACGCCGCCAGGGTCAAGGCCATGATCCCGCACATCCGCACGGCCGCCGTGATCGGCGGGGGCGTGCTGGGGCTGGAGGCGGCCTGGGCTCTCCGCAGGGCGAAGCTGGAAGTGACGGTGATCGAGGGAGCGCCGAAGCTCATGGCGAGGCAGCTCAACGACGCCGCCTCCGACGTCCTGCAGAGGATCATCGAAAAGGCCGGCGTGCGCGTCGTCACGTCGGGCAGCGCCTCCCGGATCGATGAGGAAGGCATCCTTCTGGCGGACGGAAGCCGGGTGCCGGCGGATCTGGTGATCATCTCCACGGGCGTCCGCGGCAACCTCGGACCGGCCTCCGGGGCGGGGCTGGAGATCGCCCGTTCCATCGTGGTCAACGATCACATGGAGACCAGCATTCCCGATATCTACGCCGCCGGGGACTGCGCCGAGTGCGGAGGCGTCAACTACGCCCTCTGGAGCCAGTCCGTCGCCCAGGGAAAGGTCGCCGGCGCCAACGCCGCCGGGGATGACCTCGCCTACGAGACCGTGGACGGGGCTCTCTCCTTCAACGGAATGGGGACGTCCCTCTTCGCGATCGGAGACGCGGGAAAGGATCCCGAGAAGGTCTACCGCACCGTGGAGATCCGCGACGACCGGAAGAATCAGTACGAGAAGTACACCTTTGAGAACAACCGGCTTGTGGGCGTCATTCTGATCGGCGACACCTCCAGGCTGGCCGAGCTGACCGTGAAGGTGAAGGAACACGCGAAGTTCAGCGACGTGATGAAGCTCTGAAGAGAGCTGCTGACGTGAGGAGGCTCGGAAGAGAGCCGTTGACGTGAGGAACGGGCCGGGGGCCGGGGCGGAAAGCCCCGGCCCTTTTTTTCTTGACGAAACCGCGCCGGCCGCCCTATGATAATCTCCGTGCGGCAGAGCGCCGCAGAACAGGACAGAGGCGGGAAAGCGATGAAGATTTGGGGAAAGCTGTGGAAGGACGGCCACCTTCTGCGCGACACGGTGGCAGAGGACCGGAGCGACGACACGAGGACGCACAAGGTATTCAACGCCCTCTGGCAGATCTGCATGGAGTTCGATCTGGAAAAGCCGATCTGGCTGGAGTCCAATATCCGCGATTTCAGGAGGCACGCCAGGACTCAGTTCCGGCGCGACAGCTTTATCGAGGATATCGATTTTGATTATCTTGAGATCCTGGTGATCGAGGAGTAGAGGGGGAAGAGACACATGTACGACAGACTGACGAAAAGCGATATCGAAAAGATCGAAAAGGAGATCAACCACAGAAGACTGGATCTCCGTCCTGAACTGATCGAGGCGGTGAAGGAGGCGAGGGCGCAGGGCGACCTGTCGGAGAATTTCGAGTACTATGCCGCCAAGCGGGAGAAGAATCAGAACGAGAGCCGGATCCGCTACCTGGAGAGGGTGATCCGGACGGCCCGGATCATCGACGACGACGCGGGAGCGGACGACGAGGTGGCGATGAACAAGAAGGTGGAGGTCTATTTCCCCGACGACGACGAGACGGACACCTTCCGCATCGTGACCACGATCCGCGGCGATTCCCTTCACAACCTGATCTCGATCGACTCCCCGCTGGGCCGGGCGCTGATGCATCGGAAGGTCGGCGAGACGGTCCATGTGAAGGTCGGGGAAGGCGGGTACGACGTCGTGATCCGCGGCGTCAGCGCGGCGGTCGACGACAGCGGCGACGAAATCCGGCAGTACTGAGCGGACGGCGCCGGGGCGGAAATGTCCTGCTTTCCGGCTTTGCCGGCGCCCGGCGGAGGGGCGGCCGGTTTTCGTCAAAATGTCAAGTCTGCCGGAAAATCTTTGTGACACTCGCACATAGAAGTCCCGCCGCCCGTCCGATATACTGTGACCATAACATAGTATACGGCGCCGATGCGGCCGTTCCAAACCAGGAGGTAATCATGGCAAGTCTTTCTCTGAAACATATCGATAAAACCTATCCGAACGGCTTCAAGGCTGTGAAGGACTTCAACCTTGAGATCGCTGACAAGGAATTCATCATTTTCGTCGGACCGTCCGGCTGCGGAAAGTCCACCACCCTTCGTATGGTCGCCGGACTTGAGGATATCACGGGCGGCGAGTTCAAGATCGACGGCAAGCTGATGAACGACGTCGAGCCGAAGGACCGCGACATCGCGATGGTCTTCCAGAACTACGCT
>CACYDL010000090.1 GCA_902773195.1 uncultured Lachnospiraceae bacterium
CCCTTTCTCCGCAGGCCTTTGTGCCGCAGCTCGTGGAGATACCTCCTGTCCCCGATCAGGACCTCCGCCACCGACGCGGGCATGAGCACCCAGTCCTCTTCCTTCTGGCACAGATCCAGGGCCATGTGGATCAGGTTGACCTTTCCCTTCGCGCTCCCCTCGCGGATGACCGAGCGGTGCCACTGGTTGTACTCGCTGCCGTATACGTGGAACACCTCCGAGAAGGGATTCAGTTCCGAAAGCTCCACCGAAGGGCTGTTCAGCAGATCCGGATTTCTGGAATAGACCAGAAATTTCTCGGAGAGAATCTCTCTGACCTGCAGCTCCGGGAAAAACGCTTCTCCGTTTGTGATCCCCGCGTCCGCGCCGCCGTCGCGCACCATCTCGCAGATCTGGCGGGAATCCGACATGACCAGTTCGATCTCCCACTCCGGCTTCGCCGAAGTCAGCTCCGCGAAAAAGTCCCTGAGGTAGTAGGAGCCGATGCTGTCCACCGCGGCGATCCGGATCTTCTGCTGGCGGCTCTGCCGGCAGATCTCCTCCGCGTCCCCGCACAGGGACAGAATCTGCCGCGCAATCGGGTGGAGGCGCTCTCCCGCCATCGTCACTTTCACCTCCGACAATCCCCTGCCCCTGTGAAACAGGACGCAGTTCAGCTCCTTCTCCAGGGACGCCAGCCTTTTGCTGACCGTCGACTGGGACTGGAACAGGTTCGAGGCCGCGGCGCTCACGCTGCGGGTGCGGTAAATCTCGGTGAAGATGGCCAGATCCTCGGTGTTCATTTCCGTTCCTCCGGTTAAATATTCTGATCAGGAATATTATATCGGAATATTTGTCGATTTACAAATATTTCCCTTCTCCTTATAATCATTCTCATCAAAAGAGGGAAGGAACGCAGGCAATGAAAGATCTGGGTTATTACAACGGACGCTATGATCTTCTGGAAAACATGACCATACCCATGAACGACCGGGTCTGCTGGTTCGGCGACGGCGTGTACGACGCGGGACCCTGCCATCAGTACACGATCTTCGCGCTGGAGGAGCACATCGCGCGCCTTTTCCGGAGCGCGGAGGCGGTGGACATCCGGATCCCCCTCTCCCCGCAGGAGCTGGCGGAGCTGCTCCGCACGCTCGTACGGAAGCTGGATACCGGAGACCTCTTCGTCTACTACCAGGTAACCCGCGGCACCGCGGCCAGATCCCACGCCTATGAGCCCGGGCCGGGCAATCTCTGGGTCATGATCCGGCCGGCCGCCGTCAACGACGGCACCGTTCCGATCTCCCTGATCACCTGCGAGGACACGCGCTTCCTGCACTGCGACATCAAGACGCTGAATCTTCTTCCGTCCGTGATCGCCTCGCAGAAGGCCTCTCTGGCCGGCTGCCAGGAGGCGGTCTTCTTCCGCCCCGGCGGACGCGTCACCGAATGCGCCCACAGCAACGTCCACATCCTGAAAAACCATGTGCTCCGCACCGCGCCGACGGATCACCTGATTCTCCCCGGCATCGCGCGGAAGCACCTTCTGGAGGCATGCCGGCGGCTGAACGTCGCCGTCTCCGAGGAGCCCTTCTATCTCCCGGATCTGTACGGTGCCGACGAGATCATCGTCACGAGCTCAAGCAATCTCTGCCTCAGGGCCGAACGCATCGACGGGAAACCTGCCGGCGGCCGGGATCCGGAGCTGTACGAGGCGCTCCGCGGGGAGGTCATACGCGAATTTCTCGAACAGACGGAGCGCGAGAACGCGTAAAAAAGGAAATCCGCCGGCCTTCTGCGGGACAGAGGCCGGCTGTCTTCCGGAAAAAGCCGCAGCGGCTTCATCAGGAAATGGCGCTGCGGCTTTCTTTGTGTCTCTTATCGGCACATTTCCCCGTGTGCCTCTTTCTTTGAAGGCGCTGTCCGGCCGCTGCCTCAGCGGGACTCCTTGCCGGAAGGCGCGGCATCCGACCCGCAGTTCCCCGCCTCGCCGGAGAGGATCTCCAGGCCGTGCCCCAGGGCGGGCAGCAGGAACTCCAGGCTCTCCCGCACGGCCTTCGGGCTGCCCGGGAGATTGACGATCAGCGTGCGGCCCCTGATGCCGGCCGCGGCCCGGCTCAGACAGGCCCGGTTCGTGTACTGCATGCTGTTCATCCGGATCGCCTCGGGTATCCCGGGCACCCGTCTCTCCGTCACGTCCTCCGTCGCCTCGGGCGTCACGTCCCGCGGGGAGAATCCGGTTCCCCCCGACGTGAGGATGAGATCGGCGGCGCCGGAGTCGGCGATCTCTCTCATGGCGTCCGCCAGGACGGTCCTGTCATCCGGAAGGATCCGGATCTCCCTGACCCGGTAGCCGCCGTACTCCGTCAGAATTCTCTCCGCCTCGGGACCGCTTCGGTCTTCCCTCAACCCCTTAAAGCTGCTGTCGCTGGAGATAATGATCACCACCTGCTTCTCCGTCATCGCTCGTCTCTCCTTGTATCATCTGTCTGTCAGATTCCCGTAAATGCCGGATGAGCAAACCGGTCACAGGCC
This sequence comes from uncultured Lachnospiraceae bacterium, assembly GCA_902773195.1. The sequence continues at coordinate 2,515 of CACYDL010000090.1, forward strand.
GTCTCCGCGGCAGTTCCCCGCCGCGCCGCGCCCCGCGGCGTATCCGCTCGACCAGGCCCACTGGAGATTATAGCCTCCGCAGGGACCGTCGGCGTCCAGCATCTCACCGGCAAAGAACAGTCCCGGGGCCAGCAGGGATTCCAGCGTCACGGGATTGACCTCCGTCAGATCCGCGCCGCCGGCTGTCACCTGGGCGTGTTCAAAGGACCGGGGGCCCCGCACCGGAAGCTCCGTCCGCTTCAGCAGCCTCGCGGCCCTGCGGGGCAGGGACTCCGTCTCCCGGAATCCGCTCCCGGATCCGGTCTTTCTTTCTCCGGCGGCCGCGGCGCCGGTCTTCTCCGCCTGCGCTTCCGCGCCGTCTTTCTTCACGAGATATGCCGCCGTCCTCTCATGGGTGTAGCCGCAGAGCAGCTGCAGGAGGCCGCACCGGCTCCCGAACCGCGAGAGCACCGCCTCCATCTGACTCGCGATCTCCTCCTCCGGAAGATCCGGGGCCAGATCGACGCGGATTCGGAAGTCACGGCAGGAGCGCATCCCGGCGATCCGCCGGCTCAGCTGGAAAACGGCGATGCCCGACAGGCCGTAATCCGTCCACTGGATCTCGCCGGTCTCGGAGCCGGCCTCCTTCCCGTCCGCCGTCAGGAAAACCTCCGCGGGCGTTCTGGCTCCGGAAGCGAGCCGGATGTCCGGATCCGGGACGACCAGTCCCGTCAGGGCGGGAACCGGGGGGATCACGTGATGCCCCGCCGCGCGGGCGAGCGCAAAGCCTCCGCCGTCGCTGCCCGTCTCCGGCGCCGCCATCCCGCCGCACGCCAGAACCAGGCTGTCGGAGGTATACTCCCAGCCGTCCGTCGCCGCGTGCCACTCCCGGGCGTCCGCGTCATAAAAAATCCGGGTGACCTCCGCGTCATATTTCATCTTCACGCCCAGGCGCTCCGCCTCGGACAGCAGGGCGTTCAGCACGGACCGGGCCTGTCCCGACCGGGGATAAACCCAGCTGTCGCGGCCGACCGCCGGGACGCCGATCCCGGAGAAAAAGGCCAGCGTCTCCCTCACCGGAAATCCCTCAAGAATCCCGGCGACGGTCCTTCTGCGCGCCGGGCTGTCCTCCTGTCTCTCATAGGCCTTCGCCGTCCCGGGCGAAAGATTGGTGAGGTTGCAGCGGCCGTTTCCGGTCAGAAGAAGCTTTTTCCCCGGCTTCTTCATCTTTTCCAGCACCGTCACCCGGGCGCCGCCGCGGGCCGCCCATATCGCCGCCGTGATTCCGGCGGGCCCGGCGCCGGCAACGATCACTCTTCTCTGACTCATCGTTTTTACCTGCTTGAGAATAAGACGCTCCGGCGGAAGATGGTTCCCTCATTCCGGAACCGTTTCCCCGGCTAATATGGTTCCCC
>CACYDL010000091.1 GCA_902773195.1 uncultured Lachnospiraceae bacterium
CAGACGCCGGTGTCCAGCTTCCTGGTCCGGGAGGATCCGGGGAGACGAGGCCGCGGAGGCGTCGGACTCATAAGCCTGCGCACGCTCGGAAAAAACGATGCCGCGCAGATCTCCCGGGGACGGGACGGGGATTGACTGCCGGCGGGAATCTGCCATAATGGAAGATAACCGGAATTTACGCAATCACTGTCCTGAAGGAGCGGAAGTATGTTCCCGAATACGAAAGTATCGGGGTTACTACTCTGTATGAGTCCATCTAAGAATCTGCCCGGGGCAAATCCTAAGATGGACTGGCAATACGTCGCATCCGGAAACAGCAAGTCACAGTCGGAATCTGTATTCCGGGAGGAGGAAGATCGGCATGAATGTTACAGTATATCTGGGTTCCAGTTTCGGAAATGACCCCGCCTTCCGCGAGTCCGCGGTGGAGGTCGGGCAGTGGATCGCCCGGGACGGCCACCGGCTGATCTACGGCGGCTCGGGCGTGGGCCTGATGGGCGTCCTCGCCGACACCGTGCTGGCGGGCGGCGGAGAGGTGATCGGAGTGGAGCCGCAGTTCTTCATCGACGAGGGAATGCTGCACGAGGGGATCACTGAGACGATTCCGACGGAGACGATGGCGGAGCGGCGCCTGAAGATGATGGAGATGGGAGACGTCTACATCGCGATTCCGGGCGGCGTGGGCACGCTCGACGAGATCTCCGAGGTGATCGCCATGGCGGCCATCGACCATCACGGTAAGCCGTGCATTCTCTACAACAAAAACGGCTATTACGATCCGCTCAGGGAGATGTTCGACCGCATGAGGAGCGCGGAGCTGCTGACGGCGGAGGGACGGCGCCGGATCCTGTTCGCGGACTCGGTGGAAGAAATCCGCCGGATCTGCGAGGAGGCGTGGAGCCGGGGCTGACTCTGACCTTCCGCCCGGCCGGAAATCCGGCCCCGAAGAAGCATCCAAAGAACGGAGGAAGGACGGAGGAAGGACCGAAAGGGCGGAAGCGGAAAGCAGCTGAAAAGGTTGAAAAAGAGCAGAAAAGGCTGAAGAAGAGTGCAAAAAAGGCACAAAAAAGCGGGAGCCCGAGGACTCCCGCTTTTTCTGTGCCTTTGCGGAGGGCTGTTCCGCCCTGTTACGCCGCTGTGTCAGTTGTTTCCGGGTTCTCTGCCGCGCTGATGATTTCGGTACTCTCCGCATCGGCGCTCTGCGCGTCCGCGGCTTCCGTCTCCTCTGTCACGGCTCCCTGATAACCGACGATCTCCATGATCTCATTGATGAAGCTGGTGTCCAGCAGCACCACGTTCTCCAGTCCTTCGGACGGCAGCTCGCAGACTTCCCCTTTGTTGAGGTGGAAGAAGAGCTTGTCCGCCACCGCGTCCCTGTGGGTGATGAAGAACAGGAGCTTTTCGATCGGAAGACCGTTCTCCGGATAGTCTTCAAACTCTCCGCTGAGGATGGGAACGAGATCCGGTAAATCCGTAAGAGGTATTTCCTCCGCGGTCCCCTGGCCTGCCTTCATCACTTCTCCCAGGTCGACCCATCTGCCGAACATGTAGACGAGGGCTCCGGCCGACTTCGGCGTCATATCCGAAGGCGCGAACTCCAGACGGAACAGGAGAGGCAGGGTCAGACCGGGCCTGGTTACCATGCGGATGGTTCTTCCGTCTTCTCCGGCCGAGGCGGTGCCGTGATAAATCAGATCCCGGCACTGTTCCTGGATCCAGCCGGCCAGCTCGGAGAGCATATCCTTCCCGGCGTCCGTTGTCTCCGGCGTGCTTTCGGTATCCGGCAGGAGATCCCCGACGACCGGGAGATTCTCAACCCCGCCCTTGATAATGTCAGCCAGTGCGTTGAAGGCCTCATCATACGGCTCGCCGGTTACCGTGAGGATCGAGCTGATTCTGTCGGCGATCCCCTTCACGTCGACGGTCATGATCATCAGAGCCCAGTTTCCGTCCCTGAAGAGTTCTGTATCCGGAAGCGTCAGCGTGACCATGGTCTGGTTCTCCGGAAGCTCCGGGACATCGCCGCTGCCGTCGAGCCGGACGGCGCGGATGGCGTCCTCCAGGGCCGATTCGTACTTTTCCAGACCGAGGTTCTCAAGCACCCAGGGAAGAAGGATGCTCAGCTGCGGGTAATCCGTGCCCGGCACCATGGAGCAGTCCACCGCGAACCAGAAGCTCCGCGCCTCCTCCATCGTCATGCCGCCGTCCGTGCAGAGGCGGTAGGCGATATTGTTGAGAAGAGAGGAGTTGGAGTGTACGCCGCCTCTGTCGTTTATATCGGTGGGCGTCTCCACGTCGTCCTGGTAATAGAGGTCCCAGGTGTATTCCGGCTGACCGTATCGGTGAGGATCGCTCATGCTTCGGACGGTGGTGCTGCTCATCTCTCCCAGCAGCCACTCCGTATCCGTGGTGGCGCCCGCCATCATCTCGCAGAGGTTGCCCTGAATGTCGCTCATCGCCTCATTGATGGCGCCGTAGTCGTTCTTGTAGGCGTTGTAGGTCATGACGGTTCCGGTCACGCAGTGGGTGAACTCGTGGGCGAGCACGTCCAGGGCCTGGGCGAAATCGTTGGCCGAGCTGGAAAGAAATACCTGCCAGCCGTAGTATTTTCCGGCGTAGGCCGCGTTGTCGATCGGAATGTGGTTCTTGTCGCAGTAATCCTTCAGGATGATGATGGGCGTCTCCAGTCCGTCGCCGCCCTTCCAGCCGATCTCGTTGTAATAATCCCACGCTCTTCCGTAGTTGTACAGGGAGAGCAGTGCGGTGCTGTCCCATCCGGTGTTGTCCGGGCTTGCCTCGAGCACGACCTTTCCCTTGTTGTACAGGAATTCGTAGCAGTCGGCCACGACGATGCGGCGGCGGATGTCTCCGAGATAGTACATGCCGGTCCGGCTGTCGCGCATCAACGTGACGCTGATTTCTTTCTCCGTGCCGTCGGAGAGAGTGACCGTGCCTGTGTAATCCGCCGGTTCCATGAACTCGAAGATATAGGAGGCGTCAAAGCCCGCGGAGCTCGCCTCGTCTCCGGGGAGAATGGTGGGCATGCTGTAGAGATATTCTCCCGTCATCGACACATAGTGGGCGAGGTAGGGAAGATCGGATCCCCTGGCGAAGCTGTCGTCCGGGTTCTCACTGTAGACGACCCATACGTAGCGGCTTTCTTCCTTTTCCGCCTCGAATTCCGGATTCAGCTCCAGCTCCACGGGAAGGATGATCTTGGAGGTGGCTTCCCCGATCAGGACGGGATTCTGCCTGCCTGCTTCCTCCTCATGCCGAAGCACCTGCGCCTCCGCCTCAGCGGCGGTGATGCCTTCGGATTCCTCCACGTCCGGCAGCTCGGATTCCACGCTGCAGACCAGGCCGATCATGTTGTCGTCGGCGTCCGTCACGACCTTGACGGCTCCGCCGGAGACCGTGGTGTCCATGTACATCTGGCGGAAAATATAGTAGTGGTTTCCGGACGTGTCCGTGACCTCCCGCCAGGGCTCAAACTGAGTGCTTTCGTCGACGCCGAATTCGTCGAGCATCGAAAGCAGGATCTTTTTCGCGTCGTCCATGCCGGTCACGGGATCTTCGGTGACGGAGCCTCCGATAAAGAAGAGGCTGCCCTCATCCTCCTCCGCCGCGGGATCTTCCGCCGTGTCTTCCGCAGAAACGGCTTCCTCCGCCGGCGCGGGCGCTTCTTCCGCGGAAACGGTTTCTTCCGCCGCGGGATCTTCCGCCGCTTCTTCCGCAGAAACGGCTTCCTCCGCCGGCGCGGGCGCTTCTTCCGCGGAAGCGACTTCCTCCGCCGCCGCTTCCGCGGCGTCGGCTGTTTCGGTATCGCCGAAGATCACTTCGGGGTCGGAGGCCGGATCCTCGATCAGCGAGGACGAGCTCTCCGCTATTTTCGCGATGATTTCCTCCGGCGTCTGTTCCTGAATCTCTGTCTGTACCGCGGGCGGTTCCGCGAAGACGGCCGTGGCGGCCGCAGGGACCGTCAGGGAGGCCGCCAGCGCTCCCGCGAGGATGGATCTGACTATCTTTTTCATGGTGTTTCTCCTTTTTATCTATGCTTATGATCGCTGTGCTGATTTCCTGTTTTCGGAAGGCTGTTTTCGCGCCTTCAACCGTTTATACGAAGATAAGGGGACCGGGGTCAGTTTCGATGTGATTCCGGCGAAAAAAGGGTCGCGCCGGAACGGGTCCCGGCGGAAGAAACCGGGCCGCGCCGGAACGGGTCCCGGCGCAGGGAGGAATCGGGAGGGGGCAGAAGAGGAGCCGTCCGCCGCATCCCGCGTCACAGGGCGGCGCGCAGATATCTCTCCGCCTCGCGCTCCGCCTCCGCGGCGAGCTTCTCCTCGTCGGTCCGGGCGAGCCGACCGTTCCGGACGGTGATCTTCCCGTTTACGACCGTGTAGTCCACGGGGCCCTTGAGGCCGACGGTGCCGAGCAGGGACTTCGGATCGCCGCAGGCGGCCACGAGCTCCAGACGGCGTCTGTCGATGAGGAAGAGATCCGCGCATTTTCCGGCCTCCAGGGAGCCGATCTCCTTCTCCCGGCCGAGAAGGCGCGCGCTTCCCATGGTCGCCATCCTGAGAATGTCGTATCCGTCCGGCGCCACGCTGCTGGCGTTCAGACGGTGCAGCAGATAGGCGGCCCGGATCTCCTCGAGCAGGTTTGAGCCGTCGTTGCTGGCGCTTCCGTCGACGCCGAGGCCGACCGTGACGCCCAGCTTTTTCATTTCCGGAATCCGCGCGATGCCCGAGCTGAGCTTCATATTGGATACGGGGCAGTGGCACACGCCGGTGCCGGTCTCCGCGATGAGGCGGAGCTCCTCCGTGTTGAAATGGATGCCGTGGGCGTACCAGACGTCGGGGCCGGTCCAGCCCAGGGACTCCATGTAGGCCAGGGGCCTCATGCCGAAGCGCTCCAGCGTGTAGTTCTCCTCGTCCTTCGTCTCGCACAGGTGGGTGTGGAGCCTCACGCCGCAGCGGCGCGCGAGAGCGGCGCTCTCGCGGAGAAGGTCCGCCGAGACGGAGAAGGGGGAGCAGGGGGCCAGGGCGATGCGGCTCATCGAGGTGAAGGAGTTGTCCTGGAAGCGCTCGATCAGACGGGCGCTGTCCTCCATGATCTCGTCGACGGTCTGGACGACGCTGTCGGGCGGGAGACCTCCGTCCTTCACGGACAGGTCCATGGATCCCCGGGAGTAATGCATGCGCACGCCCAGCTCCTCGGCGGCGGCCCGCTGGGCGCCGAGCAGATCGCCTCCCCCGGAGGGAAAGACGTAGTGGTGGTCGAAGACGGTGGTGCAGCCGTTCTTCATCAGCTCGCCCAGGCCGGTGAGGGAGGACAGGCGCACGGTCTCCTCCGTCAGTCCCTTCCAGATCCCGTAGAGCGTCTTCAGCCAGTCGAAGAGCTCCATGTTCTGAACCTGGGGAAGATTGCGGGAGAAGATCTGGTAGAGATGGTGGTGGGCGTTGACGAGGCCGGGGTAGCAGAGCATGCCGGTCCCGTCGAGGATCTCCCCGCAGAAGCGGCCGCCGCCGTCCGCCGGCAGGGCGTTACGGTCTCCGGCTGCCGTTGTCCCGGCGCCGTCCGCGGGCAGGGCGCTCTGACCCGCCGCCTCCGATGTCCGGGCGCCGTCCGGCGCGCCCGACGGGCGGATATAGGCGATCCGTCCGTCCCGGCACAGGATATCCGCGCCGCGGAGGACGCGGTCCTCTCCATCGCAGGTCACGACGGTGTCGATATTTCTGATCAGAAGAGAAGATGACGCCATGGGGAAACTCCTTTCTGTGAGGCGGCTGCGGCCGTCATTTGTTCCATGCGGCCTTTCTGCGGCCGTCTCTGCGCTCCATGCGGCCTTTCTGCGGCCGTTTCTGCCCTTTCGTGCGGCCGATTATGGCCGTCCTCTGTCATTATAAATCACGGAGCGCGCAAAATAAAGAAACCGCGGGTCGCCGGGAGCCGTTCCGGGAGCAGTTTGTGAAGCTGGCTTCTTTCTTTTCGCGGAAAAAGATGGTAGCATAGAAAGAGCGCGGCGTTCCGTCGTCAAAGATCCGCCGCGGTGTGGAGAATCATGATCAGGGACAAGGGTTTTTACAGAGAATTTTTTTCGCTGTTTGTCGTGCTGGCCCTCCAGAGCATCATCACGCTCAGCGTCAACCTGGCCGACAACATCATGCTCGGGGGCTACAGCGAGCCCGCGCTGTCGGGCGTGGCCGCCGTCAACCAGATACAGTTTATCTTTCAGCAGATCCTGTTCGCCTTCGGGGAAGGCGTCGTGATCCTGGGCAGCCAGTACTTCGGAAAGGGAGACGTCGGGCCGCTGAAGAGAATCTCCGCCTGCGCCATGCATTTCGCCGCGGGCTTCGCGGTCCTGCTGTTTCTGGCGGTGACGCTTTTCCCGAGACCGATCCTTCTGGCCTTTACCACCGACGAGGAGATCATCGCCCGGGGAATGGAATATCTCCGGACCGTGCGGTTCACCTACCTCTTCTTCGCGGTCACGCAGATTCTGCTCTCGACGCTCCGCGCCACGGGCACCGTGCGGATTGCCCTGGTGCTGTCCGTCTGCGCCTTCTGCATCAACTGCGGCATCAACTACACGCTGATCTACGGGCATTTCGGCGCGCCGGAGCTGGGCGTGACGGGCGCCGCCATCGGGACCCTTGTGTCCCGGATCGCGGAGCTGGCGATTCTGCTGCTGTATATCATCGGAAGCAGGAACCGTTTCGGGCTCAGGCCCGGCGATTATCTGAAGACGGATGCCGTGCTTCGCCGGGATTACGTCCGGGTCACCTACCCGATGCTGGTGGTGCAGGGGCTGTGGGGCGTCAATACCGCGCTGCAGACGGTGATCCTGGGGCACATGACGGCGAGGGCCATCGCCGCCAACAGCGTCGCCTCGACGCTCTACGGCATCGTGAAGGCGATGCCGGCGGGATCCTGCGGGGCCGCCGCCATTATCATAGGCAGGACCATCGGCGAGGCTTCGTCCGGGGCGGGAAGGAACGAGCGGGAGAGCAGGGAGAGGCTGAGAGCCTGCTCGGTGACCATCCAGGTCCTGTTCGTCCTCATCGGTATCGCGGCCGGCCTGACGCTGTACCTCATCCGCGTCCCCATCCTGTCCCTCTACAGGCTTGAGCCGGAGACGATGAAGATGGCGGATACGTTCCTCG
>CACYDL010000092.1 GCA_902773195.1 uncultured Lachnospiraceae bacterium
ACCTATCACCTGTTCGGCGCCGACAACGACAGCTCCCAGGACAAGCTCCAGGGCATGACCTCCGCCGGCGCCTATGCCGACGAGGTTGCCCTCTTTCCCCGGTCCTTCGTGGACCAGATGATTGGCAGATGCTCAGTCGCCGGCAGCAGGATCTTCATGAACTGCAATCCCGCCGGGGCTTACCATTACATAAAGACCGATTTCATCGACAGGGCGGATGAGATCGGTCTTTTCCGTCTCCACTTCACCATGGACGACAATCTCACCCTCTCCCCGGAAATCCGCCGCAGCTACAGCCGCTCCTTCTCCGGCGTCTTCTTCCGCCGCTACATCCTCGGCGAATGGGTCAGCGCCGAAGGCTCCGTCTATCCCATGTGGGATGATGATGAGAACACCTTCCTCACGGCTGAAATCTCCGCTGACGTTCCCCTGTCCGACTGCCGCCGCTTCTGCGCCGTTGACTACGGCACCGCGAACCCCTGCGTTTTTCTGGACGTCCGGGATGACGGAAGAACCTTCTGGATCATGAACGAGTATTACTGGGATTCCGCCGCCAGGCATCGCCAGAAAACCGACGCCGAGTATGCCGACGATCTTCTGGCCTTCCTCTCCGGCGACCGCAACGTGCAGATCATCGTCGACCCCAGCGCCGCCTCCTTCAAGACGGAGCTGCGCAACCGGGGCCTCCGCATCCTCGACGCGAAGAACCAGGTCCGCGAGGGCATCTCCACCACGGCCGTCCTTATAGGAAACCGTCAGGTCAGGGCGGAACGGAATCTCTGCCCCTGCCTCATAAAGGAGATCCACGGCTACATCTGGGATGACAAGGCCCGCCAGCGCGGCGAGGAAAAGCCAGTCAAGGAGCGGGACCACGCCATGGATGCCCTCCGCTATCTGTGCCACACCCGCGCGGACCGCTTCCGCCGCAGTCAGGGGGCCTGACCGTGTCCCGAAACAGAAAGAAAAAGGCCCCTGTCAGTCCCCGCGTGTCCGCCCGTGACGGCTACGTCAACTCCGCCGCCTTCCTCGGGGAGGCCTCCCCGCTCATCTCCTCCGGCAGCTTCGTCCGATCCTTCCTCACCTCCTGCCCGGACATGCTCACCACGGCCTACCGTGAATCCTGGCTGGCAAAGAAGATCATCGACATGCCGTCCGAGGACATGACCCGTGCCTGGTACCGCCTGTCGGCCTCGGTCCCGGAGGATGACCTGCACTCGCTTTCCCGCCTTGAGGCCCGGCATTCCGTCAAGCAGGAAATAACCAACGCCATCCGCTGGGCCAGGCTCTACGGCGGTTCCCTCGCCCTCATCGTCCTGCGGGGAGAGGAGAACCGGCTCGATACCCCTCTGGATATGGATCTTCTTCTCCCCGGCTGCTTCCAGGGCCTTCTGGTCCTTGACCGCTCCCAGGGCCTTACTCCCTCCCTTGAAACCGTGACCGATCTGGACGATCCCGATTTCGGCCTCCCCGAATACTACACCGCCGAGCTTACCTCCGGCGACATCCGCTCCGTCCGGCTTCATCATTCCCGCGTCATCCGATTCGTGGGCCGTGAGCTGCCCCTCACCGAAAGCGTCCGGGAGAGCAGCTGGGGCGCCAGCGAACTTGAGCACATCTGGGAGGAGCTTATGAAGCGCTCCGCCGTCTCCGCCAACATAGCCCAGCTCATCTTCCAGGCGAACATAACCACCCTTAAGATGAGCGACTTCGGCGAGATACTCTCCGCCGGCACGGATGAGCAGCGGAAAAGCCTGTTCTCCGCCATGGAGCAGGAAAACCGGCTGCGGACGTCCTTCGGCCTCCAGCTGCTCTCCGCCGAGGACTCGCTTGAGACCCACCCCTATTCCTTCTCCGGTCTGTCCGAGATCTACGAGACCTTCATGCTGGATATGGCAGGCGCCTCCGAGATCCCCGCCACAAGGCTGTTCGGTCGCTCCCCCCAGGGCATGAACGCCACCGGCGAGAGCGATCTCCGCAACTATTACGAGATGATCTCCCAGCTTCAGGAGCGCTTCCTCCGCCCTGCCCTCGAAAAGCTGCTCCCCATCATGGCAATATCCTGCTGGGGTTATTCCCCGCCTGATCTGGAGATCGTCTTTGAGCCGGTCATGGCTTCCTCCGCCGCCGCCCGCGCCGAGCTGCTCGACCGGCTCTCCTCCCCTGTTATCTCCGCTTTCCAGTGCGGCCTTCTCACCCGGGAAGAAGCCCTTGCCGAACTGCGTCAGCGGGGTTTTCTTACATCATTGTAACCACAGAAAGGAGTGGTAAAGGCTGATCTACTATGGAACCCGCCTCTCGGAAAACATCTCCCGCCGGGAGCCTGAGGGGTATCTCCTGTGCCTCAACGTGCCCGTTGCCCGCACCGGCATACAGGAGTATCTGCCCGAAGAGCTTGGCATACCCCCGCCCGGCGGCAATTCCTCCGCCCTCGTACCCGTATACCGCCCCGAAGAGGAGGTCTTCTCCCCGGAATGCGTCGCGTCCTTCGAGGGAATGCCCGTCACCAACGACCACCCCGCCGACGGCGTGACCCTGGATAACATCCTCTTCCTCCAGAAGGGCCATGTCCACAACGTCCGTCGCGGCACCGGCGATGAATCCGACCTGCTTCTTGCGGATCTTATCATCACCGACCCTTATCTCATCGACCTTATCCTGAAGGAAGGCAAGCGGGAGATCTCCTGCGGCTACACCTACCGCCTCTGTGAGGAGCAAGGACGCTTCGTCCAGCGCTCCATCCGCGGCAACCATATAGCCGTTGTCGACTCCGGCCGCGCCGGCCCCAGGGTCAGGATAACAGATTCAACACCCGAAAGGAGAAACAAAAACATGAAAAAGTCCCTGTCAAAGATCCTTGCGCGTATGGCCAAAGACGGTGATCCGGAGGAAGTCGCCGAGCTGTTCAGCTTGCTCATTGAGCCTGATCAGGCCGCGTCTGAAACCCCGGCGGAGCCCGCCGCGGTCCCGGCCTTTCCCGTCCCAGTCCCCGCGGCCCCTGCCGTCCCCTCTGCCCCGGAAGCGCCTCTTGCTCCCATTATACCGTTCCCCGCAGCCGCCCAGGCGGAGATCACCGTACCCGAAGGCCGCGGGATCACGGTCGACTGTGATATGGCCTCCGCCATCCTCGAACGGCTGGATCAGCTGATCTCCCTGCTTGCCGGCGCCTCGGCTTCCGTGGATGAGGAACCTGCGGCGGATCCCTCCGATCCTCTGGAGGAAATTGTGGAAATTTATAAGTCCGCCCCGGATGAGGTTCCTGCGGATGACCCTCTTGCCGCGCTCTCCCCGGTCTCGTCCATACTTGAACCCGCGCCTGATGATCAGACCGACTGCGGCGATCCCGACCGCCCCGCCGACCCCGCGGCCGCAGCGGACGCCCTCCGCGCC
>CACYDL010000093.1 GCA_902773195.1 uncultured Lachnospiraceae bacterium
GAAAACAAAAAGAACGATACTCAACAGGTGCGCTGATCAGCGGCCAGCATGGGCTGATGTGCGGATCGTATCAAATGGACTGAAGCGCGGTCAGGCTGCGCTGAACTGCGGCCGGGGTGGGCCGGAGGCCCGGAATAATCATTTTCAAAATAGCCGTCATCACTATGTGACTTAGACAATTTTTTGGAGCCATAGATACAACCGTCATAACTCCTGGCGATATCTATTTTCAGATAACCTGTGGTCGGAACAACAACTTTATAAACATAAGTTCTTCCATTTCTGGTTTTGTTATTATATGTATCAGCTTTTTGCGTGATCCACTTCCCGCTGGAAGATGAAAGCGCAATTACTCTGTAGGATGCCGCGGTCGGTACCGCAAACATCATCAGCATCAGAACAGTAAACAACAGAATCATCAGTTTTCTTTTCATACTTTTCCTCCTTCATTGAATGATTGTTTCCGTTTCCAGTGTCAAATCCGAAAAATATCCTCCAATCCTCTTTTGTTCCCTTTGCTTATCTATTTAATTGACTATGTAACTCTGCCAGCAAGCCTTCTATTGTCATCAGAATAAGATTCGTCAAATACTCTTCGATTGTTTGGCCAGCTCCTACGTCATAGATAGCAAATATCGGATAGGCTTTCTCTGCATGGAAGCTTCGATTCCGCAGCATATAACAGTATTGAATAACCAAAAAATATGCTCGGGATGAATAAGAAACCCCGTATTCATTTACCTTCCTGTCTATCTCTCGACGACGGCGCTCAAAATCAGCCTTTTTCCCAGAAATTTCATTTTCCTTTTTGTTTATCTCTTTACGAAGGCGTTCATTATCAGCCTTTTCCCCGGAATTTTCATCCTTGTCTGTATATATCGTGGATCTCATATAATCCGTAATTGTTCTTATCAGCATGGAATCCTGCAAATTGTATACAGGCTCAATGACCTTATCAATCGACTTAACTTTCCCTCTTTCCACACAAAGATTCCTTGTAAATGAATACCAGTCAAGTTCTTTCCAAAATGAATCATTCAGCATGCTCACTTTTTCTCTGATCTCAGAAAGTGAATCCATATCGAAATACGGCCTCAAAGCTTCTATCTTATCCCTTTCCCAAGATGCACCTGATGGTGCCAAGGCTGTATAAAGCGCGTTGAGTCCACTCCAAGCTGCACGAAAACTATCATGTGAATGATCCATCTGAGCCTTCAGATAAAAGGTCAGAACTGTATATAGTACTCTCGATTCTTGTCCCGTCTCAAAAATACATGCCAAAACTTCCGGTTTGAGCACTCGTCTGACAGTACACGTACTCCATTCTTTAGCAAAAGAAATATCTTCAAGATATTGATTTTCATCATTTCTCTCAAGCCAAATCTCTTTAACTTCAGGAATCACACCGGTGACCGCCAGGTAAAAGCACAGACTCTTTTGTATTTCATATCTAAACAGGCTTTTCTGGGAAAAAAGGCAATTCTGTAGGTTAACCGACTTTGTTCTGTCAAATGATAAGATGATCCTGTCATAATAAATCGATACTTCATCCACCAAATTTTTCCGAAGATACGATTTCCCTTTGAATATTAACGACCTTTCTCTCTTTTTAAATTGGATAATAAGGAGATGATGCATGTGGTAAACCTCCCATATCAGAATAATACCTTTATTCTACTAATGGATTGATTCTGTATTTTTGTCTCCAAAACTTTTGATGTCCTTCTCTGTTTGTTAATTCTTTTTCACCATCACTTCCTCATCACTATGTTTAATTCACAATAACAACGCACCTCGCTGTAAACGAGCTTTCTTTCGTCGTCACCGTAATGGCTGCCCGGCCCGAAGATACAGCTGTCACAAGGCCGTTGCTATCCACTTTCGCTATCCTGGAGTAGTTGGACTTCCATGTAACATTCTTATTGTAAGCATTCGACGGAGTGACAGTCGCTGTCAGCTGGATTTTACTACCTTTTGCAACCGTTACAGTTGACATGTTCAGGCTCACTCCGGTCACGGCGACAGGATCCTTAACTGTCACTTTACATGTTGCAGTTTTAGATCCCTGCTTCGTTACTGCGGTAATGGTCGCCGATCCCTTGGCGACGGCAGTGACGAGACCAGTACTGCTAACTTTTGCAACAGCTGTATTACTGGATTTCCAGGTCACGTTCTTGTTTGAGGCGTTCGTCGGTTTTACTGTAGCAGTAAGTTGAAGAGTGTTACCCTTCGCGATGGATGCCGATGTTATATTTAGGGCTACCCCTGTCACCGGGACTCTCACTGTAATCTTACATGTGGCAGTCTTCGCTGTACCATCTGTTGTTGTCGCAGTAATTGTCGCCGTACCCTTTGCAACAGCGGTTACAAGACCAGTGTTGTCAACCTTTGCAAAGTAAACGTCAGGCTCATTGTCTTCAGCAAAGAACTCTGTTTCTACATCATCAATCGGCTCATATTCGTTCTGTCCCGCAACAAAGAGATCCTCATCTTTCAGGATCTCTTCAGCAGAAACAGTCCCTCCTGTAACGAACAGGGATGTCAGGATCAGTACAGCAGATAATGCTGTTGAGAGAATGATTTTTACGCTCTTTGTAACGTTCCTTTTTTTCATCTGTACTCCAATCTCGGGTCAACCCGTTTTATTGTCAGAAGACCAAGTTGCTGTCACTTTGAGGAATGACTGTCAAATTCTCCCTTATGCCTTGATTAACACTGACACAGAAAATCTCTGTTTCGGCGAGGTATCTTTCTTGCTCCTTACGCACCTCAGATGTCTTGTATACTGAGTTTTTCTTAATTTCAGAAGACAGCCATAAATTCAGCTTTGACTGTGTTTTTTCTGGAGATCGTTTATGCATCCAGTGTCGCCTGCCTGGCTCTTCTTCGAGAATCCCGGAAATATGTGACTACGCCAAAAATAAGCGTAATGGCGGATATCGAAGAAGTTATCACCTCATACAATCACGCCTCACCCACTTCCATCTTCGATTTTAGAATAATCCCAGATAAGTGTCAAATTATAACATCAATTTGATAATGAAATATCATACTGATTATATTACCCTGACACTAATAGGGGATTTTTTATGATCGCGGATAAAATCAAAAAGCTGCGGGAAGATCAGGATCTGACACAGAGTGCTCTTGCGAAACAGCTCGGCATCACACGGTCAAGCGTCAATGCCTGGGAAATGGGAATCTCTGTTCCGTCCACGCAGTATGTCGTTGAGCTAGCCCGTATATTCCACGTCTCTGCCGATTACCTGCTCGGAATCGACAGTTCTTCGACGGTAAGCGTTGCGGGACTTTCAGAGAAGGATGTACAGCTGATCTGTTTCATCATCAGCCACTTGAGGGACGGAAAATAGTTCTCTTCCGCCGCCAACTTTACGACATCGCGGCAAAACAAGAACTCCGGGACGTGTTCCTTCGCCACGCTCCCGGAGTTCCGCATTGCTCATTTATCTTTTCGCACTATGTCCTGTAATTCTTCCACTTTCCCGACCGGTACCTCAGCACGCCGATCATAAGCGACAGGCACCACCCAATCGGAGTTGCCCACCAGATCCCGTAATATCCAAACGCGGCGCTCAGCACATAGGGCATCACCCCGCGGGAAAAGATCTCCGCAAAGCTCATGTAGATCGTCGGCCGCACGTCCGACACGCTCCTCAGAAAATGCTGGAAGACAAAGAGAAGGCCCAGCACCGGCGCGAAGCACGCGGTGATCCGCACGATGCCGCGCCCGATGGCGACCACGTCGGCATCCGTCGTAAACACGGTGACAATCCGCTGCCCGCCTGCGAAAAGAACGAGGGTGGCCGCCGCATGGTACAGCAGGGACAGCTTTATGCCGGTAAACAGCCCCTCGCGCACGCGGTCCATGTCCCCCGCTCCCTTGTTCTGCCCGCAGAAGACGCCCGTCGCCATGCCGATGGCGTAGCTCAGGCAGAAGCAGATGCTTTCGGTCTTGTTCGCGGCGACGTAGGCGGCCATGACCGACGAGCCGTAGCCGTTGACCGCTCTCTGGATCAGCATGACGGAGATCGTCACGGCCGCCGTCGAAAAGGCGGAGGGCACGCCGATCCGCACCGTCTCCGCTGCCGCCGCCCGGTCGGGCCGCATGTCCCGGATCCTCAGGCGGAGCGCGGGAATGTGCTTCCTCACATACAGCAGGCAGTAGATTCCCGACACCGCCTGGGCGATGACCGTCGCGGCGGCGACGCCGGCCGTGTCCCAGTGAAAGACCAGCACGAAGAGCAGGTCCAGGAGCACGTTGAGCACGGAGGCGGCGATCAGCGCGACGAGGGGCGTGCGGGAATTGCCCACCGCCCGCAGGAACGCGGCCATGCCGTTGTACAGCGACGTGGCGAGAATTCCCGCGTACATCCAGCGCAGATACAGATGCGATTCCGCGATGACGTCCCCTGGCGTCCGGAGAAGCCGCAGGAGAGGCAGCCCCAGGAGCTGGCCCAGGAAGGTAAACACCAGGCCGGCCGCGAGAATCATCAGAAAGGACGTGCCGTAGTTCTTCCGCATCTCTTCCCTGTCGCCGCTCCCGAAGGCCTGCGCCAGAAGGACCGAGCCGCCGCTGGTAAAGCCCGTGATGAGGGCCAGCATCAGATTGTAGCTCGAGCCCGCGCCGCCCACCGCGGCGAGGGCGTGGGCGCCGACAAAGCGTCCCACGACCATGGTGTCCACGATGTTGTAGAACATCTGGAAAACGTTCCCGATAAAAAGAGGAATCGCGAAAGCCAGCATCAGCTTCCACGGATTCCCCTTTGTCATGTCTGTGATATTTTTGCTTCCGGCCGCCAAATTCCCCTCCTGTACGGCATACTGCTCAACGATCCGCACGCTCTCTCGCCGCGGCTGCTGTACATGCCGGATCTTTCACGGCATATTCCAGATCATCATCCTGACGCTGTGGCGCCATTTCCTGTAATCGCCGCCCCGGAAGACGCCGTCCTCAAAGGGCTTCACGATCTTCGCCTCCGGGCAGACGCGTTCCATGGTCTTCAGCGCGCCGCCGATGCCGCTCATCCAGAACGTGGCGAAGGGAATGACCGTCTTTCCGCCAAGGTCGCAGCCGGAGATAAATTCCGCCACGAAATCGGGCATGTCCTTCATCCAGATCGGAAATCCGATAAAGACCGGATCAAAATCCCGAAGATCCGGCGCCGGCGTGACCGGATGATTGTTTTTCTTTTTCATTCTGTCGCGCAGAACCCGCGACACCGCCTTGCGCAGACTGCCCCGGTACTCCTTCTGAGGCGTGATCCTGATGATTTCTCCGTGCATATCGGTCGCGATCAGCTGCGCCAGCTTCTCGGTTCGACCGGATCTTGAATAATATAGTACGATCGGCTTCACTTACCCGTTACCCCATGCTGTTTTTCGTCATGGAATACTATACCACAATCAGGGGGCAGGGTGACATAATTATTTGCGAAATCCTCCAACTCAAAAAAGAATGCTCAGAAATGCACAGTCGGAATCCCTTCAGCGGATGTGGGCCATCATCTCCGACGCGGAGGCCCTGTGCCCCGTGATCAGGGAGGCGAGCCAGTCGTCCCGGTCCTTCGGGGAAATGTTCTTCGCGTTGGCGAAAGCGGCGGGATCCTGGATCTTCGTGAGCACGCCGCGGCAGATGGCCGAGGCGCGGCAGCTGGCGATCCCGTAGCCGTCCGTCGAACTCTGGGAGGACCAGTAGTAGATGACGTCGTCCCGGCTGCCGGACGAATCCGTCGCGTACCGGTGCCCGAGATAGACGACCATGTGGCCCTTCTCGCCGGTGCCGATGGTCCTGTCGCGGAAAATCTTGAGCAGATCGCCGGGGTCGGCCTTCGCCCAGGCCTTCCAGTAGGCGTCCTCCGTCTTGTAGGCCGTCTTCGCGGCGATGAAGTAATTCGTCCCCGCGCCGAGCTCCTTCACCAGGACCGCGTCACCCGGGCCGTTGGCGTTGGCCCTGCCCCAGCATCCCACGCCGTCGCCCTGCGCCGGGTAGGTCATGCCGGAGACGGAATAGGGTCTCAGGCTGATCCACGCGCTGCGGGAGATGACGCTCCCGGTGTCCCACACCGAAAGGGCCTTCAGCATGGCCATATAGACCGCCGACGAGCAGTAGGACGGGCGGGCTTTGGATAGATCGATGACCGGCTTGTTCCCGTTCATCGAGAACGCGTTCTTCATCGCCTGCTCCGTGGAGATCCGGCCGTCGCTGTTGTAGCTTCCTCCGTTCTTCACGCCGGAGATCACGCTGAGAAGGATCTCGTTCCAGGTTTTGGGCGTCCCTTCCGTCAGATAGTCGGCGGGCACCGTGTTCCCGGTCGGATAGAGGCTCCGCCTGAACAGGTTCCGGTAGGCGGCCGAGGAGGGGCTCGCCTTGGGATACTTGCTGACGTTGTTTCCGACCATCCGGCGCTTCATGCCCGTTCGGACGAAATACTCCAGCACCGCCGCGTCGTCGTCGCCGACCGTCTCGAGGACGGAGGGGTACCGCTTCACGAAGTAGGCGTAGCTGTACACGCCCTTGAAGTCCGTGCCGTTCCAGACCGTGAGCGGGTTCCTCATGCCGGTGATGCCGACGGCGGTCGCCCTGCGACGGGCCGATTTGTAGCCGGTCCGGATGTAGTGCAGATAGTAGGAGGGAAGCGTCGTCCCGAACCTCCTGCGGAGGTCCGCGTTGCCGTAGCGGTAGGACTTCACGCTGAACGAGGCGCTTCCTCTTCTGCCGTTTCTCATGCCGACCGTCACGAAGTATTTCAGGATCCGGCTGTCGTCGTACCCGTATTTCTTCGCGAGTCCGGGATATTTCCGGCAGAAATACTCGTAATTGTACACCCGGGCGTAGTCGGTCCCGTTGTAGACCGTCGGGTGTTCCGCGGCGGACGCGGCCGCGGCCGAAAGCGCGGACAGCGCCGCGGCGGAAAGCAGGGCCAGAAGAACGCGCAGAAGGAGTGCCGTCCTCCGTCCTTTTCCGCCTTTGCCTGACTGTTTCACCATAAATACCTCCGTATCGCCGCCGCGGGAGAATCCCATATCGGGGCGTCGTGTCGCCGGTCGCGGGAGAATCCGCATCAGGGGAGCTGTATCCCCCCCCGCGGGAGAATCCCGTATCGAGGCGCTGTGTCGCCGGCCGCGGGCGGATCCGCCGCGGGACGCCGCTTCTTCGGCCGGTCTGAATTCAGATTAACACATCCCCCGTTTTCTGACAACGCGGAGCCGGAAAGGGCTCCGCGCGGCCTCCCCGGCTTCGCGCCGCCGGAGGCGGGAGAAGGCCGGTCCGTGGTTCACAAAGAATTCAAAAAAATCTGATATGATCTTTTTCCCAAGTCTGTTCAGTTTATGCTATACTGCACATCAGGGGAGTTTTCGTTTGACCGAAAACGAAACAAAAGCCAGAATCCCGAAAAGTAATATGGAGGTGATACATATGTTCTGTCCAAATTGTGGCCACAAGCTGCCGGACGGCTCCATCTTCTGCGACAGCTGCGGCGTGAAGATTACGCTGCGCGCGGAATACGGTGGGACAGCCAGACCGTCCGACGCCGGCAAGACGCCGGCCGCTCCCGCGTTTGACGAGCGCGATTACTACGCGGCCGATCTGGGAGACGCCGTCCCCGAAGTGACGGGCACGTCCTCCGCAAAAGCCGCGGGCACGTCCTCCGCGAAGACTGCTTCCGGCAGTTCCACTGGGAAGACCTCTTCCCCGTCCGGGAAAAAGGCCTCCGGCAAGACGTCCGCCTCATCCGGAAGCCAGGCCGGGCGCGCCGCTTCAAAGAGCAGCACGCGGCCGAGAAAGAGCTCCTATAACTGGGACGACGAGGAAGACGAGGACGAGGGCTCCAGGCTTCCGATCATCATCGCCCTGATCGTCGCGCTCGCCGCCATCGCGCTCATCATCGCGCTCTTCCTCAAATCCGGCAGCTTCAGCCTGTTCAACAGGGGCGGCTCCGGCGGAACGGCCAATACCCCGGCCAGCTCGGTGACCGAGAGCCTCACGTTCCCGACCGAGACGCCCACGCCGACACCGACCCCCACGCCGACGCCCACACCGACGCCGACCCCCACGCCGGAACCGGTCAACGATGACGTCATCGCCGACAGCTCCACGAGGCTTCTGACGGAAGCGGATCTGACCGGCCTCAGCGAGGAGCAGATCAGCATCGCACGAAACGAGATCTTCGCCCGCCACGGGTACTCCTTCTCCAACGAGACCCTGAGGGATTACTTCTCGTCGAAGCCCTGGTACCAGCCGAATCCGGACTTCAACATCAACACGGAAGACATTTACGGCGCGCTCGGCCTGAGCGAGACGGAGCTCGAGAACATCAATTTCATCCAGCAGTACGAGATCGAGCACGACCTCAACAAAAGCTCCAGAGGCGACTGACAGGCCGGACGCAGACGGACGCAGGAAGTAAGACAAAGACAAAAAGGTTCCCGCACCACAGACTGATATGCTACCCCCAAGTAGGACATTGAAATACAAAACCTACTTGGGGGTATTTCTATGTCCAGAAATAGTAAGATTGATCCTGTCGAAAAGGTAAAGATCATTGAGCGGGTACTGACAGATGAGATCAGCGCTACTGAAGCAGCCCGGCTGATAGGTGTTGATAGGAGCAGCATACGGTATTGGCGTAACCTATATCTTTCAGATGGTCCCTCTGCCCTCATGGTTCAATCCAATAACAAAACCTATTCTAAGGA
>CACYDL010000094.1 GCA_902773195.1 uncultured Lachnospiraceae bacterium
AAGACCTTGAGGTCGATGCCCCGCTCCTTCGCCAGAAGCATCGGGCCGATCGCCGTGCCGTATTTCGACGTGGCGAGGGGGCCCGCGTTGCAGTGGGTCAGGATTCCGTCGCCGCTCTTCACCAGGGAGAGGCCGTTCTCGGAAATGCTGCCGCACATCTCGATGTCCTCCCTGTGGATGGCGGCCGCCTCCTGCCCGAGGAGCCTGACGATCTCCGGAACCGGCGTGTCCCTGTGGGCGTCGATCAGCGCCATCTGGCGCTTAATGGCCCAGCTGAGATTTACCGCGGTGGGCCTGGAGGAATTGATGTACTCTCCGTCCTCCTTCATCGAGGCGGCAAATTCCTCGTACCCCAGATCCGCCTTCGGCAGCGAAAGCACGTACATCGCGTAGCCGGCGCAGATGCCGATGGCCGGCGCTCCCCTGACCGCGAGAATCTTGATCGCGTGGTAGAACTCCTCCTTCGTCGTCAGCGTCATGGTGACCTCTCTGCACGGCAGCTGCGTCTGGTCGATGATCACGACGGATTTCCCGTCGTCCGAAAGACGGACGCTGCCCTTCTTAAGGTCCCCGTCCATATAATAGCTCATAAGTCAGCCTCCTCCCGGGCGGCCTCAGAAGCGGCCGCCGCTGTATTGTTGTTTCATCCGCCCGCGGAGACGGATCTGTTTCTTCTCCGCCCGCGGGCGCGCTTTGTCTCATGTCCGTGCGCGGACGCCGGTCCGCCGCCTCTCCGTGCGCAGGCACGGGGCCGCTTCCTGTCCGCGCGGAGACGGATTTACCTCTTGCCCTTGTCCCAGACCTCGCCTGCCGCCTTGGGCGGATGATTCTTCTTGGAGAAGAAGATCAGCAGGAGCATCGTGAGGACGTAGGGCAGCATCAGGAACAGATCGGAATAATTGCTCGGAAGTCCCATCGCGATGCAGAGCTGATAGCCGCCGGATTTCGCCAGGCCGAAGATCAGGCAGACGATGGTCGTTGTGCCGATATTCCAGTTTCCGAAGATCATCGCCGCGATGGCGAGGTATCCGAAGCCCATGTAGATGCTCGGCGAGAACTGCGAAGAGATGGAATAGGCGAAGCAGATGCCGCCGATGCCGGAGAGCGCCCCGGAGATGATCACCGCGATCCAGCGCGTCTTCTCGACCTTTCCGCCGGCGGCGTCCACCGCCTGGGGATTCTCGCCGCAGGCCCGAAGCTGCATGCCGTAGCGCGTCCTGTACATCAGGTACCAGGCGGCGGACACGATCACGATGATGATGATCTCAAACGGATACATGTTTTTGAAAAGGCCGCCGATCCACGGAATGGCCGAAAGCCCCGGAATCGAGAATCTCGTCGACACGCCCAGGATGAACTTGTTCGACGCCGTGCCGTTGATGGCGGTGTTCGCGGCGCTTGTGAAGAACGTCGTCAGCGCCACCGCCAGGATGTTGACGACGACGCCGCTGATGACCTGGTTGGCCTTGAACTTGATGCACAGCAGCGCGTGGAGGCAGGCGTAGACGCCGCCGCCGACCGCGGCCGCCAGCATCGCCAGGTAGATGATGGCCTGGGACCCGTTCCCCAGAACGGGCATGAGAAGAATCGCGATCAGGGCGCCGATGAAGGCGCCGAAGCCCTGGAAGCCCTCGATGGCCAGGTTGGTGACGCCGCTCTTCTCGGAATAGATCGCGCCGACAGCCATGATGAGAAGCGGAATCGCAAATGAGAGACCGTCCGTAAATACCTTTGTCATCGCTTCTCCTCCTTCCCCTCGCTCTCGTGGGCGGCGCGTCTTCTGGCCTCGATCTCGCGGTCCACATCCTTCTGGATGATACTGCGGGCGAGCTGCTTCATGAAATTGCCGCAGGAAGCGTAGAGAAGCAGAATGCCCGTGATCAGGGAGGCGATCTCCTTGGCGACGCCCACCGTGGAGCTCATGAAGTTGGCGCCCTGCTGGAAGATCGTGACGACGATCGCCGCGAAGATCGATCCGATGGGCGACGAATTGCCCAGAAGCGCGACCGCGATCGAGTCGTAGCCCATGCCGGCCAGCGTCTTCGGGATGATGGTGTTGGTGTAGCCGAGGTAATAGGTGACGCCCGCCAGGCCGGCCAGCACGCCGGACAGCGCCATCGAAGCCACGATGCTGCCGCCGACGCCGATGCCGATGTACTTCGCGCAGTTCTTGTTGAGACCCACCGCCTTCAGCTCAAAGCCGAAGGACGTCCTGCTGAAGATGAACTGCACGACCACCGCCATCACCACCGCGATGACGATGCCCAGCGGCACCTTGCAGGAGACGCCGCCGATCTGGACGCCGGTCCAGGTGAGGCGTGCCTTCGGGGTGCACACGCGGCTGGTTCTCGTCAGCATGTCGACGAACTTGTTGTTGATGAAGAAGCCCGTCAGGTAGCTGATGATGTAGTTGACCATGATGGTCGAGACCACCTCGTGGATGTTGAACCTGTATTTCAGGAATCCGATCAACGCCCCCGTGAGGCCGCCGACCGCGATGCCGATGACGAGGACGAGGGGCTTCGCCAGGCCCGCCGGCAGGCTCTTGTTGTAGCCGACGACCACGGTGGCCACAAACCCGGAGAGCAGCATCTGTCCGGCGATACCGATATTGAACAGGCCCGCCTTGAAGCCGACGATGAAGGCCAGAGACGCCAGCAGCATCGGGGCGAGATAGTTCAGGAAGTCAAAGAGGTCGGAGAGCATGCCGCTGCCGCCGCCGTAGTTGGCCTTCGGCACGAAGCCGCACCCCTGCAGGAAGCTCAGAAACGCCACGGCCGGGTTTCTTCTCATGATCAGGAGCAGGACGCTGGCGGAGAGAATGGTGAGAAGTACGGCGAGTACCGACACGGTCAGCGAGGAGTACTTCTCGCTGACGAGCAGGCCGGAGAGCCAGTGTTTTTTCTTCTTTGTGTTCACGCTTCCTTCACCCCCATCATATATCTTCCGACGTCATGCGAAGACATCGTGTTTGCCGGCGCGATTTTCAGAAGCTGCCCGTTGTAGATGACCCCGATGGTATCGGCGAGCTTCATCACCTCGTCGAGCTCCAGCGAGATCAGGAGGATGGCCGCGCCTCTGTCCCTCTCCTGGAGGATCTGCCTGTGAATGTTCTCGATCGCCCCGATATCCAGGCCGCGGGTCGGCTGCACGAAGATGATCAGCTTCGAGTGCTCCTCGATCTCCCTGCCGATGATCGCCTTCTGCTGATTGCCGCCCGACATCGACCGGATGATCGTCTTGGGACCTTCGCCGCTCCGGATGTCGTACCGCTCGATCAGCTCCTCCGCGTAGCTCCGGAACTTGTCGAACTTCAGGATGCCCTTTTTGGAGAAGGGCTCCTTGTGGTACTTCCTGAGGGCCAGGTTGTCCCGGAGGGTGAAATCCATGACGACGCCCGTCCCGTGACGGTCCTCGGGGATATAGGAGATCCCCGCCTCCGCGCGCTGCCGGATCGAAAGGCCGGTGATGTCGCGGCCGTCGAGCTTCACCGTCCCGGAGTCGATCTTCAGCATGCCGGTGATGGCGTCCGCGATCTCTGTCTGGCCGTTTCCGGAGACGCCGGCGATCGCGAAGATCTCGCCGCCCCTCACGGTGAAGGAGACGTCCTTTACCACGTCGAATTTGTTCTCGTTCTTCACGGTCATGTGCTCGACGGTGAGAACGTCGCCCCTCAGGTTCGCCTCGCTCTTGTGGGCGTTGAAGTCAACCTGGCGTCCCACCATCATGTTGGCCATGTCCTGCACGGAGGTCGTCTTGACGTCCAGCACGTCGACCAGCCTGCCGCGGTACAGGATCGCGCAGCGGTCGGCGATCTTCTTGATCTCCTCGATCTTGTGCGTGATCAGGATGATCGTCTTGCCGTCCTGTCTGAGGCCGTCGATGATCTGGAGCAGGAATTCGATCTCCTGCGGCGTGAGCACGGCCGTCGGCTCGTCGAAGATCATGATCTCGGCCTTGCGGTAGAGCATCTTGAGAATCTCCACCCTCTGCCTGACCGACACCGGGACGTCCTCGATCTTGTCGGTGGGATTCACCTCCAGACCGTATTTTCTGGAAAGCTCGCTGATCTCCTTGTTCGCCCGCTTCATATCGACGCTGGGAAGGAATCCGAGCAGCTTCGTCATCGGCTCGGCGCCGAGAACGATGTTTTCCGCGATCGTGTAGTTGTCGACCAGCTTGAAATGCTGATGAACCATGCCGATGCTGTTGGCGGTCGCGTCGTTTGAGGAATGGAACTCGACCTTCTTTCCGTTGATCAGGATCTCTCCGTGATCCGGCTCATACATACCGAACAGCATGCTCATCAGCGTAGATTTTCCCGCGCCGTTCTCTCCGAGCAGAGCGTAGACCTCGCCTCGCCGGATTCCGATCGAGACGTCGTCGTTCGCAACGATGCCGGGGAAGAGTTTTGTGATGTGGCGCATCTCCACAATATAGTCTTCCATGACTCACCCTCTTGGGCAGCTTCTGCCCTCCCTGTGAATAAAAATCTCCCCCGCCGGCAGCCGGCAGGGGGAGACAGTCCCCTATACGCCAGGGAACACACATCGTTTCAACTGATTACGCAAGGCCCGGGAAATCGGTCGGCGTGTAGCCGTTGTCGCCGGAAGCCGGAACGATCTCGCCCGCGTTGAGGAGCTCATAGCACTCAGCCATCTTCGCGAGAGCGTCCTCGCTGAGCTGCTGACGTCCTTCCTCAGAGACATAGCCCGTGGAATCCGTGTCGGCGCCGAGCAGGGCGTCTTCGCCGACGAAGGTTCCGTTGTAGATGTTCTCAAGCTGCTTCGTGACGTTGCTGTGCATGACCTTGAGTCCGGAGGTAAGGATGATGTTGCCGTCGCCGTTCGCGCCGTCGTCGTACTGGTCGACGTCGCAGCCGATGATATAGACGCCGCTGGCTTCCTTGGCCGCCGTGAACACGCCGTTGCCCGAGGAACCGGCCGCGACGAAGATGACGTCCGCGCCCGCGTCGATCAGCGCTTCACCGACGACCTTGCCCGTCGCCTCGTCCGCGAAATCGCCGACGTAGTTGCCGCCCACGTTGTTGCCCGCGAGGTCCGTGCCCGCGTAGGACGGAAGCTCGAGGATCTCGGCGGCCGTGCCGTACTTCGCGTTGGCGTAGTTGACGCCGCTCATGAAGCCGTATTCATAGTTGACGTTGGACGGGAACGCGATGCCGTTGACGACGGCGACCTTGTTGGTCGTCGTGGAAAGAGCCGCCGCAAGTCCCGCGAAGAAGCCGGATTCCTGCTCCTTGAATGTCATGGTGTAGACGTTGTCCGCGGAGACCGGATTGCCTTCGCTGTCCTGGATCGTGGAGTCGACCACGAGGAAATACTTGTCCGGATTGTTGAGGACGATGTCGCCGATGCCCGCGAAGTTGAAGCCCGGAAGAACGAAGACGTCGTATTCGCCGGCGAACTTCTCGACCGTCGGTACAAGCTGCGCGAGATCGGACTCCTTGATGTCGGTCACCTTGCAGTCGTCATGGGTCTCAAGGAAAGTGAGGATGCCGTTGTAGCAGTCCTGGTTGAAGGAGCCGTCATCCACGCCGCTGGATGTGATGATGCAGATATTGAGAGGATTGCCCTCCGCGGAATCCGCCATTGCCGGAACGGCCATCATGCCGAGGGCCATTCCCGCCGCGCAAAGTGTCGCAACTGCCTTCTTGAATGTCTTTCTCATAACTTCCTCCTTATAAAACGTTCTGAGAACCGGTTCTTACGCCATCAGCCCGGTTATGGCGGGCCTGCCGGGGCAGGTTCCGATTATTACCCGTTTATTTTATCATTCCGAAAACCTGCAGTCAATTAAAGTGACGCACGCGGCGCAAAAAACCGGGGCGGAAAAAACGCCGCGTTTTCCGCGGAAAAAAAAGAATCCCTGTTCTTCCCGAATGGGAAAAACAGGGATGAAATTCTCTCTTTTCACGCGCCGGACAGATTCCCCGGCATTGCCGGTTCCGCACGCGGCGCCCGGCCCCTCGGTATTGCCGGATCAACACGCGGTGCCCTGGCCCTCAGTATTGCCGGATCAGCACGCCCCTGCCCGTCACCGAGAGGAGGGCGAAGATGCAGCCGATAAAGACCGGCAGCATGGAGCGGATCACATGGGTGCCGACGGCCAGCAGGCCGACGACGACAAATACGGCGGCGAGAACCATGAGCAGGTTCGAGATCAGATTGATATATCTCAGCGCCTTCCCGCGGGACATGCTTCCCACGAACGGAAGCTTCAGGCCGAAGAGGAACTCCTCCGCCCTCTGCGTGTTTTCTGTTTTCCTGTCCTTGTTGGCGGCCATCCACGTGGCGGCGATCTCCTCGGGCGATCCCAGGACGCGGATCACCGTGCGCGCATCCAGGATGTCCGGCTCTCTCCCCGCCGCGTAATCCCGGATCATGTCGTAGACCATCTCAGAGACGTCCTTCGCCGCGCGTCCCCTGGACACGGCGGGGACGTACGAGACGACCTCCTCCACATACCGCTCTACTTTTCTGTCAATCAGCATATACAACCCCTCGAACTGGCCGGCCGCCCTCCCGGCGGCGCTCAGCCGTTCCGCAGCGCCGACACGCTGCCCCCTTCAATATTTTGTGTTTTGCGTGAGCATAAACAACAACATACTGATCTAATTATAATTGACAGACATTTTATGTCAAGTTTTATCAAAATTGTTATCAGGAAATTATTTTAAATTTCCGTTACAAACCGCCGTCTGCCTCTCCGGATCCCCGGATTTCCGCCACCCCCGGCGGCGCCTGCCCCTCCTCTGCTTTCCTCTCCTGCCCGTCACGCGTCTTTGCCGCACCCAGGCGAGCCCTTCCGGCGCCTTTCCCGTTCCTCCTTCACGGGCCTGTCACGGGCCGTCTTTAACCTGATTCAGGTTATTTTCCGATATGTTTTCGTTCTCTCATATACACTCGCTTTTGAGGTGATCTCATGTACCCAAGAATACGGGCCCTCCGGGAGGACCGGGATCTGAAGCAGAGAGAGCTCGCCGAGCTTCTGAACATTTCCCAGACCGGGTATTCCAAATACGAAACCGGAGAAAATGACGTCCCCACCGCCATTCTTGACTCACTGGCCGACTTCTACGAGACCAGCGTTGATTACATCATGGGACGGACCGACGAAAAGAAACCGCTTCCCCCGGCGCGGGACAGGAAACACGCCGTTCACATCCACACAAAAAGAACCCGGCGCAGCAGGACAGATGACAGATGTCCCTGACGCCGGATTCATTTTTGCAATTGATCGGTTTCATTTCCCGGGCCGTGCCCGATCCGTTCTTTCACGCCGACCGGCAGCATTCCGCGCCGCCGGATTCCGGAGCATCTCACACCGTCCCGTACAGCTCCGCATCGCTCAGTCTCTGGAGCATCTCCCGCCACTCCGGGAGCGCGCCTCCCTTTCTGCGGCTCATCGCCGCATCCATCACGCGAAGCGTCGGCGAGCGCTCGATGAACTCTTCGGCGTCGCGGATCCTGCCCGGCTGATAATACGCCATCAGCGCGGCGAAGGGCATGACAATCTCCCGGCAGCCGGGGATCCTGACGATCTCGCTCAGCTTCATCTCCCAGAACATACGGGGCTCGTCCATGCTGTACTCCCTGAAGCCGGGCTCCTCGCCCGACAGGTACCACGCCCTGAGCTCCCGCCGCGCGCGCATGAGCAGAAGGGCCTCTTCGTCCATCCGTCTCCTCATGCCCGGCGAGGTTCTGCCCGCCTCTTCCGGACCGGGCTCCCTCACGAGCACCGCCAGCTCCGTCGAGAGCAGAAGCTCCGCCAGCTCCGGATTCTGCCGGAATTTCTCCAGCGTCCCCCGGTATCTGACCTGCTGCCTCATTCCCGACCAGAGCGTCTCGCTGGGCTGCCTTCCCCTGAAGATCCGCTCCCTCGTCTTCGCGGTATATTCATCCACGGAATCGTAGAAGCCGTCGAAAATGCGGAAGCCGTAGATGGCGTCGGAGGTGAAGCCCCCGAACTCCGGGTCGCCCGGATGATAGGCGATCACCGAGGGCGGGATCTCAACCTCGTACTCCCCGTCGTCCTCCCCGCTTTCATTCACGGCCTGTTCTCCGAATTCTTCGTCTGGTTCTTCCTCAGATTCTCCCTCGGGTTCTCCCATCCCTGCTTCGGACTCCGGCTCTGCGGAGTCTTCTGCTGCGGACTCTTCTGCTGCGGGTTCATATGCTTCGAGCTCTTCCTTCTCCGCTCCCGCCCCGGCAGGTTCTTCCGCTGCGGATTCGTCCTCTGCGGGCTCCTCCTTATCTGTGTCTGCTTCTGCGGCAGCCTCCTCTCCAGACGCTGCCGCTGCGGATTCTTCTGTTTCGGACTCTTCCGTTTCCGCTTCCGTCTCTGCGGCTTCCGGCTGCGCTCCGGCCATCGGCGGCGCCTCTGTCCACGCCGGCTCAGCCTCTCTTTCCGTCTCCGGCTGCGCTTCCGGCCAGCCCGGCGTATCCGCCTCTGTCTGCGCTTCCGCTTCGGCAGCTGTTTCCGTTTCCATCCGGGTTTCAGGCCCGGCCATTCTTTCCGATCCGGCCGGTTCTTCGGCCTCCGCGGACATTTCCGGTGCGATCTGCTCCTCCGGCCCGGCCTTCATCTCCGGCGCGGTCTGCTCCTCCGGCCCGGCCGGCATTTCCGGCGCGGTCTGCGCCTCCGGCCCCGCCTGCATTTCCGGCGCGGCCGGCGCTCTATCTTCGATCCGCGCTTCGGCCTCCACCGGCGCCTCCGCCGCTGTGCGCTCTTCCGGCATCGGCCGGACTTCGGCGGGCGCTTCCGTTTCCGACGCGCTCTCCGAATCAAAGAGCCTCTTCCTGAACTCGCCGTACTCGGCCTCTTCGCAGCAGAATTCCACGCTCATGCCGAAATCCCGGTTGCGGGCGATCCACGTCCTGGCCGTGGCGATCAGTATCTCCGCCGCGTATCCGGCGGGGAAGAGTTCGCCCAGTTTTGGCACGGAGATCATCGCGAGGGAATGGATCCCCCGCTTCTTCGCCGCCTCAAGGATTCTGCCGAAGCCCCTGCTGCACCTCGCGGCGATCTCGTTCCGGTCGGTCATTCCCGCGAAGACGGACGCGTCCCAGCCGGCCACGCCTCCGCACCCGGTCTCCTCCGGCACGCCCCGCCTCAGGAACAGATGGTTCTTCTCCGAATCCGTCAGACGGCTCGCCATGATCATGATGATCAGATCCTCCGTCAGACGGAAATCGTGGACGCCCGGATTGAGCGTCAGCGCCCCCAGCCCCGGCTTACGGAACGCGTCCTCGATGATTTCCGAGAGCGGAAGCACCTCCGCTTCATCCCCGGGACCGGGCACCGCCTTTTTCCCGGTATAAAGCGTCCGCTTCGTCCTGTCCGCGTAAAAGAAAGCCTCCTGATTCATCCGGACCAGAATGCTGTCTATGACCTGATACAGATTGATCTCCGAGGGCTCCGCCGAATACTGGTCCAGCAGATCCTCTATGACACCGTTCCCGCTCACCGCTGCGCTCATGAATGTGACTCCCCGAAAAGATTTTCTCCATCATATCATATTCCGCGCATGCAAAGCATAAGAACTTGCAGGAACCGGAGCCGGCTTTTCCGCGCCGTTCTCCCTCCTTCCGCTTCCCTCCGTTTTAGGGTATAATCAGAGCATCAGAGGCAGCATCGCAACGAAAGGACGTCTACCATGAATATTTCTCTCATCAGCGAGGAAGGCTACGCAGGAACCATGGAGAACAAAGTGCTCCCGTTTCTTCAGGCGCGCAAAGTCTCCGGCTATTTCGAGCGGAATCCGGGGGAGCCGATCTATTATGAAAATTATGACGCGGACAGCCCGAAGGGAGTCGTCGTGCTCGTCCACGGCTTCTCGAGCTTCCTCCCGAAATTCTACGAAATAACCTGGTATTTCCTGCAGGCGGGCTATCACGTCCGCATGCTCCAGCAGCGCGGGCACGGTCTCTCGTACCGCGGCGTCCCCGCCCCCGGCGGCGTGAAGGAGGCGATTCAGAAGGGACTTCTCGATCCCGAGATCATTCAGATCCGGGACTACCGCGATCTGGTCTACGACCTCCACTACTATGTGAAGCACGTCGTCGTCCCGTCGAATCCGAAGCGCCTCCCGCTGTATCTCTTCGCCCACTCGATGGGCGGAGGCGTCAGCGCCTGCTATCTCGGCCACTACCCGGGCGTTTTCAAAAAAGCGGTTCTTTCCTCTCCCATGCTGGGAATGAACACCGGCGGCACGCCTCTGGCGGCGGCCTACGCCCTGTCCCAGGTCATGATCACTGCCGGCAGAGGCAGCAGGCCCATACCGGGCTCCGCTCCGTTCTCCGAGACCCCTGATTTCGAGGGGAGCTGCTCGACAAGCCGTCAGAGATACGAATGGGGATTCGCGTTCCAGAAGGCCCACCCTGAGTTCCGGACCTGCATTTCCTCCTTCGACACCGCTCTGCAGCTGCTCCGCATCACCCAGGCCGCCCTGAGGCCGGCCAGCCTCGCCCGCATCAAGGCGGACGTCCTGCTTCTGCAGGCGGAGGACGACACCTACGTCACGCCGGAGCCCCAGGAAAAATTCATCGCCGCCATTCCTCACGGAAAGCTGGTGCGCATCCCGGGCTCGAAGCACGAGATCTACCGCTCGGGGAACGACGTGCTGCAGGGATATCTGGACATAATTATGGAATTCCTGAACTGAGCGGATGAGGGCGCCGCGACAGCTTCTCTGCCCTTCTGTGCGGTTCATCTGGAAAAATGGAATGATTTGGGATATACTGCAGGAAAGCTTCATAAAACCATCACTGATGAGAGGATCCACCCCGGACGGGATACCGCCCGGAGGGTTCTCATCAAATAATTAAAATGGGGGTAATGTAATGTTCAGAAAAACAACGATTGCATTGACAGCTGTTATCGCGTCTCTGTGCTTTGCCGCTCCGGCCTGCGCGGAGACCTTCACCTCCGCGGACGGAATCCTGTCGATCGAGCTTCCCAACGAAAACTGGAAGCAGATCGAGGATCCGATGAAGTGGATCGCCCTGAGCGACGGCGGAAGCGTCATCACGATCGACCACTTCTCCAACGGC
>CACYDL010000095.1 GCA_902773195.1 uncultured Lachnospiraceae bacterium
GAGCGTGCGCAGGCTTATGAGTCCGACGCCTCCGCGGCCTCGTCTCCCCGGATCCTCCCGGACCAGGAAGCTGGACACCGGCGTCTGCCGGCGTTTACCGGTGGCCCAGATCCGTCAGGATGCCGATCGTCTCGACGTCGTTGGGCGTCACGCGGATATTGGAGACGTACTCCTTTCCGTCGGGATCGGTCACCTTGATCTCGATGATGCTGCCCTCGCGGACCGCGGAGGTGCGCAGCGTGTGGAAGAAGGGCCGCGCCTTCGGGTGCTCCAGGTTGAAAATCCTGAACCGGTCCTTCAGCTTCAGCAATGCCATCGGATTGACTGCCATATCTCATTTACCACCTTTCTGATGTATCTGTCCTTCCCGTCCCCCGGAAGGGACGGGAAGGAAACCACGGGAGCGTCCCGCCGCTGACAGCGGCGGGACGTTCCCTGTCTGCTCACGTCTCAGGACTCTCCGTCGCGGAGAAGTCCTTTCTGTCCTTCGGAAGAAGCCTCCCGTTTTCAGGAATCCGCTCTCTGTCCTTCAGAGGCGTCCTCCCCTTTTCCGGAAGCATCCTCCGGTTCTCCGGCGGCAGCCTCCTGCCCTCCGGCCGAAAAGCTCACGCCGCTGCCGGCGATCTCCACCTTGCGGTTGACCTTGGCGTCGTAGGTGTTCGCCTTCATGATCTCCGAGAAGTCCACCCCGGTCGCCTCCGACATGGTGTCAAACACCTGCTTCATCACGATCGGAAGATTCGCGGATATCTGGGAGGCGCCGGCCGCGCCGTCGCCGGTGCCGTAGATATTGATTTTGTCGATGCTGGAGAGCGGCTTCGCGATCTCGGCAGCCATCTCGGGCATGATGCGGATCATCATCTCCGCCATCGCGGCCCCGTTGTACTTCCTGTACGCTTCCGCCTTCTTCTCCATGGCCTCGGCTTCCGCCAGGCCCTTTGCCCGGATGCTCTCGGCCTCGGCCACGCCCCTGGCCCGGATACCGGCCGCCTCGGCGTCATACTTCGCCCGGATACCGGCCGCCTCCTGCTCGGCGGCGTACTTGGCCGCTTCCGCCTGGGCCTTCTGGGCCTCGGCCTTCTTCATTTCCTCGTACTTCTGCGCCTCGGCTCTCTTCTGCCTCTGGACGAGGTCCGCCTCGGCCTGCTTCTCGGTGCGGTACTTCTCCGCGTCGGCCGCTTTTTCGACCTGGGCGGCGAGCTCCTGCTCGCGCACCTGCACTTCCTTCTGCTTCAGCTCCGCGTCGCGCTCGGTCTTCGCGATCTGCGCGTTGACCGTCGCGGTCTGGATCGTCTTCTGCTGCTCCTGCTGCTGGATCTCGTAGGCCGCGTCGGCGACCGCCTTCGCGGTGTCCGAATGTCTCTTGAGCTCCGCCTGCCGGATCAGCAGCGCGTTGTTCTTCTCCGCGATCTCCGTCTGGGCGGCGACCCTGGCGTCGTTGGCGGCCTTGTCCGCCTCCGCCTGGGCGATGGCGACGTCCCTGTCGGCCTGGGCCTTCGCGATGGCGGCGTCCTTCTTGATGCGGGACGTGTTGTCCATGCCGAGGTCGCTGATGAGGCCCTTCTCGTCGGTGACGTTCTGGATATTGCAGGAAAGGATCTCGATGCCGAGCTTCTGCATATCCTTCGACGCCTTCTCCATCACCTGATCCGAGAAGGAATCCCGGTCGGTGTTGATGGTCTTCAGCGCGAGCGTGCCGATGATCTCACGCATGTTGCCCTGGAGGGAATCCTGCAGATCCATCGTGATCTGCTCGGGCTTCTTGTTCAGGAAGTTCTTCGCCGCCAGCTGGATCGCCTCCGGAGCGGTGCCGATCCGTACCTTGGCGACCGCGTCCACGTTTACATTGATGAAGTCGTTGGTCGGAACCGACTGCTCCGTCTTGATGTCCACCGTCATCTGCCCGAGATACAGGACGTCGACCCTCTCGAGGATCGGAATCTTGATCCCGGCGCGGCCGATCAGGATCCTGGGTCTGCTTCTGAGCCCGGAGATGATGAAGGCCTTGTCCGGCGGAGCCTTGACGTAGCCCGTGAGAATGATCACGAGGCCGAGCCCCACAATAATCAGAACCGGAAGATAAGTGATCAGTACGTTTCTCATAGTGCACCTCCTGCACGGTGAAAATGGTGTGCGCACCGGAGGAGGTTTTCCCGGAGGATCCGTTCTTTGGGGAGACGGGACCGGTTCCGGGGGATCCGGTCTTTCCCGCCGGACTCTTTGCCGGCCGGATAATCAAAAAAGACCTCCACCGCGTGCAGACTGCAACACAGTGAAAGTCTCGCTGTTTCGACTGACCCGGACGCCGCGGGGCGTCGTCCTGACGGGCTCCAGTCAGACGGCGGTGAGGCCGTCCCGCTACTCCCTTTCTGCTGTTGGACGGGATATTAGCACAGCCGGATTCCCGTGTCAATGAAGAATCTGTTAATTCTTTATTACGCATCCGGTCCCGCCTTTTTCCGGGATCCGCGCCGTTCCCTGCCGCTCATC
>CACYDL010000096.1 GCA_902773195.1 uncultured Lachnospiraceae bacterium
ATACGGAGAGAATACGGAGAGGAGGCACGCCCGCGGGCATGCCTCCTCTTTTGACGTGCAAAAAGCAGAAAAAGACCGGCAGACCATCCGCGACGGATTTATCTGCCGGTTTCTTTCAGAATCAAAGCTCTACCTTGTAGTCGTCGGAGCCTTCGCCGTTCACGACATAGTAGGCGACGTTCTCCTGCGGCTTGACATAGATCTCGAAGGTCTTGACAGCGCCGCCCTTGCCGGACTCCGCATAGGCCTTCATAGCCTTGTCCAGAACCGTCTTGGCTGCGAACTGATAGCCGTTGAACTCGATGTAGACGTTGGTCTCCGGAGCGGCAGCCGTCTTGGCGGCGGTCTTCTTGACGGCCTTCTTGGCGTCTTCCTTCACGGCCTCAACAGCCTTCTCGATGGTTTTGGCGGCCTGCTTCGCGGTCTTCTTCGCGGCGGCTTTCTTCGGAGCAGCCTTCTTGGGAGCGGCCTTCTCCTCGGTCTTCTTCTCTTCAGCCGGAGCAGCCTTCACTTCCTCTTTGACTTCTTCCACAACTTTGACGTCATCTTTCTTGACAGTCTTTTTTACCGGTGTCATGATATCCTCCTTATAATATATAGTAGAACGGGGTTCCTGTCTGTCCTCCGCTGATGCCACCCCTTAATATCGGAGGCATTATATAACGAAAAAAAAGTTTTGTCAATTTTTTACAAAATTAATGTTTACAATTTGCACAAATCATCTAAACGGGATTTCGGCGGACCGGACCCGGGACCGAGGAGGGACTTCCCCCGGCCGGGAGAGCGGTTCCTGTCTGTCGTCCGGTCCGGGGCGGGAAAGCGCTCCTTCGCGGCGGAGCAGGCCGAGCCCTGCCGGAAAAGCGCCACTTCGCGGCGGAGCGGCCCCGTGCCCTGCCGGGAAAGAGGCCTAAGTGTGGTTGCATCCGCCGGGATTCGGCATTAAAATAATGAAAGAAACGCGACGGCAGGCGGCAAAGCCCGCCGGACGCCGCGTGGACCGGATTTCCCGGACGACGGAAAAGAAGGGGCTCCGGGAGAAAGAAGGACAGCATCAAAGGACGGAGAAGAACGGAATGGACGGAACGGAGAACGGCAGGACGCCCGGATTAAGGGAGAGACAGACGGTGGCGGCGACGCCCGGATTAAAGGTGAGACGGGCGGAGACAAAGGACATACCGAGGATCATGGAGCTTCTGGTCCAGGTCTGCAACGTGCACCACGACGGGCGCCCGGATATTTTCAGAAGAGACGCGGCGAAATATACGCCCGCGGAGCTGGAGATCCTGATCGCCGACGACACGCGGCCGATCTTCGTCGGCGTCGACGGCGGAGACCGGGTCCTCGGCTACGGGTTCTGCGTCGTGACGGAGACGGAGGGCACCCACGCCCTGCAGGCCATGCGGTCGCTGTACATCGACGACCTGTGCGTGGACGAGAATCTCCGGGGCGGCGGCATCGGCCGCAGGATCTACGAGTACATCGTCGACTACGCCCGCGGCATCGGCTGCTATCACCTGACCCTCAACGTGTGGGCCTGCAATCCCTCCGCGATGGCGTTCTATGAGGCGAGGGGCCTGAAAATGCTGAAGAAGGAGATGGAGGTCATACTGTGAAATTTATTTCCTGGAATGTCAACGGCCTCAGGGCGGTCCTGAAAAAGGACTTCATGACGTTTTTCAAGGAAGCGGACGCGGACATCTTCTGCCTGCAGGAGACCAAGATGCAGGAGGGACAGGTGGCGCTCGAGCTTCCCGGGTACGAGCAGTACTACAATTACGCCGAGAAAAAGGGCTACTCCGGCACCGCGGTCTTCACGAAGCGGCATCCCCTGGCGGTGACATACGGCATCGGGATCGAGGAGCACGACCGGGAAGGGCGCGTCATCACCCTGGAGTATGAGGATTTCTACTTTATCACCGTGTACACGCCGAATTCCCAGGACGGCCTGAAGAGGCTCGCCTACCGGATGAAATGGGAGGACGATTTCCTCGCCTACTGCCGGAAGCTGGACAACGTCAAGCCCGTGATCTGGTGCGGCGACCTCAACGTCGCGCACCGTGAGATCGACCTGAAAAATCCCAGGACCAACCGCCAGAACGCCGGCTTCACGGACGAGGAGCGGGCGAAGATGACGACGGTGCTCTCGAGCGGTTTCATCGACACCTTCCGTTACTTCTATCCCGACGCTGAGGGGGTCTACTCCTGGTGGTCCTACCGCTTCCGGGCGCGGGAGAAGAACGCCGGATGGCGCATCGACTATTTCATCGTTTCCGAGCGGCTGAAGGACCGCCTCGAGGACGCGAAGATCCTCACGGAGGTCACGGGCTCGGATCACTGCCCTGTTGAGTTGGACATCCATCTGCCCGGGGAGGGAGAAGCATGCTGAAAGAAGAAAAGATCTATGTGCTCGGCCACAAGAATCCTGACACCGATTCCATCTGCTCCGCCATCGCCTGCGCCTATCTCAAGAACCGGATTTACGGGGGACAGAAGTACGTCGCCTGCAGGGCGGGCCAGATCAATGAGGAGACGGAGTACGTCCTTCGGACGTTCCGCCACGATCCTCCCTTCTACCTGCCGAACGTCGGCCTGCAGGTCTCCGACCTGGAGATCGACGACGCCGAGGGGGCGCCGGACGACATCACCGTGAGAATCGCCTGGGAATACATGAAGGAGAGCGAAACGGTCACCCTGCCCGTGATGAGTCCCGAGGGAGATCTCGAGGGACTGCTGACGGTGGGGGACATCGCGAATTATTACATCGACGCCTACACGAAGACGATCATGTCGGAGGCCAGGACGAAATTCTACGATATCGCCGAGACCATCAACGGGACCGTGATCATCGGAAATGACCACTCCTACTTTATTAAAGGAAAGGTTCTCGTCGGCGCGGCGACGCCGGAACGTATCGCGGAGGTCGTGGAGAAGGACGATCTCGTGATCGTCAGCAACCGGGAGGACGCCCAGAGACAGGCCGTGGAATCCGGAGCGTGCTGCATCGTCGTGACCCTCACCGAGGACGTGTCCGAGGAGATCCGGGCCCTCGCGCAGGAGCGCGACTGCGTGGTGATCTGCACCCCCTTCGACACCTATACGACGGCGCGCCTCATCAACCAGAGCGTCCCGGCGAAGTTCCTGATGCGCAGGAATAATCTCGTCACCTTCCGGACGGACGATTTCATCGACGACGTCCGCGTGACCATGGGAAAGAACCGCCACCGGGATTTCCCGGTGATCGACCACAGCGGGAAGTTCATCGGCATGATCTCCCGCCGGAGCGTGATCAACGCCAGGAAGAAGAAGGTGGTGCTCGTCGATCACACGGAGAAGAGCCAGGCCGCCGACAACCTCGACGAGGCGGAGATCCTCGAGATCATCGACCATCACAGGATCGGTACGGTGGAGACCCTCCAGCCGGTCTATTTCCGGGGCGAGCCGGTGGGCTGCACCGCCACGATCCTCTACGCCATGTACCTGGAGGCGGGCGTCGAGATACCCGCAGACATCGCCGGCCTCATGTGCTCCGCCATCATCTCGGACACATTGATGTTCCGCTCGCCGACCTGCACGCCGCGGGACGAGAGAGCCTGCCGGGCCCTGGCGGGGATCGCGGGCATCGGGATCGAGGAGCACGCCAAGGCCATGTTCCGCGCGGGGAGCAACCTCAAGGGAAAGACCCCGGAGGAGATCCTGCACCAGGACTACAAGAAGTTCATTTTCGGGGAGACCGTGTTCGGCGTCGGCCAGATCAGCTCCATGGATTCCGAGGAGCTGAAGGACATCGCCCGGGTACTGGTTCCCCAGCTCGAGGAGGAGTGCGGAAGAGGCGGCGCGCAGATGGTCTTCTTCATGCTGACCGACATTCTCACCGAGGACACCACGCTGCTCTGCTGCGGAAAGGGAAGCCCCGACCTGGTCAAAGATGCGTTCGGAGCGGAGGTCGAGGACGGCATGTGCGTCCTTCCCGGCGTCGTCTCGAGAAAGAAGCAGCTCATTCCTGCCTTTATGTCCGCCCTGCAGAACGCGTAAGAAGCGGGAATACGGACGCGGCGCCGATCATCACGGAATCGGAAGCGCAAAGGGAGCGGATACGAAGAAAGGAGCGGCCGCTTGAAGGAGATCTGGAGACCCGGAAATATGCTTTACCCGCTGCCCGCCGTCCTGGTGACGACGAGAAGCGCGGAGGGAAAAAACAATATCTGCACGGTCGCGTGGGCGGGAACCATCTGCTCGGATCCCGCCATGGTCAGCATTTCGCTCCGCCCGTCCCGTCTCAGCTGGACCTACCTGAAGGAGACGGGGGTGTTCGGGATCAATCTGACGACGGAGGACCTGGCGCGCGCCTGCGACTACTGCGGCGTGAAGAGCGGCAGGGATACGGACAAGTTCG
Source organism: uncultured Lachnospiraceae bacterium (assembly GCA_902773195.1). The sequence continues at coordinate 4,394 of CACYDL010000096.1, forward strand.
CCGCCTGCCGTCTCACCGTCGAGGAGGCGGAGAAGATCAGCTGCCCGCTGGTGGCGGAGTCGCCGGTCTCGATCGAGTGCCGGGTGAAGGACGAGATTCCCTGCGGCTCCCACACGATGTTCACGGCCGAGGTTCTCGCGGTCCACGCGGACCAGAGCTGTCTGGATGAGAAGGGGGCGTTCCGTCTGGAGCGGGCGCATCCCATCGTCTATTCCCACGGCGCGTACTTCGGACTGGGGAAAAAGCTCGGCACCTTCGGTTTCAGTGTCAAAAAGAATAAATGCGGAAAAACTGTCAGAAGAAAAAATAATAAGACTGAAAACTGATTATGTTAATCTGCAAGTGAACGAATAGTCTATCCGTCTTTTTTAACGAAAACCACTTTCACGCCGCGAAAATGTTTACAAATTATTAAAACTACGTTAAGATAAACCATGTACAGCGTGGGGACGCTGGATTTCGGCGCTTTTCTGGGGAGAGCGGCGCCGGAGAGAAGGGAAACCCCGGTGCCTTGAAGGGGAACAGCAGGCGTCGGGCAGATTCCCGAACAAAAAAATAATAAGGGGAAAGAGGCAGACGAATGGAACAGTATGTCATCAAGGGCGGAATTCCGCTTGTGGGAGAAGTGGAGATAGCCGGTGCCAAGAACGCGGCACTGCCGATTCTGTCCGCAGCAATCATGTCGGATGAAACAGTGACGCTCGAGAATCTTCCCGACGTCAACGATATCAATGTTCTGATCGAAGCTGTAGAGAAGATTGGAGCCAGAGTGCAGAGGGTCGACCGCCACACGGTGAAGATCAACGGATCCACGATCCGCAACTGCGCTGTTGACTATGACAGTATAAAGAAGATCCGGGCCTCCTACTATCTGCTCGGAGCTCTGCTTGGAAAATACAACGAGGCCGAAGTACCTCTTCCCGGCGGCTGCAACATCGGAAGCCGTCCCATCGATCAGCATCTGAAGGGCTTCCGCGCGATCGGCGCGGACGTCAGCATTTCCCACGGCACCATCATCGCGAAATGTGACAATATGCACGGCGCTCATGTTTTCCTTGACGTCGTGTCTGTCGGCGCGACCATCAACATCATGATGGCCGCCTCGAGAGCGCCCGGCAGGACGATCATCGAGAATGCCGCCAAGGAGCCCCACGTCGTCGACGCGGCCAACTTCCTGAACAGCATGGGAGCCGACATCAAAGGCGCCGGCACGGACGTGATCCGCATCCACGGCGTCCAGAGATTCCACGGATGTACCTACAGCATCGTGCCGGACATGATCGAGGCCGGGACCTATATGCTGGCGGCGGCCGCCACCAGAGGCGACGTCGTGGTGAAGAACGTCATCCCGAAGCATCTTGAGGCCATCACGGCGAAGCTGTCGGAGATCGGCTGCGAGGTCGAGGAGAGCGAGGATTCCCTGAGAGTCGTCGCGTCCAAGCCGCTTCAGCGGACGCAGGTCAAGACCCTTCCCTATCCGGGCTTCCCGACGGATATGCAGCCGCAGATCGGCGCGGTCCTGTCCCTCGCGAACGGGACGTCGATCGTCACGGAGAGTATCTTCGAGAGCCGCTTCAAATACGTCGACGAGCTCTCCAGGATGGGAGCCAACATCAAGGTCGAAGGCAACACGGCGATCATCGTCGGCACCGGACAGCTGACGGGAGCGAGAGTCTCCTCCCCGGACCTGAGAGCCGGAGCGGCCCTCGTGATCGCGGGACTGGCGGCGGAAGGCTTCACGATCGTGGACGATATCGTCTATATCCAGAGAGGCTACGAGGATTTCGACGGCAAGCTGAAGGCCCTCGGAGCGGAGATCGAGAAGGTTAATTCGGAGCTCGAGATCAGGAAATTCGAGCTGAGCGCCGGGTGAAGGCGGGCTGAGACACAGGCCCATCCCTCCGGATGAGCGCAAATGAAACGGAAACGGACCGGGACGTAGATGCTACGTCCCGGCTTTTATGTCTCCCCGCGGGGGAGACCGCGGGGAAGGGACGGAATGAGGGAGACCGGAAGCGGAACCGAAACGGCGCGGAAGCACACGGCAGCCGGGAGCGGGAGCGAAACGACGCGGGAGCACACGGCAGCCGGGAGCGGGAGCGAAAAGACGCAGGCACGCCCGGAGACCGGGAGCGGGAGCGTACCGTATGATGCGGAGAACCTGAAATCCTGCGGGCTCTGCGCGCGCCGCTGCGGCGCGGACCGGACCGCCGTTCCGGGCCGGTGCGGGGAGACCGCGGTCGTCCGGGCGGCGAGGGCGGCTCTCCATATGTGGGAGGAGCCGTGCATCTCCGGGAAAGAGGGCAGCGGCGCGGTGTTTTTCTCGGGCTGTCCCCTGGGGTGCGTGTTCTGCCAGAACCGGAGCATCGCGCTGGGAGACGCGGGATTTCCGGTCACCGTCCCGCGCCTCGCGGAGATCTTTCTCGAGCTGGAGGCCCAGGGCGCGAACAATATCAACCTGGTGACGCCGACGCACTTTGTCCCGCAGATCGCGGCGGCGGTGCGCGCCGCGAGGGAGGAAGGCCCGAAGAAGCTCGGCATTCCCGTGGTCTACAACACCGGGTCCTACGAGAGGCCGGAGACCGTCAGAATGCTCCGGGGCGTCGTCGACGTCTTCCTGCCGGACCTCAAATACTTCGATCCGGCGCTCTCCGCCCGTTACTCCGACGCCCCGGATTACTTCGACACGGCGTCCGCCGCCATCGGGGAGATGGTGAAGATCAGCGGCCCGCCATGCTTCGACGGACGGGGCATGATGACCTCGGGGACGATCGTCCGGCACATGCTTCTGCCGGGGCACACGAGGGATTCCATACGCGTCATCGAATACCTTCACCGCACCTACGGAGACGACATTTACATCAGCATCATGAACCAGTACACGCCGATGCCCGGAATCGGGGAACGGTACCCCGAGCTCGCCCGCAGGGTGACGCGCCGGGAATACCGCAAGGTGACGGACTACGCCCTTGAAATCGGGGTGGTGCAGGCGTATATTCAGGAAGGCGGAACCGCGCGGGAGAGCTTTATCCCCGAATTTGAGGGAAAAGGGATTCTGCGCTGAGGAACGCGCGGGCCGGGAAAGGAACCATACCATGTCAGATTATCTTGTAAGAGCGACCGCCGCGAATGATTATGTCAGGGCCTTTGCCGTCACGACGAAGGAACTGACGGAGGAGGCGAGGAGGCGCCACGGCCTCAGCCCTGTCGCGTGCGCGGCTCTCGGGCGCTCGATGGCGGCGGCCCTGATGATGGGCGTCGATATGAAGGGCGAAAAGGACGTCATGACCCTGCAGTTTGTCTGCGACGGGCCGATCGGAGGCATCACGGTGACGGCGGACTCCCGCGGGGACGTCAAGGGCTTCGTGGAAAACCCGTCCGTCATGCTTCCCCCCAATGCGGCGGGCAAGCTGGACGTCGGCGGCGCCGTGGGAGGCGGAAGGCTGCGCATCCTCAAGGACATCGGGCTCAAGGAGCCCTACACGGGCGAGGTGGAGATTCAGAACGGCGAGATCGCCCAGGACCTGACCTACTACTTCGCGGTCAGCGAGCAGGTGCCCTCGGTGGTCGCCCTCGGCGTGCTCGTCAACACGTCCGACGGTTCCGTCCGGGAGGCGGGCGGCTATATCATCCAGCTGATGCCGGACTGCCCCGAGGAGGTGATCACGGCGCTCGAGAAGGCCTGCGTCACGTCGGAGCCCGTCACGACGCTCCTCGACCGGGGCGGCACGCCGGAGAGCATCCTCACGGGCCTGCTGGAGGAGCTGGACATGCACCTCACGGACAGGCAGGACGTCCGGTTCCGCTGCGACTGCAGCCGGGCCCGCGTCACGAAGGCGCTGATCGCCATGGGGGAGGGAGAGCTTCAGTCCATGGCGGAAGAAGGAAAGCCGGTCACGCTGAACTGCCATTTCTGCAACACGGACTATGAGTTCACGCCGGAGGAGATCCGGGAAATCCTGTCGCAGCTCCGGCGGCGTTAAATGCCTCTAACGGCAACAAAACAAACCATTTGTATCTTGAAACAAGGGAACGCAGGTGATAACCTTAGAAACTGCTACGGAGTCGTTTTCGCGGGTTTTCCGGGGCTCCGGAATTTCATATCGGTTTATGCTTACTCTTATTAAGAACGGTGGAGACATGAGAGGTTCTGTGAAGCCGTGACAACCTCCCGGGGGGGAAGGTGCCAACCTCGAGCGAGTGATCGAACAATAAGGGCTGAAAGATGATTCCGGTCCGCATCCGCGGGCCGTTTCTTTTTCGATAAGGGGAAGCATTCCACATCATTTCCAGGAAAGGTATAAGACAATGGGAGAGAAGAGACTGTTCACATCCGAATCCGTGACGGAAGGACATCCGGACAAGGTCTGCGACGCGATTTCCGACGCCATCCTTGACGCCTGCATGGAGCAGGACCCGATGAGCCGCGTCGCCTGCGAGACAGCGACCTGCACGGGATTCGTGCTGGTCACCGGCGAGATCACGACGAAGGCCCAGCTCGACTATCAGAAGATCGTGCGCGACACGGTCAATGAGATCGGCTACAACGACGCGAAGACGGGATTCGACGGCAATACCTGCGCCGTGTTTGTGGCGATGGATCAGCAGTCCGCCGACATCGCGATGGGCGTCGACAACGCCCTCGAGACCAAGGAGGACCTCAAGGCCCTCGAGGCCAACATGAGCGACGAGGAGCTCGGCGCCATCGGCGCCGGCGACCAGGGCATGATGTTCGGCTACGCCACCAACGAGACGGCGGAGTACATGCCCTATCCGATCTCACTTGCCCACAGGCTCTGCAAGAGACTGACCGACGTCCGCAAGGACGGAACGCTCCCGTATCTCCGCCCGGACGGAAAGTCCCAGGTCTCCGTGGAGTACGATGAGAGCGGCAGACCGAGCCGTCTCGAGGCGGTCGTCATTTCCACCCAGCACGACCCGGAGGTGAGCCAGGAGCAGATCCACAAGGATATCCGCGAATACGTCTTCGATCCGATTCTCCCGAAGGAGCTGGTCGACGAAAAGACGAAATTCTTCGTCAACCCGACCGGCCGCTTCGTCATCGGAGGACCTCACGGGGACGCCGGCCTTACGGGCCGCAAGATCATCGTCGACACCTACGGCGGATACGCACGCCACGGCGGCGGAGCCTTCTCCGGCAAGGACTGCACCAAGGTCGACCGCTCCGCGGCCTACGCCGCGAGATACGTCGCCAAGAACATCGTCGCCGCCGGTCTGGCCGACCAGGCTGAGATCCAGCTTTCCTACGCCATCGGCGTCGCGCAGCCGACCTCTGTCATGATCGATACCTACGGCACCGGAAAGCTCTCCGACGAGAAGCTGACGGAGATCATCCGCGA
>CACYDL010000097.1 GCA_902773195.1 uncultured Lachnospiraceae bacterium
ACGCTCTGCAGGACCATCGTCGTGCCGGGCTCGAACGCTCCCTCCGGAGCCTTGACACGGACGGTGGCGCCGCCGATGGCCATCTCGAAATCGAGGGCGCCGGAAGCGGCAATTTCCACAACTGTTGCAGCTACGATCGGTACGGGTGCGGGGCGGCAGGGGAGGAGGATTTGTGATCTGAAGTTGTAATGATGTGAGACAGCTGTTTGACAAAGCAAGACAACTGATCTAAGATGAAAGACACAAAGATCTATCGGGGAAGGAAGGGGAAGCCAAGGCAGATATAAAAGATATAAAAAGCTGGGTTGGCTGCGTTGTAATCCAGGTATTGAAAAAGATGACAAAGGGGCAGTTTTAAAAGGAGAGTGATTATGGCTACTTCATCTTATACACATCGTATTGATCCGGAACTGAGATCGCAGAGTGAGGCAATATACTCAGCTCTTGGGATGTCTCTTGGAACGGCAATTAATGTATTTCTTAAAAAATCTGTGGCTGTGGGTGGCTTCCCGTTTGATGTGCGCCTCGATGTTCCCGCCAGAGAGACGATTGAGGCGATGCTTGAGGCTGAGAGAATTGCAAAGGATTCCAAGGTGAAAGCGCTTAGCGTCGAGGATGCACTTGAGGAACTGAAACGATGAACAGATCATACCGGTACAAAATCAAATGGTCCGCCAGATTTAAAAAAGATTATAAGCTTGCGATGAAGCGAGGATATAATACGGATCTTTTGGATGATGTAATCCGGCTTATTGCCAGAGGAGATCAGCAGCAAAGGCTGATTGACGATTACGATGATCATGAGCTGAGTGGAGATTGGAAAGGTCACAGAGAATTGCATGTATCATCCGATTGGCTGTTAATTTATTATCTGGAGGAGGACGTGCTGGTTCTGACACTTTCCAGGACAGGAACCCACAGTGACTTGTTCAAAAAATGAGAGCGATACGGAAAAGCGCGGGGCGGCCGCAATCATATTTTGAGTATATACCCACCCGGGCGGAGAAGTGTGCTATAATGGGTTAAGCACTGCGGCCGGCAGTGACGTAGCACGTAAATAAAGCACAAATACAAGAAAACAGCAGGGTAGAGATGAACAACAAAGAACTGACAAACAGCAATTTCGGCAAATGGGGCTGGAGCATGATTCTGTATACGGCCCTCCTGTACTATTTCTGGTCCGGCATCGGATCCGACGGCCTGAACCTGTATCCGACGGCCTTCGCGGCAATGCACGGCTGGGATTCAAATCAGCTGCTCGGATTTGCCACTCCGGCGGGAATCATCGCGGTTTTCGGAGGCATCCTGTTCGGCCGTCTGGTCATGAAGACGGGAATCAAGGCCATGAGCGGCTTCGCTCTGATCGTGACCGGTATCCTCTATGCGGTCTTCGGCTTTGTCAAAAGCCCGGTGATGTACCTGGTCTGCCTGACGGCGTTCGTCTTCGTGTCCATGGCCTTCGGTCTGATCTGCACGGCGGCGCTGATGGGGAACTGGTTTCCGAGAAAGAAGGGCATCGCGCTTGGCTGGGCGACGATGGGCGCGCCGCTCTGCACGGCGACGTTCGTCGCGATCATGAGCGCGCTCTACGGGATGCTCGGCATTTCCAGGGCGCACGTCGTGATGGGCGCGGTTATGGCGGTGCTCGGCGTCGTCTCCTTCTTCTGGGTGAAAAATGATCCCTCCGAGGTCGGCGCGTATCCGGACAACCTTCCGGACGGCGCGGAGGCCTATAAGAAGCAGATGCAGGAAATGCAGTCCTACAAGAGCCCCTTCACGGTTTCGCGTCTTCTGCGCGACAAGGACATGTGGCTGATCTCCATCGGGTTCGGCATGCTCTGGATGGTGACCGTGGGCGTGGTCTCGCAGTTTGTTCCCCGCATGATCAGCGTCATGGCGCCGGTCATCGGTCCGGAAGCGGCACAGAAAAAGGCGCTTCTGATGCTCACGATTGCCGCCCTGGTAGGCATCGCGGGATCCTATTTCTGGGGCTGGCTGGATCAGAAGATCGGGACGAAGCTTGCCTCCGCGGTCTACAGCCTGAGCTACATCGCGGCGCTGCTTCTTCTGATCTTCGCGAAGGTGGAGATCCTGACCTATGTGGCGATCGTCTTTGTCGGTCTTGGCATCGGCGGCCTTCTCAACCTGATGCCGTCTCTGGTCATTTCCGTATACGGGCGCAAGGACTTTGCCGCGGCAAACGCCCTCGTCTCCCCGATCGCCTCCCTGATTCAGAAAGGCGCGTTCATCATCATGGCGGTGGCCCTGGCGGCGAGCGGCGGCGACTACACGATGCCGTATCTGATCTTTATCGGAATCGATGTGATCGGACTGGTTCTGCTGCTGATGGTGACGAACCAGTGCAAAGGGTCGAAATAAGGCCCGGCAGGTTTCAAGAGGATCATGCAGCCCGTTTCTGTGAGGCTTCCGCCTTTACAGAAGCGGGCGTTTTGATTGACATGAAGACGGACGGAGGTGTGGTACGTGGATCAGCAGGAGTATCTGGAGCGCGTCGGCAGGGAATGCGAGAAAAAACTGCGCGGGATCGGAATTCCCGTCGGCGAGATCGACAGGTGGGAGGTAGACAGAAAACGCCGCAGCCGGTGGGGCAACGCGAGGAAATTCGGGTTCGAAAGGGGATTTGTGATCAGCATCAACCAGCGGCTCCTGGAGGGCCATACGCAGGCGGGCCTTGAGGAAACCGTCATGCATGAGCTCTTGCACACCTGTCCGGGGTGTATGAATCACAAGGCGAAATGGAAACACTACGCCGCCCTTGTAAACGCCGCGTTCCATCTGAACATCACGACGTTCTCCCCGCCGGAGAAGAAGGGGCTGCCGGAGGATCCGGCGAAATACGTGGTCCGCTGTACAGAGTGCGGGATGGACTTTCCCAGAAAGAGGATGTGTAAGATCGTCCGCCATCCGGAGGCATATGTCTGCAGCAGATGCGGCGGCAGGCTGACTGTTCAGACACCCGTATCTTAAAAGCGCCAAAAAGGCAAGGTACGCTCGCTTCGTCCATAATACGGAAGCAAACACTTTCGTATAAGAGACGTGGATACGCAATCTCAGGAATGGCATAACGCGCCTTCCCTATGGGAGCTGTTCCGGCCGCAGCATAAAGAATACCGCCAGCCGATTTCTCAGCTGACGGTATTCGTTCACTTACGATTCTTCACACAGCTTTCAGCCGAAGTATCTCTTCAGCAGGCCGGCGAATGCCTTGCCGTGTCTGGCCTCGTCGCGGGCCATCTCATGGACGGTGTCGTGGATCGCGTCGAGGTTGAGAGCCTTCGCGCGCTTCGCGAGATCCGTCTTTCCGGCCGTGGCGCCGTTCTCGGCTTCCACTCTCATCTCAAGGTTCTTCTTGGTGCTGTCCGTGAGGACTTCGCCGAGAAGCTCGGCGAACTTCGCGGCGTGCTCGGCTTCCTCAAACGCCGCTGTCTTCCAGTACTCGCCGATCTCCGGATAGCCCTCTCTGAAGGCGACGCGGCTCATCGCGAGATACATGCCGACCTCGGAGCACTCGCCGGTGAAGTTGGCGCGGAGATCCTCGATGATATCCTCCGGAGCGCCCTGGGCGACGCCCACGACGTGCTCCGCGGCCCAGACCATATCCTCACCCTGCTTCTGGAACTTGGAGGCCGGAGCTTTGCAGACCGGACATGCTTCCGGAGCCTGGTCTCCCTCATAGACATAACCGCATACCGTACATACCCATTTTGCCATAATTTTTCTCCTTTTCAGCCGGCAGAGCGCCGGAAGTTGTATGATTATGCTTCTCTTTTTTACGGAGCCTGCCGCAGGCAGATTCCGTATCATGAAGATACCATGAAACCGTCTAAAAAGCAACAAACGAAGTCATCTCCTTTTGGACGCCTGCTTCGCGCCGAGACGGTCCAGAAGCTCGTTCCTTCGTTTGCTTTCCGCCACGTCCTTCCGGAGCTCCCCGAGGGCGTTTTCCCGCGAAAAAGCGATCCTGGCGTACCGGATTCCCTGGTAGATCCACGCCGCACCCTTCAGCCACGGGTACTTCTCAAGCGCCGTCCAGTTCGCCTCGCCCCGCTGCTGCAGATTGCGGAAAAAACCGGTGAAGCCTCTGCCGTGGCTCAGCACCGCGGCGGCGGTATTGTTCATTCCCTGGCGCGTCCCGAAATTCCCGCACGCGAAGAGATACTCCATCAGCGCTTCGCAGAGGGATTCGTCTGTTTTCCCGCCGGCAATGTCCGGAAGCCCGAGATAGCGGGAGCACATGTCCGTGACCGGGACCGCGAGGGTATCGAGTCCGATCTTCGCCGACTTCTTCAGGAAATCCGGCCAGTTTTCCTTTGTCAGGCGGCGGCCCGCGTACATCATCCAGTCGAGGATCTGTCTCATGCCCAGGCCGTCCTCCAGGTGCTGGCTGATGTGGGCGAGGAGCACCAGC
>CACYDL010000098.1 GCA_902773195.1 uncultured Lachnospiraceae bacterium
CGGTACAGGGCTCGAACCTGCAACCCCTCACACGTGAAGCGAGTGCTCTCCCATTGAGCTAACCGTCCGAAAGAGATTATAGCACCCTCCCGAAAGATGTGCAATGCCAAATTATTTCAAAGATGCAGACAACCGGCCATCGCCTATTCGGAATTTGATTATCCGGAAGGCAGGAAGGCAGGAAACGTCATCAAAAGAATTATCGTCAGGCAGATCAGAATCAAAGAGTATTGAGGGAATTCTTACGCGCGATTTGGCTCGTTCGAGGAGCCGCATTGATAAATGGAGGAAAAGAAATGAGAGTCGGATTCGGAAGCGATCACGCCGGAATTGAACTGAAGCTTTTTCTGATGGAGCATCTCAGGGAGAAGGGGTACGAGTGCGTCGACTACGGCAATTACGACCCGAACGACAGAGGAGACGACTACCCGAAGCCGGGAAGGATCGTCGCCGAGGCTGTCCGGGCGGGCGAAGTGGAGAAGGGCGTGCTGATCTGCGGGACGGGCCTCGGGATCTCCCTGGCGGCGAACAAGGTGCCCGGAATCCGGGCCGCCGTCTGCAGCGAGCCCTACACCGCCTCGATGGCCGTGAGACACAACAACTGCCAGATCATCTCCATGGGCGCGCGGGTGGTCGGCCGCGAGCTGGCGGTGATGATCGTGGACACCTTCTTCTCCTGTGAATTCGAGGGAGGAAGGCACGCGGAGCGCGTGGGAATGATCGAACAGATCGAGAAGGACTATCACGCGGAGTGATCCGCGATCGGGAAGGACTGTCGCGCGGAGCGGTCCGTGATCGGGCAGGGCTGACACGCGCAGCGGTCCGCGAAGGGGGCGTCCGGCCTTCGGGGCGAAGGGGACGTCCTGCTGTTTCGGGCAACAAAAACGGGGAAATGTAGCCGAAGTCGGTACATTTCCTTTTTTTTGCCGTTATTCAATCAGCGGGCCGGCAGATATAATAAACTGGAATGTCCCGGCGGCGGGGGAGCGCCCCGGCGCGGGAACGAAGATGGAAAGGTACAGGACCGGTATGAGTCTCTGGCAGATAATTATCATAATCGTCGGGCTGTCTCTCGACGTATTCGCATATTGCCTCTACAAGGGCGCCATGATCTCAGAGGTCCGGAAGGGACAGATCACAAAGGTGGTCTCCCTCTTCACCGGCTTTCAGGTCGGAATGATGGTTCTCGGGACGCTGATCACCAGCGTGCCGGCCATCCGTGGGAGATATCTTTCCGCCAACCGGCTCTGGACGCTCCTGGCGGCGGTGACGTTTTTCGCGCTGGGAACGGGGATGATCGTCAAGTCGGCCAGAAGGAGAGGACGGAAGATCGAGGAGCAGAAGCAGGACGGCTTTAACTTCCATATTATTGTGTTCTGGGCGTTCCTGACTTCCATCGACGGGCTGATCGCGGGGCTGGGCTTCGGCTTCATGGGACTCCGCCTCCTGGGGACGCTGGCCCTCACGGCCATCATCACGGCCGCCAGCGCGATCGTCGGCTTCACCGCCGGCTACTGGCTGGGCTGCAGCCCGATGAACAAGTTTATCACGATCGGAGGATGTCTCGTGCTCGTCGGAGGAACGAATCTGCTTGTCAACTATCTGACCTATATTTTCTGACGGGCGCTTCGGAACAGAATCAACTCTGTCGGTGAGATTTCCGACACAGGACGCGCGGCCGCCCGGAGGCGCCGCGGAAACGAAACGGATGACAGCCGCGCGAAGACGCGCGGACGAGCCGGCCCCGGCCGGAAGCATTACAGGATAAGGAGAGAAGGATCATGGCATCACTTGCACACTCAGCTGAGAGAAAAGCTTTCGAGGTAGCGATCAGACAGGCTGTGCGCTACGTCAAGAAGCAGGGAACCGAGAAGAACGAGCAGATGGGAAAGCTGATCGATCTGGTCAAAAAGCTCATGGGAAGCACCTTCTCGGATTCTCAGTACGAGAAGGCAAAATGGACGATCACAAGCCCGGAGAGCAAGTGGTCGAGATTTGTCGCCCAGGGAATCGACGAGATCGACGAGAACGTGCTCGTCACGACGCTGCTCGACGTCGGCTACGAGGCGTTCTTCCGCGGGACGAAGGAGGTCCGCAAAAACCGCGAGAAATATGACTGCAACATTCCGTGGCTGATCCTCATGGATCCAACCTCCGCCTGCAATCTCCGCTGCAAGGGCTGCTGGGCGGCGGAATACGGCCACAAGCTGAACCTCACGAACGAGGAGATCGACAGCATCATCACCCAGGGCAAAGAGCTGGGGATCCATTTTTACCTGTTTACCGGCGGCGAGCCCCTTGTCCGCAAGAAGGACATCATCGCCATGGCGAAGAAGCACGACGACTGCGCCTTCCATATCTACACCAACGGAACCCTGATCGACGAGGCGTTCTGCCAGGAAGTCCAGAAGCTCGGAAACATCAGCTTCGCGATCTCCGTCGAGGGCTTCGAGGAGGTCAACGACGGCCGGAGAGGCAGCGGCGTGTTCCAGAGAGTCATGCACGCCTATGACCTGATGAAGTCCTACGGCCTCATCTACGGCGCCTCGATCTGCTACACGAGGGCCAATATCTCCACGATCACCAGCGACGCGTTCCTGGATCTTCTGGAGGAGAAGGGCTGCCGCTACGCGTGGTACGTCCACTATATGCCGGTGGGCAACGACGCCGACGTGTCGCTGCTTCCCACCATGGAGCAGCGCGAATACATGCTGCACAGGGTGAGGGAGATCCGCCATGACCGCATGCTCTTCACGATGGACTTCCAGAACGACGGCGAATTTGTCGGAGGCTGCATCGCGGGCGGAAGAAACTACTGCCATATCAACAGCAACGGCGATATGGAGCCCTGCGTCTTCATCCATTATTCCAACGCCAACATCCGCGAGCAGAGCCTGATCGACTGCCTCAGACAGCCGCTGTTCCAGGAATACCGCAACAGGCAGCCGTTCAACAAGAACCTGCTCCGTCCCTGCCCGATGCTGGAGAATCCGCAGATGCTCCAGGAGATGGTGGAGCGCTCGGGCGCGCATTCGACGGATCTCACTTCGCCGGAGAGCGTGGAGCATTCCTGCGAGAAGTGCTATCAGTACGCCCGCGACTGGGCGCCCAGGGCAGACCGCATCTGGAACGAGAAGCCCCATCCGGAGAAGAAATACGAGAACTTCAAGAACTGGGCCCCGAAGACGGATCCGAAGGACTACTACTCCAACGAGGCGTCCCTGAGTCCCGAGGACAAGGAGGACGACGCCAGGGCCGCCGTGCTGGTGGAGAAGTGGAAGGCCGAGCATCCCGCCGCGGTGGACAACCGGATCATTTCCGCGGTGCCGCTGGACGAGACGGAAGCGGCGCCCGCCGAACAGACGGTGTGAGAGGCGCGGAAAGCTTCCGGGAAGGGGAAGCCGTGACCGGAATACCCGGAAACGGTGAAACCGCCGCAGGAAATCGGCGCAGGAAATCGGCGCAGGAAACCGGCGCAGGAAACCGATGCAGGTAAATCAGCGCAGGAAAACAGCAGTGGAAATCAGCACAGAAACAGAGCAGCCGCACCGTCACCACAGGTGATAATGCGGCTGCTTTTTCATCGCTGACCGGACGGAAAGCCTGTCCTTCAGACGGAAATCACGTCGAAGATGGAGTGGGTCATCAGGAAGCGGTAGGCGGAGGCCAGCTCCTCCGCGGTGAGAGGCGAGTCGAGGACGATCCAGTCCCTGATGCCGCAGACCAGGCCGTAGGAGTAATACGCGGCGATCTGCTCCGTGGAGATGCCCGGAACCTTTTTTTCCAGAGAGATGTTTCTGTTGGCGGCGGACCGGAGAAAACTGGAATAGACGTACCGCGAGAGAATGTTGTCAAAGGAGTTCGGGCCGGGTTCCATCTGGTAGGCCTTCCTGTAGAATTTTTTATTTTTCTCGAGGCAGCGGCAGAACATGAGGACCGCGTCGAATTCCATGCCGTTGTCGATGAGCAGGTTGACGCTGTCGGCCACGTCCGTCTGGAAGATCCACTCCAGAACCTCGTACTTGTCCTGGAAATGCTTGTAGAACGTCGGCCGGATCAGTCCCGCCCGGTCCGTGATCATTTTAATTGTGATTTTATCAAAGGATACGGTCAGCATCAGATCGCGGAAGCAGTCTGCGAGCAGTTCCTTCGTCAGATCTTTTTTCTTATCCATGGCAAACAATATAACATAGTTTCCCCGAATCGTCACAAATGAATAAATTATAATCAACAGTTAACATAATCGTAATATCTCTTAAAAGATTGTTGATTTGTTTGTTACGATTTGATATACTCTTTGACGTAGTTGTGATGAAGGGAAGACTGTTATGAAGAAAAATCATTTGGCAATACTGCTTTCTGTAGTGATGGCGGCGGCCCCGGTGACCTCCGCTTTTGCTGACGAGGAATCCGATCTCCGCGCTTCTGTGAGCCGCCACTACGACGAGGCCTACAGCGCCGAGGTGACGGCGGACAATCTCGCTGCCAGACGCGAGGAGCTCCAGTCCCAGATCAGCACCCTCAACGCCGACATGGTCGACCTCATGATGGAGATCAGCGAGGCCGAGGCCGGCATCGAGACGACCAAGACCAAGATCGGCGAGACCGAGGTCAAGATCGGCAATACCTCCAGAAAGCTCGAAAAGGCGATCAAGAAGCGCGACAAGCAGTACGCGGACATGGAGAAGCGCATTCAGTACATCTATGAAAACGGCGGAGACGCCGGCTGGATGCTCGCCGTTCTCGAGTCGAACGATCTGACCCAGTTCTTCAACAAGGCCGAGTACGCCTCCTCCGTGCAGGACGCGGACCGCAAAGCGCTGAACGCCGTCAAGAAGACGGTCGCCAGAGTGGAGAAGCTGAAGGGCGAGCTGGAGACCAGGAAGTCGACGCTCGAGACGGAGCAGTCCACGCTTGAGACCCAGAAGGCGGCCCTCGAGGAGCAGAACGCGCAGCTGAACGCCCAGATCGAGCAGAAGCAGGCGGAATCCGACGACTATGAGTGGCAGATCTCCGAGGCCAGAAGCACCGCCAACGCCCTGTATTCCCTGATCGAGCAGGAAAATGCCCGCATCAGCCAGATTGAGTACGAAAAGGAGCTCGAGGCGCAGAGACGCGCCGAGGCAGCCGCGAGAGCCGCCAGGGAGGCGGAAGAGGAAGCGGCCCGGCAGAGAGCCGAGAGGGAGAGAGAAGAGGAAGAGAGCTACGACGAGGACGAGGACTACGACGAGGACGATTCCGACTACGAGGATGAGGACTACGACGAGGACGACTCCGATTACGAG
>CACYDL010000099.1 GCA_902773195.1 uncultured Lachnospiraceae bacterium
GCATCGCATCCTGGGCAATCCGCTATGCAGGCAGCTTCGACGGTGTGATCTGCAACCTGTCCGGTATGTCCACGCTGGAACAGGTGCAGGACAACATCAACAGCGTGCAGAATCTGGAGCCGCTGAGCGCAGATGAAATGGCACAGCTTCACGAGCTCGTTAAGCTTTATAAGGACGCCGGGCCGATCGGAGCGGATCTGGAGAAATACCGGGGCCTTACTTATCACGGTGCGCCTGTGACGGCAGTCCTGGAGGCGTACAACATGTGCCAGCTTCAGCCGGATCCCGGGTTTTCGGATGACAACAACTATCTGAAAAATACCGTGGCGGAGGAAGCTCATCTGGATTTCTTCGGCGACATGCCGGAGGAGAAGGTCATCCTTTCAGACGGAACGGATGCCACAGAGCTCGTGAAAAAGGCGGAGAGATGGCTCGTTGAGCACAGCTTCTGAGGAAGCGCCGCGGAAGATCCGGACAGCTGCGGCGCGATCCATCAGACGCATCCGTGAGTCTGTCCTGAAACGAGGGGGGATCCGCAATGAACAGAGAACTTTTCATCCAGGCAGTGCGGAAGTTCTCCGGGAGAATACCTATCTGTCCCGGACGATCGAAGTGCAGAAGAACCAGCAGGTGATCGATACCGGCCTTTACGGCGTCGTGCGGCATCCGATGTACATGGCGACGCTCGTTCTGTTCCTGGCCATGCCGCTGGTACTGGGATCTGTGATCTCCTTCCTGATCATGCTCTGCTACATCCCGATCATCGCAAAACGGATCCGGAATGAGGAGCAGGTCCTCACAAAAGAACTGCAGGGGTACGAGGCGTACAGGAAAAAAGTGAAGCACAGGCTGATCCCGTTTATCTGGTAAGGAAACATGTTTTCTGACGGTCGCTTTCCGGGCGACCGTTTTTTATTGGCCGCCTGCTATACTGGCCTCACGGTAAACGAAAACGGGGAACCGCCGCGGACGCGGCAGAAAGTGAGGACAGACATGAGAAAGGGACTGACGGAGCTGGTGATGATTCTTGACCGGAGCGGATCCATGAGCGGGCTTGAGGCGGATACGATCGGCGGCTTCAACAGTATGATCGACAGGCAGAAAAAGGAAGAAGGAGAGGCGTACGTCTCGGTCGTCCTGTTCGATGACGTCTCGGAAGTCATTTACGACAGGGTGGATATCCGGAAGGTTGAGCCGATGAACGAAAACCAGTACTATGTCCGGGGGTGCACGGCCCTTCTGGATGCCGTCGGCGGGGCGATCCGCCACATCGGGAACGTCCACCGATACGCCCGCGGGGAGGATGTTCCGGAGAAGACGCTTTTCATGATCACGACGGACGGCATGGAGAACGCAAGCCGCGCCTACAGTTATGAGAAGGTGCGCCGGATGATCGAGGAGCGGAAAGAGAAGGATCACTGGGAGTTCCTGTTCCTGGGCGCCAACATCGACGCTGTCTCGGCGGCGGGGAGAATCGGGATCAATGCGAACCGCGCCGCATGCTGGGAGCATGACAGCGTGGGGACAAGGTATCACTACGAGGCGATGGAAAAAGCGGTCCGCATTGCGAGAAACGCTCCGTCGGCGGAGAGGATGAACGAGTGTCTTGACCAGGACTGCGTTCTGGAAGAGCTCCGCGAGGATTACAGAAGGCGTCACCGTGAGTGAAGGATACCGGAAGGGACTTATGTCTGCAGAGAGGGAGGGGTTATACGTGAAAAACAGTTTCTGGAAAGACGGAATTCTGGGCGTCGTCACCGGCGACGCCCTGGGCTGCCCGGTTCAGTTCCTGAGCCGGGAAGAGATCGCGGCCAATCCGGTCACGACGATGACCGGACACGGAACCTATGATATGCCCGTCGGCACCTGGACCGACGACAGCAGTTTGACGCTGGCGACGCTCGTCAGTATTCAGGGAAACGGGGGCCTCAACCCGGCGGATATCATGTTCCGTTTCGCGCTCTGGCTGACGGAAGGCGAATATACGCCTTTCGGAGAGGCCTTTGACAACGGCCTGATGACGACCGAGGCGATTACCCGGTACATGAAGGAACGGGACATCGGGACGTGCGGCGGGCGCATGGAGTATGACAACGGAAACGGATCCCTCATGCGGATCCTGCCGGTGTGCCTGTACTGCTATGAGCAGCAGAATAAGGGAGAAATGACCGATGAGGAGGCGGTTTCCGCCATTCATCAGGTCTCCGGGCTCACCCATAACCACATGCGGGCGAAGATCGCCTGCGGCTTATATTACTTCATGATCCGGGCGATTCTTCGCGGAAAGCGGGACGTTCGCGGAGCGGACGCGGATCTCATCGGAGCGCTGCAGCAGGGAATCGATGAAGGCGCCGCTTTCTACCGGCGGAATCTGTCCTGCGCGGCGGAGCTCTCCCACTACGGAAGACTCCTGGATCTGTATGCGTTCCGGGACGTCCCGTCCTCCGGGATCCGCAGCACCGGCTACGTGGTTGACACGCTGGAAGCCGCGGTGTGGTCCCTGCTGAAAACCAATACCTTCGGGGACGCGCTGCTGACGGCGGTGAATCTCGGAGACGATACCGACACCGTCGGAGCCGTCTGCGGCGGGCTTGCCGGACTGTTTTACGGCTGTGAAGACATTCCCGGGGAGTGGCTGCGGGTGATCCGGAGGCGCGGGTGGATCGAGCGCCTCTGTGAGACGCAGGCGGAAGGAAAAGCCGTGCAGCACCTGAGCCGTTTTGAGCGGAGAGAGAGGAATGTGCGGATTTTCAGGGACACTTCCGACGCGTGCAAAGAGAGCGCCCGTCTCAGCGAATCCATACGGGAAACCACCAGGCAGAGAAAGCTGATACCGGAAGGAGACGTGCTTCCGGAGGTGAGGAAGGATCCGTACGCGGTCCCCGCGTCGGTCATCCTGTCCGGGAAGAGATCCTTCGAAGCGGCCCGGGCGTATGCCGGAAAGAAGACCTGCGTCCTGAACTTCGCTTCCGCCGTCAATCCGGGCGGAGGCGTGAAGAACGGCTCTTCCGCCCAGGAAGAAGCGCTCTGCAGGTGCAGCACGCTGTATTTTGCGCTGGATACCCCGCGGATGATGACACGGTTCTACCTGCCGCACCGGGAGGCCGGGAATGCGCTTAACAACGACGATATCATCTATACGCCGAAGATCACGGTGTTCAAGAGCGACACGGACGCGCCGGAGAGGCTTCCCGAAGAGGCGTGGTATGAGACGGATGTGCTGACCTGCGCGGCGCCGGACCTCCGGGATTACGAAAAGAAGGACGGCCGCGGCATTGACGGGGAGCAGCTTCGGAAGCTCCTGGAGAAACGCATCAGAAGGATCTTTGAGGTCGCCGCGCTGGAGGAGAACGAGGTCCTGATCCTCGGCGCCTTCGGGTGCGGCGCCTTCCGAAATCCGCCCGACGTCGTCGCGGAGGTGTTCCGGCAGATGACGGAGGAGTTCCGGTACGCCTTTGAAACCATCGAATACGCGGTTTACTGCGCGGACTATGAGACAGGAAACTACGAAGCCTTTGAACGGGCGCTTGCCTTTCTGACGAAGGAGGCATAAGATCTTAGGTAAATGACGGAGCAAGACCGTCAGGGCAGCCCGGGAAGGCCCGGCAGATGCCCGAAAAAAGGATCAGGGGAGGGCCGGAATGGTTCGAAAAGCAGTCATCCTTATCGGTATTGTCTTGAGCCTGTTCCTGTGCGGATCCGGCAGAGCGGAGAATCCGGTTTTCCGCTGCGAGCTCAGGGAGGTCCATCCGGCGGCGGGCAGGCAGGGGATCTGTACGGAAAACGGGTATTACTGGGTAAGCGGCTCCGGGACGCTGACGAAATATGACGGCAGCTGGAATGTGATCGCGGAAAATACCGATCCCTTCGACGGCTACGACCTGGAGGTCAACCACATCGGCGACATCGATGTCTTTGAAAACGAGCTCTATCTGGGCGTGGAGTATTTCATGGACGGCGAAGGGAAGAACATACAGGTCGCCGTGTATGACGGAGATACGCTGAAGCTGAAGAGAGTCTTTCCCTTCCGCCCGGACACCGGGCAGCTGGAGTGCAGTGGCATCGCCGTGGACGCCGTCACCCGGACGGTGTATATGACCTCGTGGATCGACGACGTGTCCAGTGAGTATCTCTATCTGTACGACCTCGATACAGGGGAATACAAGGGACGCCGGCACATGCGGCCGGGGCCGAAATGGCTGCAGGGAATCGCGTGCTTTGAAGGAAATCTGTATGTGACGAGCGACGACGGGGACGCGGACGCCGACGAGCCGGACCATCTGTACAGGATAGAACCTTCGGAGGACCGTGAGACGTGGGACGTCACGCCCGAACGAGCCTTCGACGACGTGACGCGGCAGGGCGAGATCGAAGGCCTGACCTTCGACGGGGACCGGCGGCAGTTTCTGCTTCTGTACAACCGGGGAGCCAGGATCATCGCGGGAATGCCCTCCGGCTTCTATGAGGGCTACGAGGAAGAGATCCATGAAGTATTCGTGTATGATATCGCGGAAGAGAACTGACGCCGGCGGGAGGAGTTTTCTATGAAACTGATTCATCTTTCGGATCTCCATCTCGGAAAACGCGTCAACGAGTTTTCCATGCTGGAAGATCAGAAGTATATTCTCATGAAAATACTGAACGTGATCGACGGGGAGAAGCCGGACGCCGTCCTGATCGCGGGCGACGTCTATGACAAATCCGTGCCTTCCGCCGAGGCGGTCGGGCTGTTCGACGATTTTCTGGTGCGGCTCGCGAAGAAGCAGGTGCAGACCTTCGTGATCAGCGGGAACCACGACTCGCCGGAGCGGCTTGCTTTCGCGAACCGGCTGATCGACCTTTGCGGCATTCACCTGTCCCCGGTCTACAGCGGGAGGGTCGAAGCGGTGACGCTCACGGATGAGTTCGGTCCGGTGAATTTCTATATGCTGCCCTTCGTCAAGCCGGTGAACGTGCGGCGTTTTTTCCCGGAGGAGGAGATCGCTTCCTTCACGGACGCGGTGGGGACCGCCGTGCGGCAGATGAATCCGGAACTGTCCCAGCGGAACGTGCTGATCACGCATCAGTTCGTGACCGGCGCGGCGCGGTCCGAGTCGGAGGAGAAATCGGTCGGCGGCGCCGACAACGTGGACGCCTCAGTCTTCGACGGGTGGGATTATGTGGCGCTGGGCCACATCCACGGCCCGCAGAACATCGGGTCGGAGCGGATCCGCTACTGCGGAACGCCGCTCAAATACTCGTTTTCCGAGGCGTCCCACCGGAAGTCCGTGAGTGTCGTGGAGCTCCGGGAGAAAGGCTCCGTCACGGTCCGCTGCGTGCCTCTTGCGCCGATGCGGGACATGGTCGAGCTGAGGGGCACCTACGACGAGGTGACGAGGAAGAGCTTCTATGAAGGCACGACCTACCGGGAGGACTACGTCCACATTACGCTGACGGACGAGGAGGACGTCCCGGACGCCCTGGCGAAGCTCCGGGTGATCTATCCATACGTGATGAAGCTGGATTACGACAATCAGCGGACGCAGCACAGCCCGGTGTTCGCCGGCGGGGCGGACGTGGACCGCAGGACGCCCCCGGAGCTCTTCGCGGAGTTCTATGAACAGCAGAACGGCCGGCCGATGTCGGCCGGGCAGGCGGCCTATATGCGCAGCCTGATGGAAACCGTGTGGGAGGAAAACCGATGAGACCGATCAGACTGACGGTATCCGCATTCGGTCCGTATGCGGGAAGAACGGTAATAGATCTCGACAGGTTCGGCACGAGCGGCCTCTATCTGATTACGGGAAATACCGGCGCCGGGAAAACCACCATTTTCGACGCCATCACCTACGCGCTGTACGGGGAGCCGAGCGGAAGCAACCGCAGCGCCGGCATGCTGCGCTCACAATACGCGGATCCGGCTACGCCGACCGAGGCGGAGCTGGTGTTTGAATACGGGGGAAAACGCTACAAGGTGAGGCGGAACCCGGAGTACCGGCGCCCGAACAGGCGCGGCAGCGGATTCACCGACGAGAAGGCCAACGCGGAACTCACCTATCCGGACGGCCGGGTCGTGACAAAGCTGAAGGAGGTCAACAGCGCGGTCATCGGGATCCTGGGCATCGACCGCAGCCAGTTCACGCAGATCGCGATGATCGCCCAGGGCGATTTCCTGAAGCTTCTGCTGGCCACGACGGAGGAGCGGAAGAAAATTTACCAGAAGATTTTCTCCACGCAGAATTACGCGGCGGTGCAGGAGCGGCTGCGCAGCGAGACAAAGAAGATAAAAGAAGCCTGCGAACTGCTGAAGGACCGCAGCCGGCAGGATATCGGCCGCATTCAGTGCGGCAGCGAGGACGTACTTACCCTCGAGGCGGAAAAGGCGAAGGAAGACCGTCTGACGGCCGAGGAGATCATGGAGCTTCTGGACCGGCTGGTCTCCCAGGACGAAAAGCGGGAGGCGGCGCTGAAGGAAGAGCTGGCGATGACCGACCGTCAGCTGGGCGTCGTCACCGGCGCTCTGGCAAAGGCGGAGGAACAGGCGCGGACGGAAGCCGCCCTTCGGGCGGACCGCGCGGCGCTGGCGGAGAAGACGCCGCTTCTGGCGTCGGTGAAGGAAGAGCTTGAGAGACAG
The DNA here is from genome assembly GCA_902773195.1 of uncultured Lachnospiraceae bacterium. The sequence goes on from CACYDL010000099.1 coordinate 6,614, forward strand.
AAGAGCCGGGTCCCGGAGAAGGAGAACCTTCTGAAGGAAGCGGCCGCCCTCGCGAAGGACGAGCCGCTCTACGACGAGCGGGAAACAAAAACGGCAAAGAACGCCGCTCTCGGGGAGAAGATCGAAAGACACCGGGAGACGCTTGACGCGGAGGTCCGGACGGTCGAAGCGCTGAAGAACGCCGCCGGTCAGCTGAAGGCGGAGGCGGAGAGCCTTGAGTCCGCGGGAGCGGAGAAGGAGAAGCTGGCCAGCCGGATCGAGACGGCGGAGAAGGAGCGGAGGGCTCTCTCAAAGCTGAGAGACGCGCAGCGTGAATGCCGGGAGAAGGAAGAGGCTCTCGTCGAGGCGCAGAGAAACTATCGGAACCGGCAGCTGAGGGCGGAAGAAAGCCGGACGCTTTATGAGGCGCGTCACCGCGCCTATCTCGACGAGCAGGCCGGAATTATCGCGGAGACGCTGGAGGAGGGAAAGCCCTGTCCGGTCTGCGGGTCCCTCCTGCATCCGCGCATCGCGAAGAAATCCGCGGACGCTCCGACGGAGACGGAGCTGAAGGCGCTGAAAGCGGCAGCGGAGAAGGCGGAGAAGGCGGCCGCCGAGGCGAGCAAGGCGGCCGGCGCGTGCGACGCCGCCCGGAAGGAGAGACAGGACGCGCTGAAGAGGCAGGCGGAGGAGCTGCTGGGCGAATTTGGCGCCGAGGAGCTCGACGGGCTGATTGGCGCCCGGGAGGAGGAAGTCAGCCGTCAGCTGACCGGACTTTCCTCCGCGCTGGCGCTGGCACAGAAGAGGATGGCTAGAAAAGAGGAAATCGGCCGGCTGCTCACGGAGAACGAGGAGAAGGAGAAGCGCTCCTCGAAGCGCGTCGGGGATCTGCGGGAGGAGACGGCCCGGCTGCAGACAGAGCTTCGGGAAACGGACGGACGGCTCGGAGAGCTGAACCGCATCCTGAAGTACCCGTCGAAAAAAGAACTTCGCGCCGAGATCACAAGGAGAAACGACGGGGCAGGAAGCATCGAGAAGGCGCTGAACGCGGCGCGGGAGGCCTATGATGCCGGGCTGAAGGAGGTGACGGCCCTGCAGGCAAGAGCGGCGGACGCGGAGAAACGCCTGGAGGACAGGACCGCCGTTGACCCGGAGACGGAGAAGGCGAAGAAGCTGGCGCTGGAGGGAAAACGCGCGGAACTCCGGGCGGAGGAGACGGCCGTCACGTCGCGCCTCCATACCAACCTTGACATCCGCGCCATCCTCGCGCGGCGGTCAAAGGAGATCTCGGAGGCCGAGAAGCACCTGGCGTGGATGCAGTCCCTCTCCGATACCGCCAACGGAGGCGTCCCGGGCAAAGAGAAGATCATGCTGGAGACCTACATCCAGATGACCTATTTTGACCGGATCATCGCCCGGGCGAACACGCGGTTCATGATCATGTCGGGCGGCCAGTATGAGCTGAAGCGCCGGGAAACGGCGGCGGACAGGAAGAGCCAGAGCGGACTGGATCTGGACGTGATCGATCACTACAACGGCAGCGAAAGAAGCGTGAAATCGCTCTCCGGCGGGGAACAGTTCAAGGCGTCCCTGTCGCTCGCCCTGGGCCTTTCGGATGAGATTCAGTCGTCCGCCGGAGGAATCCGGCTGGATACGATGTTCGTGGACGAAGGCTTCGGATCCCTCGACGAGGAATCTCTGCAGCAGGCCCTGGGCGCCCTGGCGGACCTGGCGGAGAGCCGCCGGCTGGTGGGAATCATTTCTCACGTCACAGAGCTGAAGGAAAAAATCGACAGACAGATCATCGTGACCAAGGAGCGCAGCGGCGGAAGCTCCGTCAGCATTCAGGTCTGATGACCGGCGGACCCCGGCGGTTTCCCGGCGGTTCCACGGCGGACCCCGGCGGTTTCCCGGTGGTTCCCGGCGCGCCGTCACCGCAGGAGGATGACAGAGAAGAAGACAAAAGGATGCCCGGCGGATTGTTCCGCCGGGCATCCTTTCTATAAACATCTTATTCGGTGCGTCCGTTATGCCGGTGCGCTGCTTACGCCGCCATGTGGTATTCTCCGCTGTCGCCGAAGGTCACGGTGAGCGTGCCTGTCTCGAAGCTGTTGTCGAAGGATCCTGAGCCGTGGCTGCTCTGACGGCTGATCGTGAGCCTTGCGGAGTCGCCTTCGGAATAGTTGAGCAGGGCCGCCTTCAGCTCCTCGACGGTGGTGATGGCTGTGTCGTCGATGGCGGTGATGATGTCGCCGCTTTCGACGCCCGCGTAATCGGCCGGGCTTCCTTCCTGCACCTCCACGACGTAGACGCCGTAGGGAAGAGCGTAGGATTCCTTGAATTCCTCAGTGATCGTCGTAACGGTGACGCCGAGTCTCACGGAACCGTCGTCGTTGGTATATCCTTCTTCATCCGGATTCTTGCCGTTCGCGATATCGGTCACGATGGGTTCCACCGTGTCGATCGGGATCGCGTAGCCCATGCCTTCCACCATGGTGTCGGCATACTTCGCGGAGTTGATTCCGATGAGCTCACCCTTGAGATTCAGGAGGGCGCCGCCGGAGTTGCCGGGGTTGATGGAAGCGTCCGTCTGGATCATGCCGTCTGTCTGCTCGACGGCTCCGGTCAGGGAGTCGCGGGAGACCAGGGAACGGTTGAGGGCGCTGACGATGCCGGACGAAACCGACTGGCCGTAGCCGAGGGCGTTGCCGATGGCGACAACCGACTCGCCGACCTCCAGATCAGCGGAGGAACCAAACGGGATCACGCCGATCGCTTCCTTCGTCTCGTCCGTCAGCTCGTCCATCTGGACCTTGATGACCGCGAGGTCGTGCTTCGCGTCGCTGCCGACGATCTCCGCCGGGGCGGCCGAGTCGTCGATGAAGGCGACGGAGAGGGTGGTCGCGCCGTTGACCACGTGCTCGTTGGTGGCGATCAGGATCTCATCCTCCTTGATGGAGATGATGACGCCGGATCCCATGCTGACGCTTTCCCTTGTCTGGGGCTGGCTGTTGTAATCGCGGCCGCCGTAGTAATCAAAGAATCCGTATCCGAAGAAGTCGAACGGGTCGCCGCGGAAGTAGTTCTGGACTTCCTCGACGGTGGTGTTGGTGATCGCCACCATCGCGGGCATCGCCTCCCGGCATACCTCCTGAATCGTCTTCACGGAATCGTCCTTCAGCTCTCCGCCGAGCTTTTCCACCACTTCGTTGACGTCCTCCCCGTCGGTCTCGTTTTCGACCTCAGCCTCCTGGGTTTCCGCCGCGTCCTCCGCGCTGGTGATGACTCCCGCGCCGAGAAGGCCCGTGCAGGCCGTGAGTGCTATCGCTGCTCCGATCTTTTTCCACATCTTCATGATCATTACCTCCGTCTTTCTTATTCTTTTCGCCGGATGAGGACCGATGCTTCTTCGGTCCGGCGTTTTCTGACCTGTGCTTCGGGGAGAATTCCTTGTCTTCGTTTCCCTTGCACTGAAGCCATTTTCATAAAAAATTGTGGAGAAATTGTGTTTCGAAATTGAGAAGTCTGTGACAATTTCCGAAGCGGGGCGACGGCCTCCGGAGAGCGGCGCGGACAGCCCGGAAACCGGGATTCAGCTCATCCATCCGCCGTCCATCGTGACGATCTGACCCGTCATATAGGTGTACAGGACGGCGATCCCGTAGATCAGCTCCGCGGCCTCCTCCGGCGTTCCCATTCTTCCCAGGGGGATCTCCCCGCAGAGGGCTTCCCTCTCGGCGGGCGTCAGCCGGTCGTTCATGGCGGTGTCGATCGCGCCGAACGCCGCCGCGTTCACCCTGATCCCGCTGGGGGCGAGCTCCCTGGCGGCGGCCTTCGTGAGGGCGTTGATGCCGCCTTTGCTGGAGGAGTAGGCCGCCTCAAGCGCTCCGCCGCCGTTTCCGTAGACGGAGGAGACGTTGACGATGGAACCGCCTCCCCGGCGGAGCATCTTCGGGATGACCTCGCGCATGGTCAGAAACGCCCCCGTCAGATTGACCGCGTGGATCCGCTCCCATTCCTCAAGAGACATGTCCTGGAGCAGGCCGGCGGAGGTGGTCCCCGCGTTGTTGATCAGGATATCGACGCTGCCCGCCGCGGCGATCAGACTCCGCACGCTCTCCTCCGAGGAGAGGTCCGAGACGAAGGCCTCCGCGCCGCCGGCGCCGGCGTCACGGAGAAGGGCGAGGGTCTCCTCGAGCATGGAGGCGTGTCTCCCCGCGATGACGACGCGGTAGATCCCTTCGCGGGCGAAACGGAGCGCCGCGGCGCGGCCGATGCCGCTTCCGCCGCCTGTAATAAGCACTGTTTTTTTCATCATGGGAGGTCCTTCGTATTGAGGAAACTATTTGCCGTGAGAAGAAACATGGTGTATCATAGCATGATATACCGAACTTGAAAAGGAGAGGATTTCGAAGCGATGACGAATCGAATTCTTCTGATTTATAATCCGAAGGCGGGCAAGGGACAGTTCCTGCATCATCTGCCGGGCGTGATTGACCTGTTTACGAAGGCCGGCTACGCGGTCGAGGTGTATCCGACCCAGAGCGCGGGGGACGCCACCAGAAGGGTCATGAAGCTGAGGGACGAGTACTGCATGCTCGTGCCGGCGGGCGGAGACGGAACGCTGGACGAGATCGTGACGGGCCTCGTCCGCTCGGGAAACGACATTCCCATCGGATATATTCCCGTCGGTTCGACCAATGACTTCGCGACAAGCCTGGGCATCTCCTTCAACGTCATGGAGGCGGTCGGGAGCATCCTGGGCGGGAGGCCGAAGCCGGTGGACATCGGCCTCTTCAACAAGGACGAGGTCTTCATCTACGTGGCGGCCTTCGGCGCGTTCACGGACGTGGCTTACCGCACCAACCAGGACATGAAGAACGCCCTCGGCCATGTGGCGTATCTCATCGAGGCCGCGCGCCGGCTCGGCGATCTGAAGTCCTACATGATGCGCGTGAATACGTCCCAGCGCTCGATGCAGCGGGACTATATCTACGGGATGGTCTCCAATTCCGTCTCCATCGGCGGCATGAGAATCACCGGGAAGAACGTGGAGCTGGACGACGGGGTCTTTGAGGTGACGCTGGTCCACAATCCCAGAAACATCATCGAGATGCAGGAGATCGCGGGGTGTCTGCTGACCGGAAACTACGACACGGATCTCATCGATTACATCCGCACGGACTGGATCGAGCTGCAGTGCGCGAAGGAGATCCCCTGGACCTTCGACGGGGAGTACGGAGGATCGTTTTCCGACGTGAGGATCGAGAACAAGACGAGACAGATCCGCATCATGCTGGAGCAGTGAGGCAGCGGAGGTCCGCAGGAAGCAGTTGTTCGGAGACGGGGCCGGGCGGACCGGCACCCGCGCCGGCCGGATACGGACCGGCGTACCTGGAGGAAAAACAGATGGAAGAACGCGTGGTCAGCGTACAGGAGACTTTCGGAGAAGACGTGTTCAACGACGCCGTGATGCGCCAGAGACTTCCCAAGAAGGTCTACGAGGCACTGAGGCGGAATATCGAGGACGGCACGGAGCTGTCTCCCGAGACGGCGGACACGGTCGCCCACGAGATGAAGGCGTGGGCCATCGAGAAGGGCGCCACGCATTTTACGCACTGGTTCCAGCCCCTCACGGGCGTGACGGCGGAAAAGCACGATTCCTTTATTACGGCCCCGCTGCCCAGCGGAAAGGTGCTGATGAGCCTCTCCGGCAAGGAGCTGATCAAGGGCGAACCCGACGCGTCGTCCTTCCCCTCGGGGGGCCTTCGGGCGACCTTCGAGGCGAGGGGATACACGATCTGGGACAGCGCCTCCCCGGCCTTTGTCCGCCATGACGAGGGCGGGGCCACGCTCTGCATACCGACGGCCTTCTGCTCCTACACCGGCGAGGCCCTCGACCAGAAGACGCCGCTGCTCAGATCGATGGAGGCCGTCAACCGGGAGGCCCTCCGCCTGATCCGGCTGTTCGGCAACACGACCTCCCGCCGGGTGACGCCCTATGTGGGACCCGAGCAGGAATATTTCATCATCGACCGCGACAAGTACCTGCAGCGCATGGACCTCGTCTTCACGGGGAGGACGCTGTTCGGGGCGAAGGCCCCCAAGGGCCAGGAGCTCGACGACCATTATTTCGGGACCCTCAAATCCAGGATCGCCTCCTATATGCAGGAGGTCAACCAGGAGCTCTGGAGACTGGGCGTCCCCGCCAAGACCCAGCACAACGAGGCGGCTCCGGCGCAGCACGAGCTGGCGCCGATCTACGAGAAGGTCAACGTCGCCGTCGACCACAACCAGATCATCATGCAGACGCTGAAGCGCGTCGCGACGCGGCACGGCCTGCGCTGCCTTCTCCACGAGAAGCCCTTCGACGGGGTGAACGGATCCGGCAAGCACGACAACTGGTCCCTGATGACGGACGACGGCATCAACCTCCTGGAGCCGGGGAAGACGCCTCACGAGAATATCCAGTTCCTCCTCGTGATGACCTGTATCCTCAGGGCGGTGGACCGGCACGCGGATCTTCTCAGGGAGTCCGCCTCGGACGTCGGAAACGATCTGAGGCTCGGCGGCAACGAGGCGCCGCCCGCCATCATCTCCGTATTCCTGGGCGAGCAGCTGGAGGACGTCATCGACCAGCTTGCCTCCACCGGCCACGCGGCCAGGGCGAAGGACAGCGGAAAGCTGGAGACGGGCGTGTCGTATCTCAACAACATCAGCAAGGACGCGACGGACAGGAACCGCACCTCGCCCTTCGCTTTTACGGGAAACAAGTTTGAATTCCGCATGGTCGGCTCCAGGGATTCGGTAGCCGGCCCCAACGTGGTGCTCAACACCATCGTGGCCGAGGCGTTCCGCGACGCCTGCGACAGGCTCGAGGAGGCCGGAGAGGAAGGCTTCGATCTGGCGGTCCACGACCTCATCAAGGACTACGCCGCGCAGCACCAGCGAATCATCTTCAACGGAAACGGCTACTCGGAGTCCTGGGTCACGGAGGCGAAGCGGAGAGGCCTGCCGAACATCACCTCCTTTGTGGACGCCGTGCCTTCCCTCACGACGGAGAAATCCGTCGCTCTCTTCGAGCGGTTCGGCGTGTTCTCGGAGAAGGAGCTGATCAGCCGCAGCGAGGTCAAGTACGAGACCTATTCGAAGGACATCCTGATCGAGGCCAGGACCATGCTCGAGATGGCCGGGAAGCAGCTGCTTCCCGCGATGATGCGCTGTGCCGGCCGGATCGCGGAATCCGCCGGGGCCGTGGCGGCCCTCGGGGTGAGCGCGGACGTCCAGATGAAGCGTCTCCGCACCCTGACGGGGCTGCTGGAGGAGGCCCAGAAGGCCTGCGAGGCGCTGGAGGACGTGACGAAGGAGACCGAGAAGCTTCTGCCCGGCAGGTCCCAGGCCGTCGCCTGCCGCGACAGGGTGATTCCCGCCATGGCGGCGCTCAGAAGCCCGGTCGACCGCGCCGAGATGATCACCGACAAGGATCTGTGGCCGATTCCGAGCTACGCGGACCTGCTTTTCGAGATCTGAAGGCATCGCCCGCGGACTCCGGGCCGTCCGGGACCCGCGTTGAAAAGTATGAGAGATTTTTCTTTTATTTTTGTAGAAAATGCCGTATAATTACTTGTAATATTGATGAGATTTATACAAAAATCTGTCTCATACGATCAGAATCCGGCTGTCTATTCAGCTGTCATCGGAAGGGAGTTTCTTCATGATATCGAACCTCGTGCTTCAGGATACGGTGAACGGGATCCGGGCGATCTCGAAATGTGATCTGACCATTGTCAATCTCGACGGAACGGTCGTGGCCTCGACCCGCGACGACGTTACCGTGACGAAGAGCGATATTGTCAGCTTTGCGGAATCACAGGCCGATTCGCAGGAGATCCGCGACACACGCTACTTCAAGGTCTACGATGACTACCAGCTCGAGTACGTCGTCCTCGCCACCGGCGGGGAGGATACCGTCATGATCGGAAAGCTCGCCGCGTTCCAGATCCAGAATCTGCTGATCGCGTACAAGGAGCATTTCGACAAGGACAACTTCATCAAGAACCTGCTTCTGGACAACCTTCTTCTCGTGGACGTCTACAACCGCGCCAAGCGGCTTCACATCGCCGCGGACGCCCGCCGGGTCGTCTACATCCTCGAATCCGAGCAGAGCAAGGATTACAGCACGCTGGAGACGGTGAAGAACATCTTCTCCAAGTCGAAGAACGACTTCATCACGGCGGTCGACGAGAAGAATATCATCATCATCAAGGAGCTGTCCGGCGAGGACGGCCCCGAGAAGATGGCGGAGATCGCCGACACGGTGATCCGGACCCTGGAGGAAGGGGATCACGGAAACGTCCACGTCGCCTACGGAAGCGCCGTGACGGAGATCAAGGAGGTCTCCCGCTCCTACAAGGAAGCGCGGATGGCTCTGGACGTGGGAAAGATCTTCTTCGAGGACCAGAACGTCATCGCCTACAGCCAGCTCGGCATCGGAAGACTGATCTATCAGCTTCCCATTCCGCTCTGCAAGATGTTCATCCGCGAGATCTTCACGGAGAAGTCCCCGGACGACTTCGATGAGGAGACCCTCGCGACGATCAACAAGTTCTTTGAGAACTCGCTCAACGTCTCCGAGACGTCAAGGCAGCTCTATATTCACCGCAATACGCTGGTCTACCGTCTGGACAAGCTCCAGAAGAGCACGGGCCTCGATCTCCGGGTGTTCGACGACGCGATCACCTTCAAGATCGCCCTCATGGTCGTGAAATATATGAAATATATGGAGACGCTGGAGTATTGAAACTTAACTGAAAATATGGTATATCAGATGGACAGCTGCATCGTTTCCCCGGAAGGAGAGATGCGACTGTCCATTTTTACGGATACAACCCCGCCGCGGTGTCCGCGCGGCCTGAGACAGAGGGAGGACGAACATGATCGATCTTGACCGTGTCAGCAAACAATATGAAAAAGGCCAGCCCGCCGTCGACGAGATATCCCTGCACGTGGACAAGGGGGAGTTCGTCTTCGTGGTGGGGGACAGCGGCTCCGGAAAGTCCACGCTGATCCGGCTTCTGCTGAAGGAGCTGGAGCCGACCCAGGGGATCATCACCGTGAACGGGCGGGTCCTCAACACCCTGAAGCGGAGCAGGATTCCCCAGTACCGCAGAAGGATCGGGACGGTGTTTCAGGATTTCCGTCTCCTCGAGGAGATGGACGTCTACGACAACGTCGCCCTCGCCATGCACGCGGTGGAGGCCCCCGGCCGGCTGATCCGGAAGAGGGTGCCTGAGGCGCTGAAGGAGGTGGGCCTGGCCGGAAAATACCGGAGCCTTCCCCGCCAGCTGTCCGGAGGCGAGCAGCAGAGAGTCGCCATCGCCCGGGCGATCGTCAACCATCCGGCGATCCTTCTGGCGGACGAGCCGACGGGCAATCTCGATCCCAGAAATTCCTTTGAGATCATGAGCCTGCTCGAGGAGATCAACGCCCACGGCACGACGGTCCTCGTCGTGACGCACAACCGGGAGCTGGTGAACGAATTCCGCAAGAGGGTGATCACCATGCGCCAGGGCACGATCGCGAGAGATGTGGAGGAAGGAAGCTACGCCGAGGCGTGAGACAGCGCCGCGCCGGTTCTATAACGGAGGTCAATCAACGTGAAATTACGCTCAATCGGATACCAGACGGTACAGGGATTCAGGAATATCGCGAGAAACAGAATGTTCTCGCTCGCCTCGATCGCGACCATGACGACGAGCATCTTTCTCCTGGGAGCCTTTGTATCCATCATCATGAACGTGAACGCGGTCAGGGAGGATCTTGAGCAGAAGGTCGGCGTGACGGTGTTCTTCGAGACCGGCACCGACGACGCCGGCATCATCGACATCGGCAGGAAGATCTCGAAGATCGAGCACGTCTCGGAGATCAGCTACCTCTCCGCCGACGACGCCTGGGAGGAATACAAAGCGGAGTACCTGGAGGGAAACGAATCCCTCGCGGAGGGCTTCAAGGACAACCCGCTGGCCAATTCCTCCAGCTTCACCGTCCTGGTGGATCACATTGAAAACCAGGACTACGTGGTGGAGCGGATCCAGAGGATCAACGGCGTGAGGAAGGTGAACCAGAGCTCCGGGGCCGCCAGGAACCTGAAGAGCTTCAACCGTCTCTTCACCTATTCCTGCATCGCGATCATCGGCATTCTCCTCGTCGTGGCGGTGATTCTGATCTCCAATACGGTCAGCGTCGGCATCTCGGTCAGAAGAAATGAGATCGGGATCATGAAGCTGATCGGCGCGACGGACTCCTTTGTCAGGGCGCCCTTCGTGGTCGAGGGAATTCTGCTGGGCGTGATCGGCTGTGTGATTCCCCTCGTGATACTGTGGTTCTCCTATCAGGTGCTGGTCTCCAGGCTGCTCACAAGATTCGGCTTCATGAGCTCCATGGACGGCGTGCTCCTGGACGTCTCCACGGTGTTCCGGTATCTGGTGCCCCTGAGCTTCGGCATCGCGGTCGGCATCGGCCTGATCGGTTCCGTCATGATGATCAGAAAGCACCTGAAGGTGTGACGGCGCCGCCGGGACGGTTTTATGATTCAGAAGGAACAGACATCTGCGCCCGGACGTCCCGGAGGGAAGGGACGGTCCGGCGGCAGCATACGGAAAAGTGACGCAGGCGGGGAAATCCGCCTGTTTTCTCTCATCGAAGGGAAAACGGATCCGGCGGGGAGCCGGCCGAAAATCCGGCGGTGAAGAGATCCCTGGTTCAGATCGGAGATACGGCATATGGATCATTTTGAACTGGTATCGGAATACAGGCCGACCGGCGATCAGCCCGAGGCGATCGAAAAACTGACGGCGGGCTTCCTCGAGGGAAATCAGAGCGAGACGCTGCTGGGCGTCACCGGCTCCGGGAAGACCTTCACCATGGCGAATGTGATCGCGAAGCTGAACAAGCCGACCCTCATCATCGCCCACAACAAGACCCTCGCCGCCCAGCTCTACAGTGAGTTCAGGGAATTCTTTCCGAAAAACGCGGTGGAGTATTTTGTTTCCTATTATGACTACTATCAGCCCGAGGCCTACGTGCCCCAGTCCGATACCTACATCGCCAAGGACTCGTCCGTCAACGACGAGATCGACAAGCTGAGGCTCTCGGCCCTCTCTTCGCTCAGTGAGCGCAGGGACGTGATCATCGTCTCCTCTGTCAGCTGCATCTACGGCATCGGCGCGCCGGAGGACTTCATGAACATGATGACCTCGGTGAGGCCGGGCATGGAGAAGGAGAGAGACGTCCTGATCCGGGAGCTCATCGAGATGCAGTACGAGCGGAACGAGATGGATTTTCACCGCGGGACCTTCCGGGTCAAGGGAGACACCGTGGAGCTGATTCCCGCGGACGTCAACGAGTACGCCCTGCGGGTGGAGTTCTTCGGGGACGAGATCGAGAGAGTCTCGAAGATCGATCTTCTGACGGGCGAGGTGCTCGCCGTCCTGAGCTACGCGCCCATCTATCCCGCTTCGTTCTACGTCGTTCCCGAGGACCGGATGAGCGCCGCCTGCGCCGCCATCGAGGAGGAGAAGGAGGAGCGCGTGCGCTTCTTCCGGGCGAACGACAAGCTGATCGAGGCGCAGAGAATCGAGGAGCGGACCGACTTCGACGTGGAGATGATGAGGGAGACGGGGGTCTGCTCAGGCATCGAGAATTACTCGAGACACCTGACGGGAAGGCAGGAGGGACAGCCCCCCTACACCCTGATCGATTACTTCAGGAATGATTTTCTGATCATCATCGACGAGTCCCACAAGACGATTCCCCAGATCGGGGCGATGTGGAGCGGGGACAGGAGCCGCAAGACGACGCTGGTCGACTACGGCTTCCGTCTGCCCAGCGCGCTGGACAACCGGCCCTTAAGCTTCGGAGAATTTGAGGAGCGGATCGACCAGATCCTGTTTGTCTCGGCGACCCCCGGCCCCTACGAGGAGGCCCACGAGATGCTGCGGGCGGAGCAGGTGATCCGTCCCACCGGGCTTCTGGATCCCGAGGTCGACGTCCGCCCGGTGAAGGGACAGATCGACGACCTCATCGGGGAGGTGAACCGGGAGACGGAGCAGGGGCGGAAGGTCCTGATCACGACCCTCACGAAGCGCATGGCGGAGGACCTGACGGATTACATGAAGGACGTCGGGATCCGGGTGCGCTACCTCCACTCGGATATCGACACCCTGGAGCGCACCGAGATCATCCGGGACATGCGGCTGGACGTGTTCGACGTCCTGGTCGGCATCAACCTCCTCCGGGAGGGCCTGGATATTCCCGAGATCTCCCTGGTCGCGATCCTGGACGCGGACAAGGAGGGCTTCCTGAGATCGGAGACCTCCCTGATCCAGACCATCGGCAGGGCCGCCAGAAATTCCGAGGGCCGGGTGATCATGTACGCCGACGTGATGACGGACTCGATGAGACGCGCGATCGGGGAGACGGAGCGCAGAAGGAAGATCCAGCTCCGCTACAACGAGGAGCACGGCATCACGCCCACGACGATCCGCAAGGCGGTGCGGGACCTGATCTCCACCTCAAAGGCGGTGGCGGAGACCGAGAAGAATCTCGGAAAGGAACCCGAGGACATGAGCCGGGAGGAGCTGGAGGATCTCATCCTGAAGGTGGAGAAGCAGATGCGGGCAGCGGCGGCGGAGCTCAATTTCGAGATGGCCGCGGAGCTGAGGGACCGGATGGTCTCGCTGAAGCAGAACCTGGAGGACGCCTCGGAGACCGAGCGGCAGATCCGCGCGGCGAACCGGGCGCAGGAGAAGATCCAGCCGAAGCATACGTACAAATCCTATAATAAGAAGAGAAGATACAACCGGGGCGGAAAGGCGTGAGGTGAACGATGGCGGGAAATATCTGCGACAGCTGCGCGAATCTGGAATACGACGAGGAGGAAGAGGACTGGTTCTGCGGCGTGGACATGGATGAGGACGAGGCGGTCCGCTTCTACACGTCCCCGGTCAACGAGTGCCCCTACTACCGCAGCGGCGACGAGTACGCGGTGGTGAGGCACCAGATGTGAGGCCGGAGGAAACTTCTGAGATTCCCGGAAAATTATGTTGACATTGGTTTTGGTCGGGTGTATATTCTCAATTAGATATTAGCACTCCAAACAACTGAGTGCTAATAACCGGAAAGGAGGCGGAAGTTTGGAGCTCGATTCAAGAAAGACGACGATATTGAACGCGATCATTCAGACGTATCTGAAGACCGGGGAACCGGTGGGATCCAGGACAATATCGAAGTACACGGATCTCAACCTGAGTTCCGCCACGATCCGGAACGAGATGTCCGATCTCGAGGAGATGGGCTACATCATCCAGCCTCACACCTCCGCCGGAAGAATTCCGACGGACAAGGCCTACAGGATGTACGTCGACCGCCTCGTCAGCGAGAAAACCGGCGAGGTCAGCGCGATGAACAGCCTGATGATCGCCAGGACCGCCCGGTTGGAGGAGATGCTGAAGAAAGTGGTCAGGCTTCTGGCCAGCAACACGAATTACACCGCGATGCTTTCGGCCCCGTCCTACAAGGGAAACAAGGTGAAATTCATCCAGCTCTCCAGGCTGGCGCCGAGACAGCTTCTCAACGTCGTCGTGATCGACGGCAATATCGTGAAGAACCACCTGATCGATCTCAACGACGACATCTCCGAGGAGCAGGTGCTGAAGCTCAACCTGCTGCTCAACACCCGGTTCAACGGCCTCACGCTGGCGGATATCAATCTGGGCCTGATCTCCAACGTCAAGGAGGAGGCGGGCATACACAGCGCCATCGTCGGAGAGGTACTGGATACCATCGCCGAGGTGATCCGCGCCGAGACCGACGAGAACATGCAGATCTATACGAGCGGGGCGAACAACATCTTCAAGTATCCCGAGCTCGCCGACAGCGAGAGCGCCAGCAGGCTGATCTCCACGCTGGAGGAGAAGGACGGCCTCGCCGGGTTTATTTCCAGTGAAACCCGGGAAGAGGGCGACGCCGGAATCCAGGTATACATCGGCGAGGAGAGTCCCATCGAGTCGATGAAGGACTGCAGCGTCGTGACCGCCACCTACGAGATGGGAGACGGCATGAAGGGAACGATCGGCATCATCGGTCCCAAGAGAATGGATTACGAGAAGGTCATGGACAACCTGAAGAACGTAAAGGAAGCTCTCGGAAAAGCCTTCGGAAGCGGGCCGGGAGATACCGCAGAACAATAGAAAGCGAGGTAAATCGTTACCGTGGAACTGGATGAGAGAGAGAAGCTGGAAAACGAAGTAGACGAGGCGGAGGCCGGGATTCCCGCGGGAGAAGAGGCGGCGACCGAAGAGGACGCGGCCGGGACGCAGCCCGAAGGTGAGGAGACGGCCGGAGCGGTGGAAGACGCCGCGGAGGACGCCGGATCCGACGCCGGGGAAGACGCCGCGGAGGAGAAGGACGGGGAAGCCCGCGAGAGCGGCGCCGGAACAAAGCCCAAGGGCCTCTTCGGAAGGAGAGACAAGAAGGAGCTGGCCAAAAAAGACGCGGAGATCGCCGAGATCCGCGACCGGTACATGAGAACCCTCGCCGAATACGAGAATTACCGGAAGCGCACGGAGAAGGAGAAGGCCGACATCTACACCTACGCGGTGAAGGACGTCATGAACAAGATTCTCCCCGTGCTGGACAACCTGGAGCGAGGCATCGCGGCGGTGCCGGAGGAGTCGAAGGACGATCCCTTCGCCCAGGGAATGGACCGGATTCTCCGGCAGTTCGAGAAAGCACTGGACGATATCGGCGTCAAACCGATCGAAGCGGCGGGACAGCCCTTCGACCCCGTCTACCACAACGCGGTGATGCATGTGGAGGATGAGAATCTCGGGGCCGGCGTCGTCGCCGAGGATCTCCAGAGGGGCTACACATACAAGGATGCCGTCGTGCGGCACAGCATGGTGAAGGTCGCCAACTGACCGGCCGCGCGCATTTCCCTATATCAGCATGATTCAGAAAACATTACCAGGAGGAGTTTATTATGAGCAAAATTATCGGCATTGACCTCGGAACAACGAACAGCTGCGTGGCAGTGATGGAGGGCGGACAGCCCACCGTCATCGCCAACGCGGAAGGCGCCAGGACGACGCCGTCGGTGGTGGCCTTCACGAAGAACGGCGACCGTCTGGTCGGCGATCTGGCGAAGCACCAGGCCGTCATCAACGCGGACAACACCATCTCCTCGATCAAGAGAAAGATGGGCACCAGCGAGAAGGTCACGGCGGGCGGAAAGAGCTATACGCCCCAGGAGATCTCCGCGATGATCCTGCAGAAGCTCAAGACGGACGCGGAGGCGTATCTCGGCGAGAAGGTCACGGAGGCCGTCATCACGGTTCCGGCGTACTTCAACGACGCCCAGAGACAGGCCACCAAGGACGCCGGCAAGATCGCCGGCCTGGAAGTCAAGCGTATCATCAACGAGCCGACGGCGGCGGCCCTGGCCTACGGCCTCGACAATGAGAGCGACCAGAAGATCATGGTCTACGACCTCGGCGGCGGCACCTTCGACGTCTCCATCATCGAGATCGGCGACGGCGTCATCGAGGTTCTGGCGGTCAACGGCGACAGCTTCCTCGGCGGCGACGACTTCGACAACGTCCTGACAAACTACATGATCGAGGACTTCCGGCAGAAGGAAGGCGTCGATCTCTCGAAGGACAGCACGACGCTTCAGAGAATCAGAGAGGCCGCGGAGAAGGCCAAGAAGGATCTTTCCACCGCGACGACGACCAACATCAACCTTCCGTTCATCACCGCTGTGGACGGCAATCCGAAGCATTTCGACATGGACCTCACCAGGGCCAAGTTCAACGAACTGACCAGGAACCTGGTCGAGAGAACCGTCGCTCCGGTGCAGAAGGCTCTCTCCGACGCCGGACTTACGGCTTCGGATCTGACGAAGGTCCTTCTCGTCGGCGGATCCACCCGTATCCCGGCCGTTCAGGACCGCGTCCGCGCCCTGACCGGCAAGGAGCCCAGCAAGAACCTCAATCCGGACGAGTGCGTCGCTCTCGGCGCTTCGATCCAGGGCGGCAAGCTCGCCGGCGACAAGGGAGCGGGAGACATTCTTCTTCTTGACGTCACGCCGCTTTCGCTCTCCATCGAGACCCTCGGCGGCGTCGCGACGAAGCTGATCGAGAGAAATACCACGATCCCGACCAAGAAGAGCCAGATCTTCTCCACGGCCCAGGACAATCAGTCGGCCGTCGACATCAACGTGCTCCAGGGCGAGCGTCAGTTCGCCAGGGACAACAAGTCCCTCGGCCAGTTCCGTCTGGACGGCATCCCGCCCGCAAGGAGAGGCGTGCCCCAGATCGAGGTGACCTTTGACATCGACGCCAACGGCATCGTCAACGTCTCCGCCAAGGATCTCGGCACGGGCAAGGAGCAGCACATCACGATCACCGCGAGCTCCAATATGTCGGACGCCGACATCGACCGCGCCGTGAAGGAGGCCCAGCAGTACGAGGCCGAGGACAGAAAGCGCAAGGAAGGCATCGACGCGAGGAACGAGGCAGACAGCCTGGTCTTCCAGGTCGAGGACGCGATGAAGAACGCCGGCGACAAGCTGGATGCCGCGGACAAGAGCGAGGTCGAGACGAACCTTCAGTCGCTGAAGGACATTCTGGCGAAGCACCCGGACGCCGGCGCGGTTCTTACGGACGCGGATATCGACGAGCTGAAGTCCGCGAAGGACAGGCTCCTCGAGAGCGGCCAGAAGCTCTTCGCCAAGATGTACGAGCAGACACAGGGCGCCGGCCCGCAGGGCGGCTTTGATCCCGGCCAGGGCGGCGGCAGCGCCTCCTCGAACGGCGGAAACGACGACGA
>CACYDL010000100.1 GCA_902773195.1 uncultured Lachnospiraceae bacterium
AAGCTGCTCCTGCCGATGCTGCTGATGCTGGTCATCGTCATGGCGGTGCTGATGGTGCCGGCACTGATCGCGTTTATGTAGATGGGAGACCAGGCGGCAAAAGAGCCGATAGAAGGGGCGGATAAAAGGATAGCCGGTCAGCAGCGGGGGGCTGCTGACCGGCTTGCTCTGTAAAGACCATTTATGAGGGGTAATGGTCCGTCGCGCGGGTGTGCAGTCCGCGTGACATATTGTACTCGATAAAGTACAAAATTATTCTAGCAGAGCAGAGTGGAAAATGCAACAGATTTCCTTGAATGAGCAATCGAAAACGATTCAAAAGCGCAGGATGTTGTGGACAATTTCGGACAGGGGCACAAATTGTCGATAAAGTGCCGACACTCCGCGCAATTCCCAAAGTTCACACACATTTTCAGGGAAGTGTGCTATACTTAACATAATCATGCCCTACTGTCAGAAGCAGGCGGAAACAGGCCTCTCTCCGGGCGGATCTGAGTCCGAAGGGAGCGCCTGAAACATCCTGTAAAAGTACATTTGGGAGTATATCGTCAGTACATTGTCCGTCCGCTCCGCGCCGCCTTCCGGCCCGGACCGGTCGATTAAAAGCAATGGGGGAGTTGACTATGGCACGAAGAAAATCGTTGAAGAAAATGATCGCCTGCGCCGTCTCGGTGATGATGCTCGCCGGCGGCACTTCGGGAATCACGCAGACCTGGGCGGCCTCGAACACGAAGGCTGCCGCGGAGTCCGTGCTGGAGGATCCGGAGGAGGCTGCCCTCGTCGGAGCGTCCGATGAGACAGCCGCGCCGCAGGAATCCGTCGAGGTGCCCGCCGAGCCGGAAGTGACCGTCGGGGAACCGGAGGCGGAGGAAGAGCCCGCCGATGAGATCGACGAGACCGAAGCGGACGACGGATCCGGCGAGGACGAGTGGACGGAGACGCCCGATGAGGAGCCGTCTGTCGACTCCGAAGAGACCGACGACGAGGACGGAAACGGGGACGGCGGCGAAGACGTCCCGGCCGGCGAAGACGACGGCCAGGACGATGAGGAAGAGCCGGACGACACCGGCAGCGAGTCGACCTGGGAGACGCCCACCGAGAGTGAGCAGGAGGATCCCGGCACGGATTCCGGCGAGACGCCCGACGATGGTGAAGAGGACGGGGACGACGGCGAAGAGAGCACGCCGGACGATACGCCCACAGAATCCGAAACCAGCCCCGCCGACAGCGGCGATTCCGGGACGGACAGCGGAAATGAGTCCTCCGAGGAGACGCCCGACGACGTGACAGGCGACTCGACGGACAGCGAAGCGGATCCCGTGGGCGGAGCCGACAGCGAAGCCGAGTCCATCGACGAGATCCTCTCCATCGCGGAGAGCGTCCCCGAGGAAATCGCCGGAGAGGGCGAGAAAAAGGGGCTGGAGCTTCCGGCGGTGGCCGTGGGAGGCGATGCCAAAGCGGAGATACAGGGATATCTCGACGCCCTCAGTGATTACGGCATCATTGTCTCCGGGAAATTTACGATGAACGCGGATCAGGATTCCAACCTGGCCGTCACAAATTACACGTCCGACAAGGACGGGCGCAAAGCCGGTCCGCAGAGCGCCGGGGGCCGCGAGATTCCCTACATTGTTCTCAGCCCCGGGAAGACGCTGAACATACCGGACGGCCTTCCGGGGACGGTCTCCGTGAGAACCCATACCGGCAAGGACGCGCAGATCGTCTCCGGGACGGAGAACGTCCGAAGGGTCTATGAGGAATACTCGGGTTCTCTGGGCAAGAACGAACTGACCGCCCTCGCCGGGGATACCAGCAAGGCGTCGTCGAGGATCAACAGCGCCGCTTCTTCCGCCTCCGGGAAGATTACCGCCGCGGAGGACGGAGGCCGGTGCGTGGTCGATACCACCGGCGACGCGTACGGAAAAGATGCCTTCATCGTCATCAAGGCCGATGATCTCGTCCCGTATCTGACGCAGAACAAGCTGACCGTCAAAAAGAAAGCCGGCCAGACCATCGCCTTCAATCTCACACAGGGTGCGGAAACCCTGAAGATCGGGAAATATACCGTCGAGGCCGACGGGACCGCCGTCGTCTCCGACAGCGCACCGGACAGCATCAGAAACACGATCGCCCGGAAGATCATCTGGAACGTCCGACAGGCTTCCGACGTGCAGCTGGTCAACACGGCGGGCACGTTCCTCATCCACAAGGTCGAGGGCGGATCCGGCACCGCCGGTGCGACGCTCGTGGGAGACTCCAGCGGAACGGTCGCCGTCCTGGGCGATCTCACGGCGAAGGC
>CACYDL010000101.1 GCA_902773195.1 uncultured Lachnospiraceae bacterium
AGCTCGGAGTCGTCCTCGTAGGGCGTGAAGGAGCCGAGCAGGTTCACGCTGGAGCTCTTCCTCTTTCGCTTCTTCAGGAGCTCGTAGACGGTCTTTCTGACGGCGGCCATCGGGGGCACTCTTCCCTCCCTCGTCAGGGCGTACATGTAGCAGGGAAGAACCGGAAGTCCCGCCTCCTCGGAGGATTTCCGGCACACCCTCTCCATGTCCGTGCCCAGGAGAGCGTCCACACAGGTGATGCAGATCATGACGCAGGTCGGCGGAACCTCGCAGGCCTCCGCCGCCTCCCGCACGGCCTGAGGGATCTTCTTCAGATGCCGTCCGGTGACGATGTCCGTCTCGTCCAGCAGCAGGAAGAAAAACCGTCCGTCGTATTCCTTCCTCTCGGTGAGCAGGGTCGTGTTGCGGCCGCAGCACCCCGGGGAGACCAGGAGCATGACGGAGCCGGGGACCGCCAGTCCCGCCCTCTTCACGCCGAAGCCCTGGGCGCCCGGGGAATTGAAGGCGAGGGTCGCCGGAGAGCTGTAGATCAGATGGCGCGAGGAACGAAGCTCGTCCGGGATGTCCTTTCCCATGGCGGCCAGTTCCTTCGCGGTGACAGAATAGGCTTTTTTGTCCATGTCGGCGTTTCACTCCGTTTTCCGTTGATTCAGCAGGCGCCGGGCCAGGTCGAGATAGAGGCGGCTGACGGGCAGCTCCGGGTCCCCTTCGATCACGGTCTTGCCCATGTCCTCGAAGCGGAGGATGTCGGGGCTTCTGGGGATGTCGGCGAGAAGGGGGATGCCCTGCGCCTCCGCGAAGGCCTCGACCTTCTCCCGCTCGTTCTCCACGCTTCTGCGGTTCAGGATCACGCCCTTCACCGAGGCGTAGCCGCGGTCCTCGAAATTCCTGACGGCCTGGCAGATGTTGCCTGCCGCGTACAGGGCCATCTTCTCGCCGGAGGTCACGATGAGGACGTCCTCGGCGTAGCCCTCCCGGATCGGCGCGGCGAAGCCGCCGCACACCACGTCCCCGAGCACGTCGTAGAGCACCACGTCGGGCTGATACGTCTCGAAGAGCTCCAGGTCCTCGAGAAGGCTGAAGGTCGTGATGATGCCTCTCCCCGCGCAGCCCAGGCCGGGGGTCGGGCCGCCGGTCTCGATGCACAGGACGCCCCCGAAGCCTTCGCGCACGATTTCCTCCAGCCTCTCCGGCTCCTCGTCGTGCTCCCTCATGTAATCCATCACGGAGAGCGCGGGCCTGCCTCCCAGAAGATTGATGGTGGAGTCCGCCTTGGGGTCGCAGCCGATCTGGATCACGCGCCTGCCGAGCACCGCGAACGCCGCCGCCAGATTGCCCGTCGTCGTGGATTTTCCGATGCCTCCTTTGCCGTAGACAGCCAGCTTCAGCATGTTTTGTCGTCTCCTTTATGTCGTCCCGGACGAGGCCGCCGCGGGCGGTTTTACGTCCCGCGCCTTCGCGGGCGTTCCGCTCCTTATGCGGGCGCTTCGCCGGTTTCAGTGATCCGCCGAAGGCTCCCCCTCCAGCGGCGCGTTGATCCGGTTCTTTCTGCTCCGGTCATAGATCCGGCCGGAGAAGGCGGTGTGGGGAAGGTCCAGGAAGGCGGCGCCCTCCGGGGCCAGCGTCCGGAACAGGGGATCCGCCGCGATCCGGCCGGCCCCCGAGAACAGGCGCAGCAGGTCGTCCTCCTCCGCCGCCGTGACGTCGCCGTCCCTGAGAAGCTCCTCCTCCGTGTCCACCGTGCAGACCACCTGCGCGGGAATGCCGCATCCCAGCTCGGCCGCCGCCGCGAAGGAGGCGGAGAAGACGCTCTCCCCGGCCACAAGAAGGGGCGCCCTTCCCGTCCCCGGGCCGGCCGCGCGTTCCACTTCCCGGTACCCGGCGCAGGAGACGCCCCGGGACGCGGCGTCCCGCAGGATCTCCCCCAGCCTGTCGGAAAAGGCCCTGCCGACGGGGACGCCGGCGACGTAGGGCGTGCCGTATCTCTCCCGGAGCAGCCTCGCCGCCGCCAGGCCCCCGTAGGAGACCACCAGGTTCACATGGGCCGCTCCCGCCCGGGCGATTTCCCCGAAGCGGCAGCCCGTCGACAGGCAGACGCCCCGGCCGAAGCCCCGGGCCTCCGCCCATTCCCAGATCGCCGCGACGCCGTCTGCAGGAATGTCCAGCGGCGTGGCGCCGATGATATTCATCGTGGGCTTTGCGGATTTCGCGATCCGGTCCCCACAGAACCGGCCGGTCAGAGCCTCCAGGGCCATGGAAATTCCCTTTGTGTAAAGTCCCATCCCGTTGGCCGGGAAGCCGAAGGAGGGAATGCCCGTGTCGGCCTCCACGATGGCGGCGATCGCCCCAAGGTCCGTGCCGATCATGTAGGGGATCGGCGCCCCGATCACCGCGACGAAGGCGGGGCGGAGCTCGGCGGCGGTCTTCTCAAGATCGCGGATCAGCTTCCCGTCGTCCCCCATGACGGCCTCCATCTCGGAGATGGCGGAGACATAGATCATGCTGTCCATGTCGTACCAGCGGGGCTCGTCGTGGGTCGTGTAGGTGGAATTGCAGCCGGAGGCGTCGTGCATGACGACGAGTCCCCCGAGCTCAAAGAGGGCGGAGCAGATCCCGAATTCATCCGAGGAATAAGTGCTCGTCAGGCCTGTCACCTGTCTCATTGCCGTTCTCTCCCTTCCGGAGGTCTCACAGACAGCTCTCGCATCCGTATCCCTTCCGCTGGATCAGGCTCCTTCCGTCCTTCGGGGCGAGAAACGCCTCCTCCATCAGCCGCGCGATGCGGATCATGCCGTCGTAGCCGTAGAATCCGCCGCTCTCCGCGACGTTGACAAAATAGTCCGTTCCCGTGAAGAAGGCCGCCTTCTGTCCCACCGCCAGGATCTTTCCGTCCCTCCTCCGGGACGCGAAGCGCATCTTGGGCCGGTTGGTGGCCCACACGGAAATGCCGGGACAGTGTTCCCGGATCCGGTCAAAATCCTCCCGCTCCTCGGGAAGGAAGCTGTCCGCGTAGATCTCGGTCACGTTGAAGCCGTAGGACAGAAGCATACGCGTGAAGCTCAGAAGCCGGAAGGTGAACGTGTAGTCGACCGCCACGGGCGTGTCGCCGATCAGCTCCTTCGCGTGACGGAGCGCCCCGTCCGCCTTCTCCCGGAGATCCGAAAAGTCCGGTGCCGGAAGGCCCAGCCGCCCGGCAAGACGCGCGTATTCCCCGTCCAGCTGCTCCGGATCGAAGACGAAGGGGAGGTACCACGCCTCCTGGCCCAGGCGCTCCTCCAGCGACTCCGCCGCCATGCGCGCGAGGGGCTCGTAGTAGAGATTCAGGAAGGACGCCCCCATCTCCAGATAGTCGTCAAAGGTGCCGCACCGGTTCAGCGACTGAACCCGGTACCCGCTGCGCTCCAGCCACAGCAGCCACTCGCAGGTCGGGCTCACCGGCAGATTGCTGCCGATCAGGCTGATCTTCGAGGGATCCTTCGCCCTCTCGTCCAGCATGCTGTAGAGCTGGATCCTCATCTTCTGGTCCGGCGTGATCCCGCTCTTCCGCAGGGTCGGAATCATATAGCAGTCCGCAAACCGGATGTCCGGGTACTGTTCCCGAAGCGTCGCGTAGACGTGCTCCTGGTCGTAGGCGAGGAAAAAATGCTGGCAGCTGATATAGATCAGCACCGCCCTCGGCCGGTACGGCAGCTTCGCGAGAACGTCCGCGACCCCGTCGATCATCAGCTCCTCCATGGTCCCGTCGAGGACGTTTTCCTCCCGGATCTGGATCGCCGAGTACCTGGACAGGGCGTTCGCTTCCGCGGCGGTCAGGACGACGCCGCGGAGACAGCCGCGCGCGCACACGAAGATCTCATGCGCCTCCGGGATCAGAAGCCCGGTGTGCACGATGTTCCAGGTGCCCCTGGCGGGCGAGCTGTACTCCAGCTCCTCGGGAAACGGGGCGGGAAACGCCGCGTCCCCGATGCGGACCTCCACGCCGCCGGTATTGAGTTCCTCGCCGAGCTTTTTCAGCATGACCTGCTCCTTTTCTCACCCTGTTTCTTTTCTCACCGGCCGTCCCCGCCGGAAGGGAATACCCTGAGGGACAGCGCCCGGAAGCGCCCGGCCTCCGGGCTGTCCGGGAAGAGGGCCATCACCGACCGCTGCGAGGCGTCCGCCTCCCGGATCCTCTCGGAAAGCGGTATGTCGCCCGCAATTTCCGTGTGAAAATCGCCGCACAGCGTCCTGACCTTCTCCTCCTCGTCCCGCACGTCTCTCCTGTTGAGGATGATGCCTCCGAGGGACGCGTAGCCCCTCTGCCGGAAGCCCTCCAGCGCCGACGCGATGTTCGCCGCGGCGTAGATCGACATGTTCTCCCCGGACGTCACGATGTAGACCTCGTCCGCGTAGCCGCTCCGCATGGGCATGGAGAAGCCGCCGCACACCACGTCCCCCAGCACGTCGTAGAGGACGACGTCCGGGCTGTAGCGCCCGTACGCCCCCAGAGCCTTCAGCTTTTCCAGCGCCGTGATGATGCCTCTGCCGGCGCAGCCGAGTCCCGGAAGGGGACCGCCTGCCTCCACGCAGACCACGCCGCCTTCTCCCTCACACACGACGTCCTCCAGGGCGAACCCGTTTCTGTTTTCCCGCATCGCCGCGAGCACCGTCTTCAGCGCCCGTCCGCCCCTGAGGGAAATCGTGGAGTCCGCCTTGGGGTCGCAGCCGATCTGCATCACCTTGAGGCCTCTTTCGGCCAGCGCCAGGGAGAGCGCCGAGCAGATCGTGGACTTGCCGATGCCGCCTTTTCCGTATACCGCTATCTTCTTAGGTTCCATGGCCCCGCTCCTGTCCCGCTTCAGTTTCTGGAGTAGATCGCCCTGGCGCTGACGCCGCTCAGGCTGCCGATCTTGCCCGCCAGCGTATTGATCACGTCGGCAGGCGCGTCGAGGGCGACGCTGATGATGCTGACGCCCTTCTCCCGGTAGGGAATGCCCATGCGGCCGACGATGTAGCCGGCGCAGCTGTGCAGATGCTCCTGCACAAGGTTTCCCGCCTCCTGGTTCTCCACGATGATACCGAGTATCGCGATCCTGTTGTCCATCCGGACCTCCTCCCGCGCGTCCGCGCGGCCTGTCGGGCGCGGCATCACGCCGCCTCAAAGACAGATCATCAAAAACAAAGACTCAGCATTATAAAAACGGCGCATTCCGAAGAATGCGCCGCATAAAACACAGCCGCTTTCCGGCTGCTTCCATGTTATGATCCGCATCTTCGGCCTCAACAGGGTGTTTCGGCTTCAGCTGTCAAGCTGATGGCGCGGAAGGAACCGCTTCCGTTCCTTTCTGTCCGCTTTTCCGGTCAGGAAGTTCCTTTCCGTTCAAACGGAGCTGCCCGCGTTCCCATCATACCATATTCCCGGCCGCTGTACACTATAATCCGGGATAAGACGCTCTAACCTCAGCTTTCCTCCGCCACCGCGGCGCGCAGTCCGGCGATCAGGTCGTCGAGCTGCCCGGCGTCGATCCCGGAGAAGCTGGCGATGGACTTCAGAGGCATGGAGGCCAGCATGGCCTTCCCCATCTCGTCCGCGCCGGCGCCCAGTCCCCCCTCGTCGGATTGGGAATCGTTGCCGTTGAACATCCTGCCGATCTCATCCAGAAGGTCCTTCATCAGGGGCGCGGTCCGGCTGTCGGAAAGAAGCATGCCGATCGTCGTATCCCCGGCGATGCGGAAGGGCAGGACCTTGCGGGTGGTGAAGCGGATCTCTCCCTGTGCGGAGATGTTGTCCGACGCGTTTCCGACGAGAATCCCGTAGGTGCCCGAGGGCGCGTACCAGCCGCCCAGCCCTGTGTCGTAATAGGAGAGATCGCGGGCGTTCAGGTCAAAGGAGACCGTCTTTGTCTCGCCGGGCTCCAGCGCGGTCTTCGCAAACCCCCGCAGCTCCTTGACCGGGCGGTCCGGGGTGCCGTTCCGGTCCGAGACGTACAGCTGCACCACCTCTTTTCCCGCTCTGGAACCCGTGTTTTTCACGTCGACGCTGACACGGATACCCGTGTCGTCGTCCATCTCCGTCCGGTCCGCGCGCAGGTTCGAAATTTCAAACGTCGTATAGGACAGGCCGTGCCCGAAGGCCCAGCGCACAGGCATCTCCTTCTTGTCGTAGTAGCGGTATCCCACATAGACGCCCTCGCGGTAACGGACCTTTCTGCCGTCGCCCGGGAAGTTCAGATAGCTGGGATTGTCCTGCAGCCGGAGCGGGAATGTCTCCGCCAGATGCCCGGAAGGATTCGCCTCGCCGAAGAGCAGGGCGTCCTCCGCCTCGCCGACGCCCTGTCCGCCCAGGTACATCTCCAGAACGGCGGCGGCCCGGTCCGCCCAGGGCGTCTCCACGGGAGAGCCGTTGTGCAGGACGACGACGGTGTTGGGCTGCGCCTCCAGGACCGCCTCGATCAGGGCGTTCTGGCAGGCGGGAAGCTTCATGTCCTTCCGGTCGTAGCCCTCGGATTCGATGATTTCCGGAAGACCGGCAAAAATGACCGCCGCCTCCGCATGGCGCGCCGCTTCAACGGCCTCCTCCCGTGCCGCCGCGTCCGCTTCGTCCCTGTCGGCAGGGAAGCCTGTGACATAGCGGACATTCCGGCCTTTTTTCCTCGCCGTCTCCAGCGCGCTGGTCACCTTGAAGGCATTGATATGGGAGGAGCCTCCGCCCTGAAAGCGCGGCTTCTCCGCGAAGGCGCCGATGTAAACCACTTCGCTCTCCGGCTTCAGCGGAAGCAGGCCGTTGTTCTGCAGCAGCACGGCACACTCCTTCTCGGCCTCCGCGGCGACGCGGTGGTCGCGCTCCAGATCGAAAACCTTTCCGCTCTGACGATGATCCAGGTAATCATAGAATACGGTCAGGAGACGGCAGACCGCCGTGTCGACCTCCTCCTCGGACAGCGTCCCGTTTTTGACGGCTTCCACGATCCGGGCGTCATTGGCGGCGGTATCGCCGGGCATTTCCAGCTCCAGGCCGGCGCGGACGCCCTGCACCCGGTCGTCGACGGCGCCCCAGTCGGTCATGACGAAGCCCTCGAAGCCCCATTCCTTCCGCAGCACGTCGGTAAGAAGCCATTCGTTGTCCGAAGAATAGACGCCGTTGATCTTGTTGTAGGAGCACATCACGGTTTTGGGCTGTGATTTCTTCACGGCCGTCTCAAAGGGAGCCAGGTAGATCTCCCGGAGCGTCCTCTCGTCCACTTCGGCCGAGACGTTCATCCGGCTGCTCTCCTGGTTGTTGGCGGCAAAGTGCTTGACGGAGGTGCCGATATGACTGGACTGCACGCCCCGGATGTAGGCGGCCGCCATCTCCCCGGCCAGGCAGGGGTCCTCGGAAAAGTACTCGAAATTCCTGCCGCACAGAGGGGAGCGCTTGATATTCACCGCCGGCCCCAGGACAATGGACAGATCCTCTGCCTGGCACTCCTCGCCGATGACGTTCCCGATGTGCCGGACCAGCTCCGTGTCGAAGCTGGAGGCCGTGGCGCAGGCAGCGGGGAAGCATACCGCGCGGATCGAATCATTGATCCCCAGATGGTCGCCTTCCTGGTCCTGCTTCCGCAGTCCGTGAGGGCCGTCCGACATCATGAAGCGGGGGATGCCAAGCCGTTCCACGGCCTTCGTGTGCCAGAAATCTCCGCCGCCCAGAAGGCTTGCTTTTTCTTCGAGCGTCATTTCCCGAACCAGTTTTTTTACATCCGTCATTGTTCAGATCTCCTTTTTTATTCCCGCACGGGCCGCGACTTATCAGGAACAGAAAACCGGCTGCGTCTCCTCCGGACAGGTGCTCCGGACGCGTCCGGTATGCCGCGTCCGCTATACCGCGTCTTCCGAAAAGACGCGGCGTCTGCCCGGTATCTGTCCCTATTATCGCACAGCCGCCGATTTACTGTCAACGAAGCCGGACGGCGCCGGATGAGGCACGCGCGCGGTCCGGGCGGGAAATTTGTGCGTTTGCGCTTGACACGGAGGCCGGCTATCCCTCATCATGTCAGCATGGCTGAACCGGTCCCGCGGCGTCCGCACGGATTTGATTTCTGCGGCAGCGTCCCTCCGGGCAAACCGGTTCTTTCTGAGGAGGATTGCTATGGGCATGAACGACACGCCGTCGTCCGAGCGGCTTCACATCGGATTTTTCGGACTCAGAAACGCGGGAAAATCCAGTCTCGTCAATGCGGTGACCGGGCAGGAGGTCTCCGTCGTGTCGGAGGTGCGGGGCACCACGACGGACCCCGTGCAGAAGACGATGGAGCTTCTGCCGCTGGGGCCCGTGGTCATCATCGACACCCCGGGCTTCGACGATTCGGGAAGCCTCGGCGAGCTGCGCGTCCGCCGGACGAAGCAGATCCTCAACCGGACCGACGTCGCGGTCCTGGTCACCGACGGGAGCCGTCCTCTGGACGGGGCGGAGCGGGATCTGATCCGTCTCTTCGAGGAGAAGAAGATTCCCTATATCGTCGCGCGGAACAAGGCGGATCTGCCGGAGGTCCGGGCGAAGGCCTGCCTCACGGCCAGCGGGGAAGAGGTGCGCGGCGCGGAGGCGGCCGGCAGCGGAGAGGCCGCCGGACAGAAAAATGAAGGCGGACGGGGCGTCGATCCTTACGGGGAGCGCTCCGTGTGGGTCAGCGCCCTCGAGAAGACCGGCATCGAAGAGCTGAAAAACGCCCTGGGGCGTCTTGTCCCCGACGAGGGACGGTCCGCGCGCCTGGTGCCGGATTTCGTTCAGGCCGGCGATATCGCCCTGCTGGTGGTTCCCATCGACAAGGCCGCGCCGAAGGGGCGGCTCATCCTGCCCCAGCAGCAGGTGATCCGGGATCTTCTGGACCGGGGAGCCCTGGCCGTCGTCACCCGGGAGACAGAGCTGGAAGCCGCCTTTGCGGGGCTTGCGCGGAAGCCGTCGATCGTCATCACCGACAGCCAGGTGTTCGACCGGGCCGCGGCCGCGACGCCCGGCGACGTCCCTCTCACGTCCTTCTCCATCCTGATGGCGAACTACAAGGGCTTCCTGGCATCGGCCGTCAGAGGCGCGGCGGCCATCGACGGCCTCAAGGACGGCGACCGCGTCCTCATCTCGGAGGGCTGCACCCATCACCGCCAGTGCGAGGACATCGGAACCGTCAAGATCCCGAAGCTGCTGAAGAAGCGCACCGGCGCCGATCTTCGGTTCGAGACCAGCAGCGGGGGCTCCTTCCCGGACGATCTTTCCGGCTACGCCCTCGTCATCCACTGCGGCGCCTGCATGCTGAACCAGCGCGAGGTTCTCTACCGGATGAAGTGCGCCGCCGACCAGAACGTGCCCTTCACCAATTACGGGACCGCCATCGCGTCGATGCACGGCATTTTGCGGAGGGGACTCAGCGTGTTCCCGGAGCTGGCCGCCCTGGCGGGCCGGGATCCCGGCTGACGCTCCTGCAGGGACGGGAATACGAGGGAACGGAATTCCGGCTGACGCTCCTGCAGAGCCGGAAGCACGCGGGGCCGGAATGCCGACTGACGCTCCTGCAGGGACGGGAGTACGCGGGACCGGAATCACGCATCACCGGGCATCCGCGGGCGCAGGAATAACACGAAGTGCGGGGAGATCATCCGTCTCCCCGCACTCTTTCTGTCCCCGTCTCTCCGGCAGACTCTTATTCTATGACTGGCGGCGCCTGTCCTTCCGTCCCGCGCGCAGCCTTTACAGAATCATCGAAAGGCCGATTCTCTTCTTTTTGAGATCGACGCTGATCACCTTGACCTCCACCACGTCGCCGACGCTGACGACCTCCAGCGGATGCTTCACGAACTTCTTCTTCGTGAGCTTCGAGATGTGCACCAGTCCGTCCTCGTGGACGCCGATGTCGACGAAGGCTCCGAAGTCGACGATGTTTCTCACGGTTCCCTTCAGAACCATTCCCTCCTTCAGATCCTTCATGTCGAGCACGTCGCTGCGCAGCACGGGCCCCGGCATATCCTCGCGGGGATCCCGGCCCGGCCTCTGCAGCTCGGCGACGATGTCCCTCAGCGTGGGCTCGCCGATTCCCAGCTCCTCCGCGGCGGCGCCGTAGTCCCGGATCACGACCGAGACGGGTCCGTCCGAAAGCTTCTCCGGCGTGAGATTCATTTTCTTCAGCAGCTTCTCCGCGGCCCCGTAGCTCTCGGGATGAACGGCGGTCGCGTCGAGAGGGTTGCTGCCCCCGCGGATTCTGAGGAATCCGGCGCACTGCTCAAAAGCCTTGGGTCCCAGCTTGGAGACCTTGAGAAGCTCTCTCCGGTCGGCGAACCGGCCGTTGGTCTCCCGGTAGGACACGATATTCTTCGCGATGGTTTTGCTCACGCCCGACACATAGGTGAGGAGGGACGCGGAAGCGGTGTTGAGATCCACGCCGACGGAGTTGACGCAGTCCTCCACCGTCCCCGTGAGGGCCTCGCCGAGCTTCTTCTGGTTCATGTCGTGCTGGTACTGGCCCACCCCGATGGCCTTGGGATCGATCTTGACCAGCTCCGCCAGAGGATCCTGCACCCTTCGGGCGATGGAGGCGGCGCTTCGCTGCCCCACGTCAAATTCCGGGAATTCCTCGGTGGCGAGCTCGCTGGCGGAGTAGACGGAGGCGCCCGCCTCGCTGGTGATGACGTAGTGCACGTCCTCCGGGATCTCCTTCAGCAGCTCGGTGATGATCTGCTCCGACTCCCGGGAGGCGGTCCCGTTGCCCAGGGAAATCAGCGTGACGTGGTACCGGCTGATCATCTGCTTCAGCTTGTCCTTCGCCGCGCGGATCTTCGCGTCGCTGGTGGGCGCCGTCGGATAGATGACGGCGGTGTCGAGGACCTTGCCGGTGGGGTCGACCACCGCCAGCTTGCAGCCGGTGCGGAAAGCGGGGTCCCAGCCCAGGACGGTCTGATCGGCGATGGGCGGCTGCATGAGCAGCTGGCGGAGATACTTTCCGAATACGGAGATGGCGCCGTCCTCCGCCTTCTCGGTGAGCTCGTTCCGGATGTCCGTCTCGATGGAGGGCGCGATCAGACGCCGGTAGGCGTCCCTGACGGCTTCCCTGAGTACGCCGGCCGTGAAGGGATTGCTGTTCCGGATGGTGCGGCGCTCCAGATAGCGCAGGATGTCCTCCTCCGGCGCCTCGATCCGGACGTTGAGGATCTTCTCCTTCTCACCGCGGTTGAGGGCAAGCACCCGGTAGCCGGTCATCTTTTCCACCGGGCTCGAGAATTCATAGTAGTTCTCATAGACGGACTCCGCCTTGGGATCCCTGGCGGAGGAGGTGAGAAGGCCGTAGGCAAAGGTCCTCTTCCGGATCCACTCCCGGTATCCGGGGTCGTCCGATATCTGCTCCGCGATGATATCGCAGGCGCCGGCGACGGCCTTCTCCGGGGAATCCACGCCAAGGTCCGGGTTGACATAAGATTTCGCTTCCTCGAGCACGTCCCGGTCGAGCTGCTGGGCGAGGATGGCGGCCGCCAGAGGCTCCAGGCCCTGCTCCTTGGCGATGGTCGCCCGGGTCCTTCTCTTCGGCTTGTAGGGGCGGTACAGGTCCTCCAGGGAGACGAGGGTGACGCAGGCCTCGATCTGCTGCTTCAGCTCGTCGGTCAGCTTTCCCTGTTCGGAGATGACGGAGAGGACGTGCTCCTTCTTCTCCTCGAGATTTCTGAGATAGGTGAGCCGCTCGAAGAGACGTCTCAGCTGCTCATCGTTGAGAGAGCCCGTCTTCTCCTTTCTGTAGCGGGCGATGAAGGGAATCGTGCATCCCTCGTCGATCAGCTTCACGGCCGCTTCCACCTGCCAGGGCGCCGCCTGAAGCTCCTCCGCGATCGTTTTGACGATATCCATAAATGCCATACCTCCCGGAACCGGGACAGGGAGCTGTCCGCGGTTCTTAATAAGAATTCGACGTAAAGAAATACATAAAAAAACTGCCACATATTCATGTGGCAGTCAAGGGACATACCCTCAAAACCGCATATACAAAGATCGGCAATAACCTCTCGGTCAAGCCCTCGTCCGATTAGTAACAGTCAGCTCCATGCATTACTGCACTTCCACCTCTGCCCTATCAACCTCATCGTCTCTAAGG
>CACYDL010000102.1 GCA_902773195.1 uncultured Lachnospiraceae bacterium
CGGCTCCTACCACATGAAGAATCTTCCGCCTCCGCAGCAGTTGCAGAGAAGGTTGAGGGCGCACATGGAAAGGCACCACTTCGTCGAGGGGCTCATCTGGGTGAAGGCCCCGTAGCTCTCGCCGCGGTCCTGATACCAGGTTCCTCCGTTCTGAAGCCTCCGGAGGAGATTCATGTAATCCGCGTTTCCGGGCTCCATGTCGACGGCCCGCTTCGCGTAGTTCATCGCGTCGACGTTGTTGCCGAGCCCCTGGCTCGCCATCGCCGCGTAGTAGTACCACCTGGCGCCCCGCTGCGCCTCGGAAACCTGCCCCAGCGCGTTCATCGCCTCCCTGTAATAGCCGGAATTGATGTAATTTCTGGCGGCGGTCATCTCATTGGATTCTTCCTGCCGGCGCCGTTCGTTCGAGTACTGCGCCCACTGGCTGAAGAACTCCTCGAAGCCTCCCATGCCGCTGTAATCCTGATAGCCCGGTCCGTACCCGTAGGAGGAGCTGCCGGAGGATGAGCTCTGGGCGCGCCCGTAGGCGCTGGTGCCCCGGGCCCTGGCGTCCACGATCTGGCGGTAGGCCTCCTGGATCTCCTTGAACCTCTCCTCGGCGGCCTCCGGGTTGTCCGGATTGGCGTCCGGGTGCCACTTCTTGCTGAGATCCCTGTATGCTTTTTTCAGATCGGCGTCCGAGACGTTCTCGCTTACGCCCAGTACCTTGTAAGGGTCCGCAATCATTCCGACACCTCTTCCTGCCCGTCGCGTCTTCTGCGGACGATCCGGTATTTCATCCACACGCCCGAATAGATGATGTTTCTCAGAATATCGATATCCTGCACGATCGGAAGCTTCTCAAACTCCTTCGCGCACTCCGCCATCATCATCGTCAGCACGTTTTCGACGTAAGCGTCGTAGTCCAGCTGCTTCGCGGCTTCCTCCCAGGGGTTGTAGCGGCCCTTCTTCAGATCCTTCTCCAGATCCTCGTACGCGTCCATGAGATAGACGAACTTCCCGAGGAAATAGCCCATTCTCCTGAGGATGTCCGACCACATGTCCTCCTTGTACACGAAGAGCTCCCCGAGGGCTGTCCCCGTGAAGCCGGCCGCGGCGTCCAGGTCGTGGCCCCTGCCCTTCTCGTATTCCTCCTGGGAACGGATGTAGGCAGCGACGGCCTCCGCCTGTCTCGGCCACCTGCGGGCGCACTTCCGCGCGGACCTCTTCAGGACGCCGGCGCCGGTTCTCGCCTTGATGCCGCCCTCGTCGCGGATGTCGTCCAGGGTCTTGTAGTAGGCCAGCAGAAGTCCCATGTCGGCGCAGTAATCCGTGATCTCATTTGAAAGCATCCGCTGCTTCTCCAGCGGATGGGGAATACAGCGGATGTCCTTCTCCCGAAGCGGCGTCTCGTAGAGGCCGTTCAGCAGGATATCCAGAAACGCCATGTCATACGGAAGGATGATCTGGCCGAAGAGTCCGTACTGGCGCCGCAGCGAGTCGCAGAGCCCGCAGTAGAACCCCCGGTAGCGCTTGTATTCCCTGATCTTCAGTTCGTCCTGATTGATCGTTACGTATCCGAACAAGGCAGCCCCCACTGATCAAAAAGACACCTGCGGCACTATCGAGTATCCGAACGTCCCCGCGGCGGAACCTCCGCGCCGGAATGCTCCGGCGGTCCTCCCGCCGGCCTGACGCCGGCGGACCCGCGGGACGCGCTCACACGTTGCGGTCAAACTGCGTCCTGCACTTCGGACATGTGATGCGGATGTGGCCCTTTCCCTTCGGGACGCGCACCTCCTGTCCGCAGCTGGGGCACTTGAAGAAGCGGTAATCCTTGCGCTCCGTGAAGCGGCGCTTTCCGATGCGCGCCTTCCTGCGGAGATCAGCCGTCATGCTCAGGTACTTCTCATTTTCGGCGCGCCTCTTCGCGAAGTCCCTCGAGAACATCCGGTAATAGGAGTAGATCAGGCTCGCGAGGGCCAGCAGGTAGAAAACCGGCAGCCTCGAGAAAAGGGAGAGGAGCAGCAGCACCAGCGTCGCTCCCAGAAGGAACTTAGAAAAGTCGTCCGCTCCGTATCTTCCCGCCATCATGCGGCGGATTCTGTCGCTGATATTATTGAAAAAATCCTTCATCTCTTGTCTCTTCTCCATTCACGGGATTGCCCCGCGCCGCGCGTCCGCGAAAGGCGTCCGCAGTCTTCCGGCGCAAAGCATGTTCTCGTGTATCATAATACGAAAGTCCCGAGAAAACAAGAAGAGGCACACTGTTTTCATTTTAATTTAATAATCGCGCGCCCGGGATTTCCGATTGACATTCTCCTCCGCATTTTCAATAATGACGGAAAGAAGCCATCGTCGCAAAACCGCCGTTCCGCCCGCGCACGCAGGGCGGCGCGCGGCATTTCCGTCAAACCCGGGAGGCCGGAAAAGTGGACCGCACCTACATCGCCATCGATCTCAAATCCTTCTATGCCTCGGTGGAATGCGCCGAGCGTCATCTGGATCCCCTGACGACCCATCTGGTGGTCGCCGACCCGGCGCGGACCGAGAAGACCATCTGCCTCGCGGTGTCCCCGTCTCTGAAGGCCTGCGGGATCTCCGGCCGGCCCCGGCTCTTCGAGGTCGTGCAGCGGGTGAAGGAGATCAACGCGGAGCGGCTCTCCGCCGCGGCGCGCCGCGGCGCCGCCGGAAAGGACGGCCGCGCCAGTTTTTCCTCCTCTTCCTTCAGCGCCCCCGCGCTCGAGGCGGATCCCTCCCTGGCGCTCGCCTACATCACCGCTCCGCCCCGCATGCGCCTGTACGAGGAGTACAGCACGCGGATCTACAGCATCTACCTGAAATACGTCGCGCCGGAGGACATCCACGTCTACAGCATCGACGAGGTCTTCATGGACGTGACCGGCTATCTCCGCACCTACTCGATGACGGCGCGGGAGCTCGCGGTCACCATCATCCGGGACGTCCTCTCCGCCACCGGCATCACCGCCGCGGCCGGCATCGGCACCAATCTGTACCTGGCCAAGGTCGCGATGGACATCATGGCGAAGCGCGTGCCGGCGGACCGCGACGGCGTGAGAATCGCCTTTCTCGACGAGGCCGGCTACCGGCGGGAGCTGTGGAGCCACACGCCTCTCACCGATTTCTGGCGGGTCGGACGGGGCCTGAGCCGAAAGCTTTCGTCCGTGGGGCTCAACACCATGGGCGATATCGCCCGCTGCTCCCTCGGAAAGGAGAACGAATTCTACAACGAGGAGCTGCTCTACCGGATGTTCGGTGTCAACGCGGAGCTCCTGATCGATCACGCCTGGGGCTGGGAGCCCGTCGGCATCGCGGATATCAAGGCCTTCCGCCCCGCCGACAAGAGTCTCTCCTCCGGCCAGGTGCTCCCGTGTCCCTATGACTTCTGGAAGGGCCGCCTGGTCGTCCGGGAAATGGCGGAGCTGCTGGCCCTGGATCTCGTCTCCCGGGATCTTATGGCCGGCCGGGTGACGCTCACGGTCTCCTACGACAAGGACAGCGATCTGTCCGGGTATCAGGGGGAGCTGCAGCCCGACTACTACGGGCGCATCGCCCCGAAGCACGCCCACGGGACCGTCCGGCTCGAAAGGAGCACCAGCTCCTCCCGGAGAATCGTCGAGGCGGTCACGGAAATCTACGACCGGAACGTCGACCCGTCTCTCCTGATCCGCCGGATCAACGTGGAGGCCGGGAGCCTCACCGACGGGCGGCAGGCGGACGAGGGCCGCTACGAGCAGATGGATCTCTTCACGGATTACGCGGCGCTGGAGCGGCAGAAGGAAGCGGAGGCCCGCGAGAAGCGCATGCAGAAGGCGATCCTCGGGCTTCAGAAGAAATACGGAAAAAACGCGGTTCTGAAGGGAATGAACCTGCAGGAGGGCGCGACCGCGGTTCAAAGGAACGGACAGATCGGCGGACACCGGGCGGAGTGAGCCCGGCGGCGCAAAAAGAAGCGCGGTGGACCGCGGTGGACATTTCCGGGAAACAAAAACGCCGGCCGGAGGAAGCCCGGCCGGGGCAGAAAGAAGCGCCGGATCTTTCCGGGAAACAAAAACGCCGACAGGACCGGGTCCGCCGGGACAGAAGAAGTGCGCCGGACATTTCCGGGAAACAAAAAAACCGGTCGGAGGAAGCCCGGCCGGAGAAAGGAACAGGACACAGCTTGAACCGCTACGACGATATCATCGACCTCCCGCACCATCGGTCGAAGACCCATCCCCCTATGAGCCTGTCCGGGAGAGCCGCCCAGTTCTCCCCCTTTGCCGCCCTGAGCGGCTACGACGATCTGATACGGGAGACGGGGCGTCTCACCGAACCGATGAAGGAGCTGTCGGAGGATGACCGGGAGCTTCTCGACCGGAAGCTCCGTCTGATCAGCGAGGCCGCCTCCTCCGGCCGGCACCCCGGCGTCTGTCTGACCTGCTTCTTCCCGGATGAGAAGAAAGAAGGCGGGGCCGTCCGCAAGGTCACGGGAAAGGTGAAGAAGGTGGACTTTTTCCGCCGGGCGATCGTCCTTCAGGAAACCGAAGATTTCCCGGACGCTGCCGGTTCCGGGAACGCTGCCGGCTCACTCTCCGTCCGGGAAATACCCATCGGCAGGATTCTCGACATCACCGGCTCTCTCGCGGACCGGGCCGGCGATCCTCCCGTTGAGGATCCGTGAGACCGGGAACCATTCACGTCAGGGCCCGCAATTCTCAGGAACCGCCCGCGGCAGGATCCGCGGGACCCAGCGCCTCGTCCATAAAAGCCGCGGTTCTTCGCGCGACGTCCGTGAGGATCTCGATATCTCTCAGCGCATCGTCCGTCTCCAGGGAATGATTCGCCCCCTCATAGACGAACAGCTCCTGTCCGGCGGCGGCGCAGGCCTTCCGGATAGCCTCCGTGTCCTTCGCCCATGGATCGGCGTCGCCGTGGAAGACGATCCCGGTGCCCGCGGCGAAGCGGAACGTCTCCTCAAGCGGGGTGAAGCAGACGGACGCGCCGGTTACGCCGTGCTTCCGGAGGTAGAGATTCGCGATGACCGTGCCGATGCTCTTTGAGATAAAAAGAACGCTCCCGCACCGCCCCCAGTCGATATCCGCGAGCTGCTCCTCCGCCTGCCTCAGGGCGGCCTCCGCCGCTTTCCTCCTCGCGCTCCGGTCTTCCTTCACTCCGGCCGGCAGGTCGCGGTAGACGATCCGCCGCACCTCGCAGCCCCTCTGCGCAGCCAGCTTTCCCGCGTAATACAGCAGCGGCTTATCGGAGTGATAGCCGATTCCCGGGAAGATCACGGCGATCCCGCGGCTTTCTTTCTCTCCGGCGTCCGGGACGCCGGCCTTTTTCTGTCCGTT
Source organism: uncultured Lachnospiraceae bacterium (assembly GCA_902773195.1). Next base: position 5,334 of record CACYDL010000102.1, read on the forward strand.
TTCCATATGCATCACCTTGCGCACCCTCCCGAGACGCTCCCCGATGACCTCGAAGAAGCGCTCCTCCGGGAAGGAGCTCATGTAGAAATTCTCCAGAACAAACTGATTGACCTGGGAGGCGTCCTTCGGGTCCTTCTCTTTGGCGAAATACTCCGCCAGATCCGCGGTAAACCGGTGCCAGTCCTCCTTGAAACGCTCGTAGGCGGCCAGGTCCGGGATGCCGAGCCACCGGCTGACCCGCATCTTGGCCTTGCTCCGCCCGGGGCAGCTCTCGTCGGGAATGAAATACGTGACTCCCTTCTCCCCGTACCTTCTGGCCAGCGGATAGAGCCGGCAGATGCCCGGGCGGAATTCATGGATCATGCATCTTTTGTCTTCCCCCAGAAAACGGCAGGCCTCTCCGGGGCCGTCCATCGAAAGATACGGGACGATCAGTCCCTCCGAGACGCCGAGGGAAACCTCCCGGTTCAGCAGCGCCGCGAAGGGCCGCTTCAGCCCCTTTGAAAGCATATGGGCGTCATAGGGATCGAGGATGACCGACTCGCCCATTCCCCGGCAGCATTCCCCGCAGCCCTCGCAGCCGGCCGGCGCGACGCGGGCCAGATCCTTCGACGTATATTCTCTCTCCATCGTCTTTCCGCCATTCTCCGTCATTTTTCCCGGGATTCTTCCCTTCTTCCCGTCCTGTGTTCCGCGGTCTCCTCCGCTCTTCTCAGTCCTTCTCCTTCTTCCGCACTGTCTCAGATCATCCGCTTCGCACCCGATCTTCCGCATCCTCTCAGATCTTCTTCGTCGTCAGCTCCGCCCATCCGGCGCGGAAGCCCGACCGGATCGCGACGTCCCTGGAGAGGGTGTGGGAGACCGCCGTCCCGTAGAAGGGGATCTTTCCCTGCCTCAGCACCTCATTTTTCAGAAGCTCCACCAGCATCACGCCGATGCCGGAGCCTCTTGCCTCCGGGAGCACGTCGATGCCGATCTGCCAGAGCAGGACGCCGTCGCTGCTCACGCCGGCCATGCCTGTGATCCTGCCGTCCCGGAGCGCCGCGACGCCGATCTCGTCGGGCGCCGTCGGGCAGAACGAGAAGGCGTTCGTAAAACGCGGATCGTCCCGGAACGCCTCGATCTCTTTTCCTCTCCACCAGCGGATCTCCGCGCCCGCGCTGTCCTCGTGTCCCGGCTCCAGCGCGACGTAGAAGGGACGGAGCTGGTCGATCTGATAGCCTCTCCTCTCCAGTTCCCGGTCGAGCTCCCGCATCACGGCGGGCTCCATGAACCAGGCGCCCTCCCGGCCGCCGTATTTCTCCCGGCACCACGCCAGGATGGATTCCTCCCCCGTGAAGAGAAGCCGGTTGCGGATCGACATCACCTTGAGGAAGCAGTCGTCGTCCGTGCGGAAGCGCCTTCTTCCCTCCTTCTTCCGGTAGACATGGTACTGGTTCTCTCCGCTTCGGATCTCTTCCTCCGTACAGCAGAAGTCGAGGGCAAGCTGACGGTACAGCCTGCCCCTGTTTTCTTCTCTCGACGTCATTTTCTCATCCAACTGTCTCATTGCCTCCGCGCGTCAAAGAATGTAGACGTCTCCCTCCTCGAAATCGAGATACGCCTTTTCGCCGGCCTCATAGGTCTTCTTGTTCACCGGGTTGTAGTCCGTGATCTGGACCGTCGTGTCGCCGACCAGCACCTGGTAGTACTGATAGGAGCCCATGAAGGTCGACAGGGTGACCTCGCAGCCCAGGTGTCCGCTGTCGGACAGCTTCACCGCCTCGGGCCGCAGAACCAGCACGGCCTTGCCGCCCGTCTGATCCTTCGAGTAGTCCTTGACCGTCATCTGCTGGCCGGCCACCTCGATCCGCGCCATCTCTCCTTCCCGGGAGATCACGTCCGCGTCGAGGAAATTGGCCTCGCCGATGAAGTCGGCCACGAATTTCGAGTTGGGATGATAGTAGATCTCCCTGGGCGTGCCGATCTGCTCCACCCGCCCCTGGCTCATGATGATGATCTTGTCGGAAATGCTCATCGCCTCCGACTGGTCGTGGGTGACGTAGATCGCCGTGATGCCGACCTTCTGCTGGATCTTGCGGATCTCGGTCCTCATCGTCACGCGGAGCTTCGCGTCGAGGTTCGAGAGGGGCTCGTCGAAGAGCAGAACGCCCGGCTCCAGCACCAGCGCCCTCGCGAGGGCGACCCTCTGCTGCTGGCCGCCGGAGAGCTGGTTGGTCATTCTCTCTTCCATGCCCTCAAGCTCGACCAGCTTCAGGATCTCCGTCACCTTCTGACGGATCTCCTCCTTCGGCATCTTCCGGATCTTGAGGCCGTAGGCGACGTTGTCAAACACGTTGTAATGCGGCAGAAGCGCGTAGCTCTGGAACACCATCGCGGTGTCGCGCTTGTTGGGGGTCAGCTCGTTGATGGGCTCGCCGCCCAGGTAGATCTCCCCCTCGTCGGGACTTTCGAATCCGGCGATCATGCGGAGCGTCGTGGTCTTTCCGCAGCCCGAGGGGCCGAGCAGCGTCACGAACGTCCCCGGCTCGATCTCGAGGTCCGTGTCCTTCACGGCGTAGAATTCCTTCTTTGTTTTCGGATCCTGGTATATCTTGGAAATGTGTTCAAGGCGGACGCCTTTTTTCTCTTTTGCCATTGCTTCTCCTCTCCTGCCGCTCCCCGGCGCTTCCCGGGGACGCGGCGCTTCCGTGCGGCTGTATTGCGGCTTCGCGGCTCACCTGCGGGATTCCGTTTCCCTCAGGCGCCTTCTCCGAGGCTTACCTGCGGGATTCCGTTTCCCTTCAGGCGCCTTCTCCGAGGCTCTCCTGCGGGATTCCGTTTCCCTTCAGGCGCCTTCTCCGAGGCTCTCCTGCGGGATTCCGTTTCCCTCAGGCGCCTTCCCTGCGGCTCTTATGCGGATCCGGTTTCCTTCTCAGGCGGACCCGCCGCTGCGGCTGGTGCCGAAGACCTTGATCAGGCCGTTCATGATCAGCACGATGCCGTAGGTGATGGCGATCAGCACCGTCGCGTAGGCGCAGGCCACGCCGTAGTTGCCCTTCTCGGCCTGCTCGTTGATCTGGGTCGTGATGAGAAGGAACTGAGGCGTCACGAGCAGGATGACCGCGGAAATCGCGGTGATGCTGCGGACGAACGCCGTCACAAGCCCGCTGAAGAAGGAATCCTTGATCAGGGGAAGGGTGACGCTGGTGAATACCTTCGCGGAATTCGCGCCCATGTCATAGGCGGATTCCTCGATGGACTTGTCGATCTGCCGCAAGGCGGAAATACCGCTGCGGGTTCCCGTCGGAAGACTCCGGACCACGAACACGATGATCAGGATGAGGCCCGTCCCGTAAATTCCCTGCATGACGCCCGTCCGGAAGATGCCGTTGGCGAATCCCCGGATGTACCCGATGCCGAGGACGGTGCCGGGAACGGCCATCGCCAGCATGGAGACGAATTCGATGAACGCCTTCGCCCGGAATTTCCGCTTGACCACCAGGTAGGCGATCACCATGGAGAGAAACGCGGTGATCACCGCCGCGATCAGCGACAGGACGATGGAGTCGCGGAAGGCCTTAAGTCCGCTGGTCTTCAGCATGTACTGGAACCACTTGAGGCTGAGGGAGTAGTCCCTGCCCCAGAGCTTGAAGCACGCGCCGATGGGAACCATGATGTACATCAGGATGACGAAGGACGCGACGACGCTGCAGAAAATCGTGAGGGGCAGCGTCACGCTCCGGTCCTCGATCAGCATCCTGACCCGCGAGGCCTTGCCCGTGAGGGTCGCCGCCGTCTTGCTCTCAAGGTAGTACTTCTGTATCAGGAACAGGATGACCGTCAGCGACAGCAGGACGACGGACATCGCCGCGGCGCCGGTGGAGTCATAGGCGCCCGTCACCTGCAGGTAGATGGTGGTGGCGAGGGTGTCGTAGGAGCCTCCGATCATCATCGGGTTGGCGAAGTCCGCGACCGACTCGATGAAGGTGACGAGGAAGGCGTTGCCGAGGCCGGGAAGCAGGAGGGGCAGGGTCACGCTGGTGAACACCTTCCAGCGGGTCGCCCCCATGTCCCTCGTGGCCTCCTCCAAAGACGGATCGATGTTCTTCAGAAGTCCCCTCAGCATGAGGTAGCAGACGGGGAAGAAGGTCAGCGTCTGGACGATGGCGATTCCCTTGAGTCCGTAGACGTTGGCCCCGCGGATCCCCAGGAGCGACTTCGTGATGATGCCGCTCCGGCCGAACAGCATGATCATCGACAGGGACAGCACGAAGGGCGGGGAGACGACCGGCAGCATGGAGACGACGCCGAAGAGCTTCTCCAGGATCTTCGTCCGGACCTTCACGTAGACCTCGACATAGGCGAAGAGAAGTCCGATGACCGTGGAGGCGATGCCGACGATGAAGCCCAGGACAAGGGTGTTTTTAAACGCCGTCCGGAAGCGGGACAGACTCAGGACCCTCCGGAACACGTCCAGCGTGAGCTTTCCCTCCGAGTACACGCTGTCGATCAGAAGCATCAGCAGCGGATACAGGATAAAAAGCGCGAGAAAAACCAGCAGTATCGCGATCATTCCGACCAGGATGGGATCCGAAAAGAATTTCTTTCTCTCCAGCCTGGCATTCTGATTATTTGCCATATCCATTCCTCCGGATGAGAAGTGGGCCGGAAGACGGGCGGACCCGTTTCCCGGCTCCGTCTCCTTCCGTCAGGTATTAAAAAGGGGCTGCGCGCGCAGCCCCTTTGCCTTAAAGCTCTTCCGCAAAAACGGTCACGGACGCGGCCCGCGCCGCTGCCCCGGACACGGATTCGTCCGTGCCGCGGAAAATCGTCCGTGCCGCGCGATGCGCGCCGTGATTATTCCTCAAGGAAGCGGCTGGTATCCGTGCCTTCGAGGGCCGCGAAGAAATCTTCGACGTACTTCGCCGTGTTCTCCTTGGCGTCCTCGAAATCATAGTCGATGGTGTTGTTCATATCCAGGCCGAACTCGGCAGCCTCTTCCGGCTGGGTGGCGTTGGAGAGAACGAGGAACTGATAGGAGCCGTTCTCCTTGGCGATGTCGACGCATTCCGGAGAAAGCGCGAACTCGATCCACAGCTTCGCGGCGTTCGGGTGAGCGGCGCCCTTGAAGATGGCCGTCGCGCCGACCTCGAAGGAGGTCCCGTCTTCCGGAACGATGAGGCCGATGTTGTCATAACCCTGAAGGATCTGGTAGATTCCGTCGTGCAGGAAGCCCACGCCGATGACGCACTCGCCCGGGCCGACCATCTTGGACGGGCCGGAGCCGGACTTGGTGTACTGGGAGACGTTCTTGTCGAGCTCGACGAAATAGTTCATCGCCTCGTCGTGTCCCTTCATCTGGACCATCGTGTTGATGATCAGCTTCGCGGTTCCGGCGGTATTCGGGTTCGAGAGCATGATCAGGCCCTTGTATTCGGGCTTGAGAAGGTCGTCCCAGGTCTTCGGGGCCTCGAGGCCTTCCGCCTCCAGCTCCTCGTTGTTGACCATGAAGCCGAGGATTCCCTTGTAGATGCCGAACCAGTTGTTGTCGGGATCCTTGTAGTCGTCGGAGATCAGGTTGGCCGCGTTGACCGCGTCATAGGGCTCGAGGAGGCCGTCCACCACCGCTTCGTTGTAGGGATCGGTCGTGCCGCCGAACCACACGTCGCCCGACGGATTGCCGGCTTCTTCCTTGATCTTGGTATAGACTTCGGAAGTGGAAAGTCTCTGGTAGCTCGTCTTGATGCCGTACAGCTCCTCGAACTTGGAGCAGGCGGCCGCGAGATATTCCTCCTCGCAGGAGCCGTATACCGTGAGTTCTCCCTCTTCCTGAGCGGCGGCGACAAGCTCGTCAAGGCCTGCCGCTTCGTCCGCGGCTGCCGGAACAGCCGCCAGCATGCCGGCCGCTACGATGCCGGCGATTGCAAGTGCCAGTCTCTTCTTCATATTGGACCTCCCTTCTTTACTGCCGGGGCCTCCGGTTTCCGGCCCCTTCAGCGTCTATCATATCAGCATATTGCACAATATTCAACAGGGAACGGAAGAATATTTTGTCAGAACTGCGTTCTGACCGCGGCCTTCAGGGCGATCTCCATCATGTCGTGGAAGCTGTCCTGGCGGTCGATGGCGGAGAGGCCTTCGCCCGTGAAAATGTGGTCCGAGATGGTGAGGATCGAGAGCGCTCTCTTGTGGTGCGCCATGGCCTCGATGTAGAGGCCGGCGGTCTCCATTTCGACCGCGAGAATGCCGAGATCCTTGGCCTTCTGGTTGACGTTCTTGTCGGGATGATAGAAGAAATCCGACGTGTAGACGGAGCCGACGTCGGCCTTCACGCCCATCTCGCCGGCGGCGTCCACGGCGTGCTTCAGCATCTCGTAGTCGGCGGTCGGGGCGATCATGCCCGGAAGGCCGTAGGCGTCGTAGAAGCTGCAGTTCGTCGAGGCCGTCATCGCGATGACGACGTCCCTCAGATGCACGTCGTCCCCGAGGCCTCCGGCGGTGCCGACGCGGATCACTCCCTCGACCCCGAAGAACTCGAAGAGCTCATGGACGTAGATGCCGATGGACGGGACGCCCATGCCGGAGCCCATGACGGAGACTTCCCTGCCCTCGTAGGTGCCGGTGTAGGCGAACATGTTTCTGACGTCGTTGATGAGAACGGGATTCTCGAGGTAATGCTCCGCGATGTACTTCGCGCGGAGCGGATCGCCCGGCATGAGGACGCATTTAGCGAAATGGGTTCCTTCCTTCAGTTCAATACACGCTGAGGGTGAAAAATTAGCAGGCATAACGGTTTTCCTCCTGTAAGAGTTATATAGTTTAGTAAGCGTTGCGGTTCATTCCTCGAAGAGCTTCTTCAGGTTCACGTCGAAGGGCGGATAGACGATGCCCCTGTCCGTGACGATGGCCGTGATCAGCTCGTGGTCGGTGACGTCGAAGGAGGGATTGAAGCACTTCGTCTCCTCCAGGGCCATCGGCTCCTTGTACCACATCTTCTTGACCTCCTCGGGATCGCGGAGCTCGATGTGGATGTCGTCCCCCGTGGGGCAGTTCATGTCGATCGTGGATCTCGGCCCCAGCACGTAGAACGGAATCCCGTAGTGCTTCGCCAGGATCGCGACGCCGGAGGTGCCGATCTTGTTCGCCGTGTCCCCGTTGGCGGCGACGCGGTCGCAGCCCACGAAGCAGGCCTGGACCCAGCCGTTCTTCATCACCATGGAGGCCATGTTGTCGCAGATCAGGGTGACGTCCACCCCGGCCTTCTCCAGCTCGTAGGAGGTGAGACGCGC
>CACYDL010000103.1 GCA_902773195.1 uncultured Lachnospiraceae bacterium
CCTCCGGCTTTGTTACTTCAGGAACCCGTTGATGATCTGTTCCTCCGCCTCGCCGGCGCTGAGGCCGAGGACGCCCTCCGGCTTTGTCACTTCAGGAACCCGTTGATGATCTGTTCCTCCGCCTCGCCGGCGCTGAGGCCGAGGACGCCTTCCGGCTTTGTTACTTCAGGAACCCGTTGATGATCTGCTCTTCCGCCTCGCCGGCGCTGAGGCCGAGGGTCATGAGCTTGGTGAGCTGGTCTCCCGCGATCTTGCCGATCGCCGCTTCGTGCACCAGCATCGCCTCTACATTGTTGGCCTCGAGGGACGGAACCGCCAGGATTCTTCCCTCGTCCATGATGATCGAATCGCATTCGGTGTGGCCGCTGCACACGGCGTTGCCGATGATCCTGAGGTCCAGCTTCTGATACGAGCGGTCCCTCGCGACGCCCCTGGACACGATGTCCGCGCTGGAGCCGTCCCCGTCCAGGGACACCGAGTAGACGCTCCCGGCGGTCTGGGTGCCGTGGGTCATCAGCCTCTCCCTGACCACCATGTGGCAGTCCTTCCCGAGCACGGCCTTCGTGGTGCGCTCCGTGGAATCGACGCCCTTGATCTGGACCATCTCCATCTCGACGGAGCTTCCTTCCTCCATATAGACCTCCGTCACCGGGTTGAGAATCCGCTTTCCCAGTCCGTCTCCGGATCCGTAATGCTTCTCGACGTACTTCACCTTCGAATTCTTTCCCACATGGAAGGTGTGGATGCCGTCGTGCTCGGCGTCCTGGACGCCGCAGTTGTCGATGCCGCAGCCGGCGACGATCAGGACGTCGCAGTCCTCGCCCACGTAGAAGTCGTTGTAGACGGTCTCCGTGAGGCCGCTGACGCTGAGAACCACGGGAATGTGGACGCTCTGGTTCTTCGTCCCGTCCTTGATCCGGATCACGAGGCCGCTGCCGTCGGGCCTGGACTCGATGTCGATGTCCTTTGTGCTGTTTCTCCCGACGGATCTGCCGTTGGCCCGCAGGTTGTAGGCGCCGGTGGGAACGTCGTGGAGATCCGCGATCTCCTCAAGAAGTCTCTTCTGTATGTCGTCCATTTTCAGCATCGTCTCACCTCCTGAGCCTTTCGCAGGCGTCGACCGCCGCCTCGGTCCCCATGATGTCCGGGATGATCTCCTTTGCGTCGCCCTGCCGGAGGATCGTTCCGTCCTTCTGGAGAACCACGATCTCGTCGGCGATATTCAGGATCCTCTCCTGATGGGAAATAATCACAATGGAGCTGTCGTGGATCTCGCTGCGCATCTTCTCGAAGATGCTGATCAGGTTCTGGAAGCTCCAGAGGTCGATCCCCGCCTCCGGCTCGTCGAACACGGTGAGCTTCGTCTTCCGCGCCAGCACCGTCGCGATCTCGATCCTCTTCAGCTCGCCGCCGGAGAGGGAGGCGTTGACCTCGCGGTTGATGTAATCCCTGGCGCACAGCCCCACCTCGGAGAGATAGGAGCAGGCGTCGTTGATGGCGAGCTCCCTGCCGGAGGCGATCCGGAGGAGGTCGAACACCTGGATTCCCTTGAAGCGGACCGGCTGCTGGAAGGCGAAGCTGATGCCCAGCTTCGCGCGCTCGGTGATCCCCAGATCCGTGATGTCCTCGCCTTCATAATAAATCCTGCCCGCCGTGGGCTTCTCGATTCCCGCGATCAGCTTCGCCATCGTCGACTTCCCGCCGCCGTTGGGCCCGGTGATCACGACGAACTTCTGCTTCCCGATCTTCAGGTTGATGTCCCGGAGAATCTCTTTTCTTCCGTTCTCGTCGTTGGCCTCGAACGAGACTCCTTTCAGTTCAAGCATAGTATGCCCCTCGTTTCTGTAAGAATTGCTATTATCATACCATCTTTTCGGAAATATTGCTCGATTATCCTGTCTGAAGCCGCAACTTCCCGGAAATCAGAGCAGAGTTTTCCCCGATATGATAATATAATAATATTCATCCGTAATCTTAACCTGTTTTTAATCTTTCTTCAAAGCGCCTTTAAGAGAGCGGTGATAGGATGTCACCATCGAATGAAGCCGCAGCAAAAAACAAAGGTGCGGCAATGAATGAAGAAAGAAGGAGAAAGAAATGGATAATCTTGAAAAAGTCGAAAAGCTTCGTCAGCGCGCAAACGTGTCCTACGCGGAGGCAAAGGCAGCCCTCGAGGCGAACGGATGGGATCTTCTGGACGCCATGGTGGCCCTGGAAAAGCAGGGAAAGACGGAAAGCCCGTCGAAGAGCGATTTTTCCACCAGCTACGAGCAGCAGAACAATTACGAAAAGGTTCAGGAGAAGGTCGAGATCCAGAGGAAGACCCAGGCTCACCCCGTGAGATCCATCGTCAACGCCATCCGCCGCTTCTTCCGGATCTGCCTCGACAACTCCTTCACGGTCAGCCGCCGCGGCGTCCGGATCTTCCAGATGCCGGTCATCGTCCCGGTCATCCTGCTCCTGATCAACTGGAAGGTGGTCCTCGTCGTCATGGTGGCCGCGCTGTTCTTCGGAATCCGCTATTCCTTCGAAGGAAAGGACAACCTCGAAAAGGCCAACAGCTTCATGAACTCCGCCGGCAGCTTCGCGGACTCCATGAAGGAAGGCTTCTTCGAGAAGGACCGCCGGAAGGCCGAAAAGAACGCTGAGAAGAAGGCCGAAACGAACGCCGCGGAAGAAGCCGCGCAGAACAGAGCCTTCGAAAACACGGCCGCGGAAAGCGCCGTGAAGAACGAGCCTTTTGAAACTACCGCCGAAGAAGCCGCAAAGAACGAGCCCTTCGAAAATACCGCCGAAGTGACGGCCGCCGCGGAACCCGCGCAGAACGTCCGGGCGGAAGCGGACCTGACACAGGCCGCGGGAGAAATCCTGCCGTAACGCCGCAAACCCGTCACAAAAAAGGAGACTGCCTTGAACGCCAGCATTCTGATCGTCGAAGATGAAGAAAAGCTCGCCCGTTTTGTGGAGCTGGAGCTCCAGCACGAGGGCTACCGCGTCGCGAAAGCGTCAAACGGCCGGGACGCCCTGGAGGAAGCCGTGAGAACTCAGTACGACCTCATCCTGCTGGATATCATGCTGCCCGGCCTCAACGGGCTGGAGGTCCTGAGGCGTCTCCAGAAGGAGCGTCCCACCCCGGTCATCCTCCTCACCGCGAGAGACGCGGTCATGGACAAGGTATCCGGGCTGGACGCCGGGGCGGTGGACTACGTGACAAAGCCCTTCGCCATCGAGGAGCTTCTCGCGAGGATCCGCGTAGCGCTCAAGCTTCATCCGTCCGGCGCCCCGGCGGCGGGAGGAACGTCCCGTGAGGACGACAGAGGGACCCTGCTCACCTGGGGTCCCTTGAGCCTTGATGAGCCCCGGCACCGCGTGATGATGGAGGGCCACGAGATCTCCCTGACCAACCGCGAATTTCTGATGCTGAAGACGCTGCTCGAGAACCAGGACATCGTCCTGACCCGCGACACCCTCCTGGAGAGGGTGTGCGGTTACGACTATGTGGGCGAGACCAACGTGACGGACGTCTATATCCGCTATCTGCGCTCGAAGATCGACGACGTCTTCGGCGTAAAGATGATCCACACGGTCCGAGGCGTCGGCTACGTGATCAAGTCCTGGGACGGCAGCGCCGCGGAGTAAGGCGGCACCGTCCCGCGGAGGTGCGATATGGCAAAAACGCCGGACAAAAAGAAAAGACGCGCGCTGCGCGCGGCAGGCGGCGAAGAGCGGAGGGTCTCCTCCATCACAAGACGCCTGCATCTGGGGCTCGTCCGCAAGAAGCTCTGGATCTTCGTCCGCTCCGACATTCTCCTCTTCCTCTGCTCCGCCGCGGGCTACCTGGCGGGCACGGAGATCGAGGCCGCCGGAGCGCTTGTTTTCGACGCGTCCCGTACCCTGCGCACGGGAACCGCGGCGGGCGTCCTCGTCTACCGGGTGGCCGACGAGGCGGGAAAGGTGGTGCTGCAGACCGATCTGATGCCCGCCCTGAGACTCGCCCTCATCGTGCTGGCCGTCCTCTTTGTCCTCCAGCTGCTGGGGATGCTGTTCTCCTACATGCGCGAGGACAAAAAAATCCGGAACATTCTCGATCCCCTCAACGAGCTCGCGCTTCGCGCGGACGAGCTGAGCAGGATCTCCTTCTCGGAGGACAAGTACCACCTGCTCGAGGACGCCATCACCAGGATTGAGCCCGACGAGATGAAGACGCTCTCCCTCGGGGACGCCGAGCTCGCGGGCGTGGAGGCCGCGATGAACAACCTCCTGCTCCGGATGAAGGAGACGTACCGGCAGCAGGCGCGGTTCGTCAACGACGCCTCCCACGAGCTCCGGACGCCCATCGCCGTCATACAGGGCTACGCCAACATGCTCGACCGCTGGGGCAAAACGGATGAAAAGATCCTGGGTGAGTCGATCTCGGCCATACGCAACGAGTCCGACCACATGAACCGCCTGGTGGAGCAGCTGCTCTTCCTCGCCAGAGGCGACAGCGGCAGAAATACGGTAAAAATAGAGCGGACCGATATCCGGGATATCGTCCGCGAGGTATACGAAGAATCCTTTATGATCGATGAAAAGCATCCGTACCGGTTCCGGATCGACACGCCCGAAGGAGACGCCCCGGACGCCCCCATCCTGGCGGACGTCGATCCGGGGCTCCTCAAGCAGGCGGTCCGCATACTGACGGACAACGCGGCGAAATATACGCGCGAAGGAGACGAAATTCTGTTTTCCTGCGGCTATACGCAGGACAAGGCGCCCTATATCCAGGTCCAGGACACCGGGATCGGCATGGCGGAAGCGGACGTGGAGCACATGTTCGAGCGCTTCTACCGGTCCGACGAGGTCCGCGGCTACAAGGGCACCGGCCTCGGCCTGTCCATCGCGAAATGGATCGTGGACAAGCACCGGGGACATTTTGAGATCCTGTCGAGGACGGGACTGGGCACCCGGATCCGGGTCGTGCTGGAGCCTGTGGAATAAGATTCCCGGGCTCCTTTTCCGATGCGGCCCTTTTCCCGCGGCTCCGCGCTTCTACGCCTGAGCGCTCTCTCCCGCCTTTTCCTCCAGCTCGAAATAGCGCTCCATCTTCTGCTCGATCAGGGCGTCGGTCTCCTCCTTCTCGGCGGAGAGTCCGGCCAGCCTGCCGAAATCCGTAGCGCAGCGCTCCATCTCCTCCTCCAGCTCCGCGCTCCTCGCCTCGAGGGCCTCAATCTCCGGCATCAGGGTCTCATACTCTCTCTGCTCGCTGAAGGTCAGCTTCTTCTTCGCGGCTCTTCCCGCCGCTTTCTGAGCCCGGTACGCCTCGGCGCCGCCGGCAGGCTCCTCCCGGGTTTCCCCGGAGACCTTCTCCCCCGGGAACCACTGCTCCCTGTGTTCAAGATATTCCGTGTAGCCGCCTTCGCTCTGGCGGACCGTCCCGTCCTCCTCGAAGGAAAAGATACGGGTCACGACCCGGTCGAGAAAATACCGGTCGTGGGAGACCGCGACGACGATCCCGGCGAAATGGTCCAGATAGTCCTCCAGCACCCGGAGCGTCGCGATGTCCAGGTCGTTGGTCGGCTCGTCGAGAACCAGCACGTTGGGCGCCTCCATGAGCACCCTGAGCAGGCAGAGTCTCCGCTTCTCCCCGCCGGAGATCCGGGAGACCGGCGTGTACTGCATCTCGCTGTCAAAGAGAAACCTCTCGCACATCGAGGAGGCGGATACGAGACCGTCCTTCGTCCGGATATACTCCGCCTTGTCGCGGACGGAGTCGATGACGCGGACGGACTCGTCGAGGCTCTCGTTCTCCTGGCTGAAATAGCCAAATTTCACGGTCTCTCCGATCTCCACCTTTCCGGAGTCGGGTTCCCTCTCCCCGAGAATCACCCTGAGGAGGGTGGTTTTTCCGCAGCCGTTGGGACCGATGATCCCGATTCTGTCCGTCCGGTTGAAGCTGTAGGAAAAGCCCCGGAACAGGGGCTTCCCGGGATACTCCGCGGAGACGTCCTCCAGCCGGATCACCTTTCCGCCGAGTCTCGTCGGCAGGGAGCTCAGCTCCACCTGCCGCTCCTCCACGATCTTCTCCCGGTCCCGGAGCGCCTCGAACCGCTGGATGTGGGCCTTCTGCTTGGTGGAGCGCGCCCTGGCGCCTCGCATCATCCACGCGAGGTCCTGCCGGTAGAGGGCCGCGGCCTTCCGCTCAGCGGCTCTCGCGCTGTCCATCCTGGCCTGCTTCAGCTCCAGATAGGTCGAGTAGCCGCCCTCGTAGAGATAGATCTTTCCCCGGTCCACCTCGAGGATCCTGTTGGTGACCCTGTCCAGAAAGTAGCGGTCGTGGGTGACCATCAGGATCGCGCCGCCGAAGGAACGGAGCGCATCCTCCAGGTACCCGCTCATCCCGCTGTCGAGATGGTTGGTGGGCTCGTCCAGAATCATGAGCTCGCAGGGGGTCAGGAGCACCTTCGCCAGCGCCGCCCTCTTCTTCTGGCCGCCGGAGAGAGTCTCCGGGGAGACGTCGGGATCCGTGATCCCCAGCTTCAGCAGCATCGCCCTGGCCTCGCCCGTCACGTCCCAGTGCTCTTCGCGTCCCTTTATGCCGGAGGAGACATTTTCGAGAACGGTGCGCGCGCTGTCAAAAACCGGGTTCTGCGGCAGATAGGCGATCCTCACCTGTTTTCCCTTGACGACCTCGCCCCGGTCCGGCTCCGCCGCCCCCGCCGCGACGGAGAGCAGCGTGGATTTCCCCGTGCCGTTCACGCCGATGACGCCGATCCGGTCGCCGTCGCTGATGCCCAGGGTGACGTCGTCGAGAAGCATTCTGGAGTTGTAGGACTTGCTGACATGTTCCAGATTGAGAAGATTCATGCCGTCAGCCCTTCTTTTCGACCGCCTCGATCAGCTCTTCCGTCGTGATGACGTGGCAGTAAATATTGTTCAGCACCTCGAGTTCATGCTCGTGGAGACGCTGCGACCCGGCCAGGCAGCCGTCCTCGATCAGCCAGACCTTGAAGCTCTCGTCCGCGAGGTCGCGGACCGTGCAGGATACGCACTGATCCGTCATCGTCCCCGTGACGATCACGGTGTCGATGCCCATGTTGTAGAGAATCAGCCTGAGGTTCGTCCCGGTCAGGGCGCTGTCCGTCGTCTTGGTGACGACGATGTCGTCCTTCTGCGGCGCGATCTCCGCGATAATCTCGCCGCGGTGATCTCCCTCCGTCACGAGGAACTGGTTGAAGCCGGTCATCTTCTGGTCGAGGGAGCGGTCGCGTCCGTCGCTCTTGTGTCCCTGGATCTTGGCGTAGGTGACCTCCATACCGGTCCTTCTGCACAGGGCGATCATTTTCTGAAGATTCGGAATGATCACCGACTCGTATCTTTCGTAAAACGGCTCCCAGCGGGCCAGATTGTCCAGCTCCTCCTGTGTCGGATTCACCAGCTCGGGCCGCTTCACGCAGGCGTATTCGGCGTCGATGATGAGAAGCGCCGTCCTGGCGGGATCGATGTCGATGGTTCCGTAGTCGTTGTCATCCTCGTAGTAAAATGAGCAGTATCTGTCGTTGACTTTCATAGCAGCCTCCTTTTTATAACCGTTTCCGTCGTGCCTGTCAGATGATTCCTTCCCGCGGCCGCTTCCACCGCGCCTCACAGAGATTCCTTCCCGCAGCCGCTTCCGCCGCGCCTCGGAGTGATTCATTCCCGCAGCAGCTTCCGCCGCACCTCGGAGAGATTCCTTCCCGCGGCCGCTTCCGCCGCACCTCGGAAAGATTCATTCCCGCAGCAGCTTCCGCCGCACCTCGGAGAGATTCATTCCCGTCCGGTCGGCGATCTCCGCCAGATCCTCATACTCGGCCTTCACGCGGGTCACGCCGAATCCCTCGCTCTTCTTGACGCGGACGTCCCCGAACTCGCCTGTCAGTACCGTCGCGGAACGCTCCAGGGCATAGCGGCGCATCGCGGATTCGCGGACCCCGATGGTGGTCGTGTGGCGGAAGATCAGGGAGACCATTCTCTCCCTGTCCCCGGGACGGCACAGGCAGCACAGCAGTACGGCGGGCCTGCTTTTCTTCATGCCGATGGGCTCCGTCCAGACGTCCAGGGCCCCGGCCTCCAGGAGTCTGCCGCAGGCGTAGCCCACGTCCTCCCCTGTCATGTCGTCGATATTGCAGCGGAGCTCCAGAACCTCTTCCACCTTTCCGGAGGATACTTCCGGCAGGGCGCCGGAACGGACACCCGGGCAGGCGTCCGGCTGCGTCTCCGGGCGGGTCTCCGAACGTGCCTCCGGGCAGGCGTCCGGCTGAGCATCCGCGTGGACGCCTCTCCCGCGGGCCGGCGTCTCCTCCCCGGTCTCGCCCAGAAAAACTCTCACGCAGTTGGCCTGGGGGAAATCCTTTGTCCCCATGCCGTACCCGATCCGCTCGACGCTCATGGCCGGCTGGGCGCCGAAGGAATCGGCGAAATGCCTCAGAAGCGCCGCCCCGGTGGGGGTGCAGAGCTCCCCGGACACAGTGCCGCCGTAGGTAGGCACCCCGCGGAGAAGATACGCGGTGGCCGGCGCGGGAACCGGAAGGATCCCGTGGGCGCAGTGGACGTGGCCGCTGCCGACGTGAACCGGGGAGACACAGATCCGCTCCGGCGCCAGCTCCTCGATCAGCATCGAGACCGCCGTGACGTCCGCCACCGCGTCCATGGCGCCCACTTCATGAAAATGAATCTGCGTGACGGATATTCCGTGGGCGTGGCTCTCCGCCTCCGCGATCATGGAATACACGGCGAGCAGGCTGCTTCTGACGGCTTCAGAGACATGCAGCCCCGCCGCGGCCGCCTCGATATCCGCCATGCTCCGGTGCACATGAGAGTGGCCGTGCTCGTGCTCTCCGTGGGAGTGCTCGTGCTCTCCATGAGAGTGCTCATGTTCTTCATGGCCGTGATTGTGCCCGCCGTGGAAATGCTCGTGCTCTCCATGAGAGTGATCATGTTCTTCGTGGCCGTGATCGTGCTCTCCGCGGAAATGCTCGTGCTCTCCATGAGAGTGATCATGTTCTTCGTGGTCGTGATCGTGCCCGCCGTGGTCGTGATCGTGCTCATACCCGTGGCCGGCGCCTTCCTCCTCCCCGTCCACAAAGACTCTCATCTTTGTGCCGCGGATCCCGCATTTCTCGGCGGCCTCCGCCTCAAATCTCACGCCGGGAATTCCGGCGGCGTTCAGCTTCTCCAGGAAAGCGGCGCGGTCCGGCAAAAGCTCCAGCAGCGCCGCGGCGAGCATATCCCCCGCCGCGCCCATGGCGCACTCGATGTATAATGTTCTCATTCCCTTATCCCTTCACGTGATTGATCATTCCGGCCTGATATCCCGCGCCGAAACCGTTGTCGATGTTGACCACGCTGACCCCGCTGGCACAGGAATTCAGCATGGACAGAAGCGCCGAGACGCCGCCGAAGGACGCCCCGTAGCCCACGCTGGTCGGCACGGCGATGACCGGGCAGTCCGCGAGGCCCCCGATCACGCTTGCCAGCGCGCCTTCCATTCCCGCCACCGCGATGATCACGGACGCGGACATGATCTCGTCCAGATGCTTCATCAGGCGGTGAAGACCCGCGACGCCCACGTCGTAGAGGCGGACGACTTCATTTCCCAGAAATTCCGCCGTCAGAGCCGCTTCCTCCGCCACGGGAATGTCGCTGGTGCCTCCCGTCGCGACCACGACGCGACCGTGTCCTCCGGGAGAAGGCATCTCCCCGACGATCCCGATCCTCGCGTCCCCGTGATAGCGGAAGACGATCCCTTCCTCCGCCCGGAAGGCCTCCGCGATCCTCGCGGCCGGCTCCGCGGACAGACGTGTGATCAGAATTCTCTCCTGTCCCGCCGCGGTCATGGCCCGTATGATGCCGATGATCTGCTCCGTCGTTTTTCCCGCTCCGTAGATCACCTCTCCGGCTCCCTGGCGCAGCCCGCGGTGCATGTCCACCTTGGCATAGCCGAGCTCCTCAAAGGGCGCTGTCTTCAGCTTCAGCACCGCCTCCTCGGCGGTGACGTCTCCTCCCGCGACCTTCCTCAGAAGATCATAGATTTCGTTCTGGTCCATTGACGTTCTCCGTTTTTATGTCCCCGCCGGCTCCGCCGCCGGGGCGGTCTTTTTGACAGTATAGCATACAAGTTCCGGCGTGATAACCGCACCGAAAAGAAAAAGATGGGATCCCGGGTCTTCCTCTTTATCAAAAAAACAGAACGCCCGCCGCCTCTTTGCGGCAGGCAGAGGCGGCGGACAGGTCAAACGAAGCATCATATTTCGAACAGGGAAATCTGAGGGTCGATCCAGGAGCTCTGGGGAACTTCATGCACCACGTCGTCCTCCCGGGGCCCGCCGATCAGAAACGGCGACGCCGGGTCGTGGAGGCGGCTGTTCTCCCGCACCGCGGCCGGGCTGCTGTTGGCGTAGCAGTAGCGGCACAGGTGCCGGCAGCTGTCGTAGGCGCCGATATCGCAGGCGAGATAGCAGGCGCACTCCGCGCGGTTCGGCGCTCTCTTCGGAACGATGAGCTTTTTTCCGATGGCTCTTTCATACATTCCCACGGTCATGCAACCGGAGCAGTCAGCCCCGTAAGGCGCCAGCTCGTCTCCCTCCGCGCAGGGTCTCACCGTCATCCCCGCGGCCTCAGCCGCCCGGATGATCTGCCTTCCCAGGAAGAGACGCTCCTCCCGCGTCACCTCCCTGGCCTCCGGAAAATTCCTTCTGACCTTCCGGTAGAGATCGATGAAGCTGATCACCACGGTCTCCGTATAGCCGGAGAGAGCTTCCGCCATCTTCTCAAACGCCCGGACGTGGTACTCCGCGGTATATTTTTCCGTGATCAGAATCGGATCGTACCGCCACCCCACCGAGCGGACGCCCACCCGCCGGGAGAGCTCCCGGAAGTCCTCCAGAAGTCTGTGCTTGTCGGGCACGTTCGGCTCGATGTCCCGCCCGTAGGGCGTGATCGTCACATACCAGAACTGGCCGTAATCCTCCAGGAGATCCATGTGCGGGAACATCGGGGCGGGATTTTTCGTGCAGAATCCTATCACGTCGACGACCGAAGGATCCAGACGGTACCTGCTGACGCTGACCGGGTTGAAGGGATTCCTCACGCAGACAAAGCCTTCCCTCAGGCGGTTGGCGAACCACCGGGAGTAGAAGGCGGGTATATCCGTGCGCTGTCCCGTGTTGATGATCATGACACTCTCCCTGAAACGGCCGGCTTTCGAGCGAAAAGAAACATTCCTCCGCCCCGCCGGTCACAGGCAGGAGGCGCTGACCGCAGAGGCCGGCAGGTATTCCTCCGCCCCGCCGGTCACAGGCAGGAGGCGTTCCTCGCATGGGATGGAAATCCCCGTGTATTCATGTTATGCTTTTCCCGTCTCGTGCCGCCTGAAGGACCGGCGGCGGAACGGAGCTTGGGCCGCCTGAAGGACCGGCGGCGGAAAGATCTCATGCCGCCTGAAACACCGGCGGCGGAACGGAGCTGATGATGAGAGAAATAAAAGTACTGTTTCTGGCCGGAGACTACTGGCACCCTGTCGAGATCGTGAGAAGAGGCCTGTCCTCTTTCAGAGATCTTCTCTCCGGAATTCAGACAGACGTCGTGGAGGACGCAAAAGATATCCTGACGCCCGAAATGCTGCGTCAGTATGACGTCTGCGTGTGCGCGAAGGCCAATGAAATCACTGCCGCCAACAGAAATCCCTGGTTTGAGGCCGGCGTCACGGAAGTCACGCCGCAGACCTTCCGGAGCTGGATCAGCGAAGGGCACGGTTTTCTGTCACTTCACGCGGGCAATTCCTTCTTTGCCGAGGACAAAGGGGATCCGGTATTTGACGGGCCCAACCGGGATTACATCGAACTTGTGGGAAACAGCTTCAAAAACCATCCGCCGCGCTGCCCTGTGACGTACACGCCGCTCCGGGAGCACCCGGTTCTCCGGGGCGTCTCTGCCTTTACGGTAAGAGACGAGCACTATCAGCTTGAAAATCTGTCAGACGACCGGGACGTCTTTCTGGTCTCCACGTCCGATACCGGGCTGAAGCAGCCTGCGGGATATGAGCGCGTCATCGGGAAGGGGAGACTGGTCGTACTGACCCCCGGGCATACACTGGCGGTCTGGCAGAACACGGACTTTCAGCTTATGCTGAGCAATGCGCTCCGGTATCTGGCCGGTTTCCGGTGACGGGGAGCCTCTCCGCAGGGCCCGTCTGCGCTTCCGCTCCGCGCGGATTTACCCGATCCTGTTCGTGAGCCTGCCGATCCCGTCCGCCTCGCAGACAACCACGTCTCCCTTTTTCAGATATCTGGGCGGCGTAAATCCCATGCCTACGCCGGCGGGCGTCCCCATGGAAATGATCGTGCCGGCCGTAAGGGTCATGCCCGCGGAGAGATCTTCTATCACATCCCCGATCCCGAAGATCCAGTCCGACGTGCTGCCATTCTGGCGCAGCTCGCTATTTACATAGCAGCGAATGCCGATCTTCGGGGGATACGGGAATTCATCGGCCGTGACGATCCAGGGCCCGATCGGGGTAAAGCCGTCCAGGCTTTTTCCTAAGTAAAACTGTTTATGCCGGGTCTGGATTTCTCTGGCGGAGATATCGTTGAGGATCGTATAGCCGAAGATGTATTCCGCCGCGTCCTCCTTTCTGACCCGGCAGGCGTCCTTCCCGATAATGACGGCGACCTCCGCCTCATAATCCACCTGAGCCGTCACTTCAGGATGGCTGTCCACGATACCGTTGTCAGGGACCGCCTCATTGACGCGTTTCGAGAAATAGACGGCATAATTTTCCCTTACCATCGTCGGATGAAATTTCGCCGCTTCGTTCGTATGATCGGCAAAATTCATGCCGAGACAGATGACGTCGTGGGACGGTCTCGGAATCGGGGCAAGAAGCGCGACCTCACTGAGAGGAATGCCGCTGTCCGGCAGCCCGGAGGGAAGGCCTTTCCGGATCAGGTCTTCCATCGATGTGACGCCGGGAACCGGAATGATGTCCGTGCCGGCGGCGACTCCCACCGCTTCTCTGTTTTCGTAAAGGAATGTTGCAAGTCTCATATCCGTTGATCCTTTCTGTGCCAAATCTCCTGTCTGTCAGTATCCGGCAGATGCTGCTTCGTGACCGGATCCCGGTTGATAATCGTATCGTAAACGCCTCTCGTAGAATTTGTCAAACGCGATAAGGCCGGCATCAGGCACCGGCCTCTCTGTGAAAAGGTAAGAGGCGGCTTACAGCTTCATCAGGATCTCCCGGATGTCTCCGTTGATGCAGATGGATCTGTCTATGATTTCATCCGGTGCGTAGGCCTCGCCGTAATTCAGGCAGGCATATGTCGCGTCCGGC
>CACYDL010000104.1 GCA_902773195.1 uncultured Lachnospiraceae bacterium
ATGACAGGCTTCGGCGCAGGAACGCCAGACGAGCCCCCAACATGACAGGCTTCGGCACAGGGCTGCCTGACGGAGCTCTGAATGACAGGCTTCTACGCAAGGCCGCCTGACGAGGCCCCCGGAAAACAGAAATAGTTCAACCATCGAGAGAAAAAGGGCCCGGGACGTCTGTCCCGGGCCCTCTTCTGTCACAGGTGATGATTATGCGTCTTTCGTGAGATACGCCTCGATGCAGCTGACCGCCTCGGCCTCATCGGAACCGTTCGCCGAAACCGCCACTTCCACTCCCGTGTCGATTCCGAGCGTCATCATTCCCATGATGCTCTTCGCGTTGACGCGCCGGTTCTCCGATTCGATGTAAACATCGCTCTCAAACTGGCTCGCCATCTGAACCAGAATTGCGACCGGGCGCGTCTCAAGACCGCTGTCCAGCCGGATGGTCATCTCCTTCTTGATCATAATAACCTGTCCTCCTCTTTGACGCTGTTTATGGGATAAATAGCCTTCGGCCTGTCAGGTGTGCCTTCTTTCTTCCCTGATCTCTTCCGCCATGGCTGACAGCTTTCGCAGTCTGTGATTGACGCCCGATTTTCCGATTCTCGGATCCAGATAATTCCCCAGCTCCTGCAGGGGCGTCTCCGGATACGCGAGCCTCACCTCCGCCATCTGGCGGAGCGCGGGCTTGAGCTCCTCAAAACCCACGGTATCCCGGATATAGCGGATATCCTCGATCTGGCGGAGCGCGGAGACGACCGTCTTGTTCAGGTTCGCGGTCTCGCAGTTCACCTGGCGGTTGATACTCCCGCGCATCTCCTTCAGCACGCGGATATTCTCAATATTGAGGAACGAGATGCTGGCCCCCATGCTGCCCAGGACGTCCAGTATCTGGCCGCTCTCCTTCAGATATACGATGTGATCCTTCTTGCGGAGCACCGTCTTCGCGTCCGTCCCGATGCCGGCCATCACGCTTCTGACCAGCTCCGCGGTGTCCCTGTCCGGACATACGATCTCCAGATGGTAGTACTTCTCCGGTGCGCTGAGGGATCCCGCCGCCAGAAACGCCCCTCTCAGAAAAGACTTCCTGCAGCAGTCCGCGTTCAGGATGGACGGGTGCCCGACGGCCTTCAGGACCGACGCGCAGCGCTCCGGATCCGGTATGGATACCGTGTATTCCGGCCTTCTTGATTCCTTTCGGTCAACAATCACATCTATATTAAACGCTCTCTTCAATAAAGTAAAGAGCTTTCTGGCCGCCGCCTCATTCTCGGTGCGGAGGAGTATGCCCTGCTCCCCGTCGCCCGGGCGCCCGCCTGACAGCCGGAGAATCGCCGAGATCTCCGCGATGCGGCAGTGCCTGGCGGAGGGAAGGACTCCCTCGAGCTCTCTTTTTACGTCTCCCGAAAAAGACATTTTCTCACCTCCGGGCCGCGTCCCGGTCTATATCGCGGTGCTCCACTCTCACGCCGCAGTCCGTGTCCTCCCGCAGACGCCGCTCGATCTCGTCGGCGAGAACCACCGACCGGTGCCGGCCGCCGGTGCAGCCGATGGAGACGACCAGCTGGTTCTTCCCCTCGGCGATATAATTGGGAATCAGGAATTTCAGCAGGTCCGTGTAGCGGCTGATGAACTGCCCGCTTCCGGGACACGACATGACGAAGTCAATGATCGGCTGATCCTTTCCGGTCAGGCCGCGGATCGACTCGACGTAGAACGGATTCGGCAGGAACCGGACGTCCACCACGAGATCCGAGTCGGCCGGTATGCCGTACTTGAAGCCGAAGGACTGGACCGTGATGTAGAGGTTCCGGTATTCCCTGTCCTGGACGAAAATGCGGATCAGCTCCTGCCTGAGATCCCTCACGAGAAGCTTGCTGGTATCGATGATGAAGTCCGCCCGCGCCTTCATGAAGTCCAGCTTCTTCCGCTCCGCCGCGATGCCGTCCTCCACGCTTCCCGTCTTTCCCGCCAGGGGATGGGTCCTTCTGGTCTCCTTGTAGCGCCTCAGCAGCGCGTCGTCCGAGGACTCCAGGAACAGGATCTCGTACTGGATCCCCGCCTCCTCCAGGGCGGCGAGGGCTTCGGGAAAGTCCTGCTTCTCATCCACGCTCCTGATGTCGATCCCCACCGCGATCTTGGTGTACTCGGAGGAGGCGCCGTCGACGGCAAGCTGGGCGAAGGGCCTGATCAGACGGACCGGCAGATTGTCGACGCAGTAGAATTCCGCGTCCTCAAGGGCGTGAAGAGCGGTGCTCTTCCCCGCGCCGGACATACCGGTCACGATCACAAATTTCATAGAGTTCCTCCCTGTCCGGCCACGCGGCGCGGGACGGTCCCGGCGGATCCGCGCGGCGGAAGTCCCCGCGTCACAGCATCCTGACCTCCGGCTCCAGCCGGACGCCGAATTTCTCAAAAACCCGGTCCTGCACGTCGCGGATCAGCGTCTTCACGTCCGCGGCGGTGGCGCCGCCCCGGTTGATGACGAAGCCGCAGTGCTTCTCGGAGACCTGGGCGCCTCCGACGCGGTAGCCCCGGAGGCCGGCGTCCATGATCAGCTTTCCGGCGAAGTAGCCCTCCGGCCTCTTGAACGTGCTTCCGGCGCTGGGAAGATCGAGGGGCTGCTTTGACTGGCGCCGCTCCCTGAGGTCGTCGGAGATGGCGCGGATCTCCGCGGGATCCCCCGGCTTCAGCCGGATCACGGCGGAGAGAACGATCATTCCCTCCCTCTGGAACGCGCTGGTCCTGTAGCCGAGTCCCATGTCGGCGCCGCTGAGGGTACAGACCTCCCCGTCCCTGATGACGGTGACGTTCTCCAGGATCTGCTTCATCTCTCCCCCGTAGGCGCCGGCGTTCATCATGCACGCCCCGCCGAGGGTGCCCGGAATACCGCCCGCGAATTCCATTCCCGTGAGGGAATGCTCCGCCGCGGCGGCCGCCGCCGCGGACAGCAGGGCTCCCGCCTCGACGGTCATCTCGTCTCCGGAGACGGCGATGCCGCCGAACTCCTTTCCCAGGCGCACCACGATGCCGCGCACGCCCTCGTCGGAGACGAGGAGGTTGCTCCCGTTGCCGATCACGGCGCAGGGAATCCCGGCTTCCTCCGCGAAGCGGAGAATCCCGCGTATCTCCTCCGGCGAGTGGGGAAGGACCATGTAGTCGGCCGGTCCCCCGATCCGGAAGGTCGTGTGGCGGGACATGGGCTCGTCCCTGAGGACCGAGTCCTCTCCCGCGATCTGACTGAGTTTTTCCGTTATGGCCGAAGCGCTGTCATGCATCATTGTCACAGTCACCCGTCTCAATAGTCGTCATAGTCCTCATCGTAGTTGTCGTAATCTTCGTCGTAATCCTCGTCGTA
>CACYDL010000105.1 GCA_902773195.1 uncultured Lachnospiraceae bacterium
CGTCCGGCGCGGCCTCCACATGGAAGGTGATGCCGTCCGCGCCCGCGTCGGCAAAGACGTCGACGAAGCGGATCGGATCCGTGATCATCAGATGCACGTCGAAAAAGAGCTTCGTGTACTTTCGGACGGTCTCCACGACCGGCACGCCGATCGCCAGATTGGGGACGAAGACGCCGTCCATGACGTCGATGTGGAGCCAGGGCGCCCCTGCCTCCTCGATCTCCCGGATCTGTCTGCCGATCTCCCAGTAATCCGCGGCCAGAAGTGACGGTGCTATGATCGCTTTCATAGGTATTTCCTCCTTTCGGCCTCCTTCAGTTCCCCGAACAGCTGCCTGTAGCTCCCGTACCTCTTCTCCGGAAAAAGGCCCTCGCGGAGCGCCTCCTTCACGGCGCAGCCGGGCTCGTCCACATGGACGCAGCCCTGGAAGCGGCAGGAGTCCCGGTACGGAGTGAATTCGTCATAGTAATACTGGAGATCCTCCTTGGCGATCTCCGCCGTGTCAAAGGCGGTAAAGCCCGGCGTGTCGCAGAGATAGGTCCCGTCCCCGATCTCGAGAAGCTCCGTATGCCTCGTGGTGTTTTTCCCTCTGGCAAGCTTCCGGGAGATCTCGCCCGTCTCCATCAGATTTCTCCCCGCCGCCGCGTTGATCAGCGACGATTTTCCGACGCCGGAGGGACCCGCCAGGATCGTCGTCCTGCCTCTGAGAAGGGACATGAGCTCCGCCATGCCGGTTCCCTCCCTGACGCTCAGGAAAACCGTCGGCGAGCCGCACAGGGCGTACACGGACCGCAGCTCCTCCAGGGCGGCGGCGTCCGCCAGATCGGCCTTATTGACGCCGATGATGCACGGAATGCCCCGCATGGCCGCGGAGATGAGAAAGCGGTCGATCACCACGAGATTGGGCGAGGGGTCCCGGAACGCGCACAGAACCAGCACCTGGTCGACGTTGGCCGCGGCGGGCCTCGCCAGCTCATTTCTTCTCGGATGGATTTTCTCTACGTTTCCCTCCATGTCCTTCTCGTGGGTGATCCCGATCGTCACGTCGTCGCCCACCAGAGGCTTTGTCCCGTCTTTTCGGAAGATTCCTTTTGCCCTGCATTTATAAATACCGGATTCCGCTACAAAGACGTAGTAGAATCCGGCAATTGCTTTCACTATCTTTCCTACAGCCATGAATCAGCCTTCTTTGAAGATCAGCGGCCACGTGGCAAGCGCAGTATAATCCCCGTCTTCATTCTGTTCGTACAGATATACGATTCCGTCCGTAACGCCCGGCGCGCCTTCCGCCTCCAGGATATACGGGAAGGCCAGCGACGTGGTGCTCTCCTCGATCACGGTCTCCACGTCCTCGCCGTTGACGGTCTGGACCAGCGTGAGCCTGTAGGGACCGCCGGTGTAGTTCGGCGCCGCCGTGAGGGAGGCGACAGACGTCCACGGCTTCTCCTCGGTCGCTGCGGGCTCCGCCTCCTGGGCGTTTCCGGCGTTATCCGTCTCGCCGCCCGTCAGGGACACGGTCTCCGTGCTGTCGGGCAGGATTTCTTCCTGCGGGTCCGGTTCGGGCTCGGTCGTCGGCTCAGGCGTCGCCTGCGCCTTGGCGTCCTGTTCGGCCGCCAGCTCGGCGTTGTTCACGGTGAACACCATGTCGGACCCCTGCGCGACGGAGATGCCCGGCTCAAGCGACTGGGCCATGACCTGGTTCTCTCCCACGGAATCGCTGGTGCTGTAATTGATCGAGACGATAAGACCGCTCTGTCTGGCGTCCTCGTAGGACTCGTCGATCGACATGCCGACGTAGTCGGTCACGCGGGTCGTGCTGGCGTACTGGGAGCCCGTGCTGACGATCAGCGTCACTTCCGTGTCCGTCGGCACCGATTCTCCCTCCTCCGGCGTGATGCCGAGAACCACGCCCACCGAGCTGCTCTCGGAGGACTGCTTCTCGACGCGGACGTTTGTGAAGCCTGCCGCCTCGAGGGCCGCCTTCGCGTCGTTGACCTGGCCGCCGGTCACGGTGGGAACGGCGTGGGTCTCAGGTCCGCTGCTCTTGTAGTAATTGATCGTCGTGTTTCTGTCGACCTGGGTTCCCTGGACCGGATCCTGCTCGATGATGGTGCCCTCCGCCTGATCCGAGAACCGCTCGCCCTTGAATTTGATCCCGAGGCCCTTGTCCTTGGCGATCTTCTGCGCGTCGGACTCGGTCATGCCCAGGATGTTCGGGACAGAGACCGTCGTGATGATCTGGCTCGCGCCGGATTCTCCGGATTCCGCCGCCGATTCCGCGGCCGGCGTCCTGGAGACCGTGCCGGCGGTATTGGACTTGCCGACCAGGCCCGCCGCCTTCGCGATGAAGAAAATCAGGATGAAGATGATGAGTCCGCACACGATAAAGCTGCCGATCGTCACGGCCTTTTCCAGGCCGGAGCTCTCGTCGGAGCCTTCGTCGTCCACCCCGTCGTCCTCCTCGGGCACCTGCTCGCGCCCTCTCTTGGCGGCTTCGATGGACGTAAAGGTCTGGGCGGCCGGCGTGGTGCTTCCGCCCGCCTTTCCCGCGTTTCTGATCTCCTGCTGTTCCTGCCTGGAGATGAGGACGGTGGACGCGTGATCCGTCAGAGGCGCAAGCTGCACGAAATTCCCCTGCGGCTCCATGAGGGAGCGCTTGAGGTCGGCAATCACCTCGTTCATGGACTGGTAGCGCCGGTCGACGCTCTTCTGGGTACACTTGTAGATGATCTGCTCCAGCGCGTGGGGAAGATCCGGCGTGTACTTGGTGGGCGGCTCCATCTCGTCCTGGAGATGCTTGATGGCGATGGCCACCGTGGTCTCCCCGTCGAAGGGCACGCGGCCCGTCACCATCTCATAGAGAGTGATGCCCAGGGAGTAGATATCGGAACGGGAGTCCGAGTATCCTCCCCTGACCTGCTCGGGGGAGCTGTAGTGGACGGACCCCATGGCGTTGGCGCTGATGGTGTTGGACGACGCCGCGCTCGCGATGCCGAAATCCGTGACCTTGACCTTGCCGTCCGTCGAGATGATGATGTTCTGCGGCTTGACGTCCCTGTGGACGATGCCCTGGTCGTGGGCGGCCGCCAGACCCATGCAGACCTGAATCGCGATGCTGGTGGCTTCCCTGACGGAAAGCTTTCCCTTCTTCTCGATATATTCCTTCAGCGTGATGCCCTCGACGAGTTCCATCACGATATAGTAGCTTCCCTGATCCTCCCCCACGTCGTAGACGTTGACGATGTTGGGATTCGCCAGACCGGCCGCGGCCTGGGCTTCTCTTCGGAACTTGGAGACAAAGGTGCTGTCCCCCTGGAATTCAGGCTTCATCACCTTGACCGCGACAAAGCGGTTCAGCTTGTGATCCATCGCCTTATAGACATCCGCCATACCGCCGGAACCGATCCTTCCGACGATCTCATAACGATTTGCTAACATTACTCCCGCTTTTAACATTCTCACACCTCATCCGCATCGGGTCTGACCATTATCACCGCGATATTGTCCTTGC
>CACYDL010000106.1 GCA_902773195.1 uncultured Lachnospiraceae bacterium
GGGGTTCGCAGGAGCACCCGTGACAGTGTCAGGAAGAGCAGAGAGGGCTTTGCCCGTCCGGCCTGTGGCGTTTGTATTTGCGATAAAGCGTATTGATGTTTTCTTGAAAAACCGACGGTGGACAGAAAGGTTTAATCTTTTCTGTCTGCCGCTTTTTGTTTATGAAAAAATGCAACATGCAAAGGAGAAGGTCGAAATGAGTAACAAAAAATCTCTGCTTAACCGGTATGTATATGCGCTTTCCGGAGGTCCGCTCCGGCATCGGGCTCTGCCGGGGAACCCATGGAATCAAGCTTATTCATTGACTCAAAATCGGATGAAATAGTATTATAACTACATTATTATGCAATTGCTGCATATGATCGAAGCTGTTTTTTTATCGGAGAATAAAAGATGAAGGATGTACTGAATCTGCTCGCGTATGACGTCGGCAACAGCGCGGTCCGGACGATGCTGTGCCGCTATGAGGACGGAAGGGTCTCGAGCCGGGAGGTGCTCGTCGAGCCGAACGGCAGCTTCGAGGAGGGAGGCTATCTCTTCTGGGACATGGACGCGGTCTTTGAGTCCATGAAGCGGGGCCTTGCCCTGGCGGCGAAAAGCTGCGAGAGAATCGATTCCGTCGGGATCTGCACCTGGGGCGTCGACTTCCGTCTCCTGGACGGCGAGGGACGCTTCACGGCGAAATCCCTCTGCTACCGGAATTCCATCGGGGAGGAGGAGATCAGCGCCCTCGACGAAAGTGAGAGGGAGGAGATGTTCTACCGCACGGGAATTCTTTCCGACCGCATCAATTCCGTGTTCATGCTGAAGGGTATGAGAAAGCACCTGCCTTCGGCTCTTGAGAACGCCCGAAAACTGCTGATGGTGCCGGACGTTTTCGTCTATCTGTTCACCGGGGTTCTGATGAACGAGCCGAGCGAGCTTTCGACGACCCAGATGATGGACGTCCGGACGCTCAAGGTCAGCGAGGAAATGTGCCGCTATGCCGGCGTGACGCCCGATCTTTTCTCGGAGATCGGCGTTCACGGAAAGATCGTCGGCGGCATCCGGCCGGAGATCCTCCGGGAAGCGGGCATCGGCTACGACGTCCCGGTGATCTGCGTCCCCTCCCACGATACGGCGAGCGCCGTGATGGGGATTCCCTCGCCCGCCCCGGATTATCTGTTTGTCAGCTCCGGGACCTGGGCGCTGATCGGCGCCGACACAGACGCCCCGGTCATCACGGAGAAGACCATGCGCTCGAACCTGACGAACGAGGCCGGCGCCTTCGGGCGCACGACGCTGCTTCGGAATTCCGCGGGAATGTTTATTCTGCAGCGTCTCCGGGCCGAGTACCAGGAAGAGAAGAACGTGAGCATCAGCTGGAACGATTTCACGGATCTTGCGCGGCAATGGGACGCGCCTCCGGCGGTCTATGACGTAAACGACGGCCGCTTCTTCAACCCGCCGAAGATGGCGGACGCGATCCGGGAGGTGCTGCATCCGGAGGGCGGAGTGGGAACCTGCTGGCCGGAGATCCTTGCCTCGACCTACGCCTCCCTCGGCGAGAGCTACGCCTCCACGCTGAGACTCGTCAGGGAATGTACGGGCAAG
Source organism: uncultured Lachnospiraceae bacterium (assembly GCA_902773195.1). Next base: position 1,594 of record CACYDL010000106.1, read on the forward strand.
GACTACGACAGGGTGTACGTGGTCGGAGGCGGCTCGAGGAACGCGCTCATCAATCAGAGATGCGCGGACAGCCTGGGGCTGCCGGTGGCGGCCTGCGACATGGAATGCTCGTCGGTGGGCAACGCGGTCGTCCAGATCGCCGGCTTCCATCCGGAGTATACCCTCACGGACCTCCGGGAGATCGTCTATCGTTCGCTGAAGGTGAAGACCTACACCCCGCGCGGCTGAAGAGGGGCTTTCCCGGGAGGGGCGGGCGCCGCCCCGGCAGGGAGGAAACCGCCGCACCGGTCCCCGGAGGTGGGACGTTTAACACGGCCGTAACAATTTCCGGCGCAGAGGCCGGCGGAGAGGAGAAATCAAACGAAACTGAATAGAAATGTAATATTTCTATGATAATAAAGTCATCAACTCTTAAAGCGCACCTTTTGTGAGATTTGCTATAATATTTTCAGCGGAAAAATCATTTCGCTTTATTATTCGCAAATCTGACGGGAGGTGCGCATTATGAATAAACGAATTGCCGGACTGCTGTTCGCCGCTTTGTTCGCATGCGGCACCTTCAGCGTGGCGGCCGAGACCGGTGAGATCAGCGAAGCCGGCGAGGCCGTGTTTACGATTGAGACGGGGACGGCGGAATCCGACGCCCGCAGGGAAGTGACGTACTCCTGCACCCTTTCCCTCACGGAGGAATCCGGGGCCGTCCGCAGCGGTTCTGAGGCGTATGCTTCCGGAGACGACGCGGCAGAGACGGAGGCGGCCGGAGAGGACCGGTCCTTTGAGGAGGCCGGGACGCAGGACGCGGACGCCGGGTACGGTCCGGCGGAGGAGCATCCGGAGGAGAACGAAGATCTGACGGAGTTTTCCGCTGACGGGGAAAACGATGGGGACGGCGCGTCCGGCGAGATCTTCGAATATGTGGACCCCGATCACCTTCCCGCGGAGCAGACCGCTCACCCGGAGACGCTTGAGCCGGCGGAGTCCGGGGAAGCGGACGGAGCCGTCGACGCGCCGGAGAAGGGAATCAGCGGCGAGGACGTGGAGACGGGCGATCCCGTCGGCGGTTTCCCGGAAGATGCCGGGGAGGAAGAGAACTATCTCATCGGCGGCGAAGAAGAGGACGGTTTCCTGGAGGAGGACAGCCCGATCTACGCGGATGATTTCTTCTGGGAAGAGGACAACGATCTGCGCGGCGACAGCGACAGTGAAGAGGACTTCTGCTACAGCGAGGAAGAGGTGGACGAGTCCTACGGCGACGAGCCGGAGCTTCCGGAGACGGAGTACACCTTCGAGGAGCCGGACGCGGAGACGCTGGAGATGGGAGGAGCAAGAGCGGAATAACGGCGCCGGGGAAGGCGCTTTGACGGATTGCCGGTTGGCAGAGAACGGGACGGTTTCCAGGGA
>CACYDL010000107.1 GCA_902773195.1 uncultured Lachnospiraceae bacterium
CCGTCAGCTCCACGCCCGCGGGTTCTTCCTCCGCAGGTGCTTCCTCCGTCAGCTCCACGCCCGCGGGTGTTTCCTCCGCAGGCGTCACTTCCGTCAGTTCCACGCCCGCGGACTCTTCCTCCGCCGGCGTCTCTTCCGTCAGCTCCACGCCTGCGGGTGCTTCCTCCGCAGGCGCTTCCTCCGCAGGCGCCTCCGCGCCGTAGTCCCTCGAGGAGGCTTCCAGGGAATCATTGCCGGCTTCAATCTCGATATTGTCCCACTCGTTCTGCTCTCCGGTATACTCCACCATCTCCAGGAGGCTGTCTTCCCCGAAGGCATTCTCCCCGATGCGGGCGATCCGGCTGCCCATCCACACGTTTTTCAGGTTGAAGCAGCGGAAGAACGCGCTGTCGCCGATGTCCGTCACGCCGCTTCCGATCACCGCCTCCGTGATGTGCGCGTAGACGTCGTCGCTGTTCGGGGAACCTGTGGCAAAGAGATAAGCGGGAATCCTCGTCGCGAGCTCCGTGAATTCCACCCGGAAGGGATCCGCGTTGTTCCCGGTATTGTAGAAGACGGAGTTGTTCTCCGTGCGGTCCGAAGCGAAGTATTCCTCGTTGGAGCTCACGGATCTCACGGAGCAGTCCGCCACCTCCGCGTTGATCACGAGATTCTGCAGGAACGTGCAGTTCCGGAAGGCGCCTTCTCCCAGGCTGAGCTCTATTCCCTTGAGACCGTTGATCCGCACGTCCTTCAGGCGGGAGCAGTTCTCAAAGGAATACGGTCCGACGGTCATGACGGAATCCGGCAGGTCGACGGAGGTCAGCGACGCGCAGAAGCCGAAGGCGCCGGTGCCGATCTCCGAGAGCTTCCTATTAAAGGATACCGTCTCCAGTCCGCTGTCCCCGGCGAAGGCGTATTCGCCGATCGAGAACAGCATCTCGTTGAATGCCGCCTCCTTCAGGGCGGCGTCGTCGGCAAAGGCGTATCGCCCGATCGTCGTGAGATTCTCCCCGAAGGTGACCTCTGCCAGATCAAAGCAGCGGAAAAACGCGTAGTCTCCGATCTCCGCCGCCCCGTTCCCGATCTCGACGGACGTCACATGGGCGTAGACGTCTTCGCCCTTCTCAGGAGACGTCGCGAAAAGATAAGAAGGAATCCTGGTCACGGTGTCCGCGAAGATCACCCTGAATTCCGGGGCGTTGTTTCCGGTGTTGTAGAAGACCGAATTGCTGACGCTTCTGTCCGACTCGAAGTATTCCTCGTTCGATCCCAGGGATTTTTCACTGCAGTCCGACAGGTTTCCGCGGATCTCCAGACGGCTCAGCATGGTGCAGTTGCGGAAGGCGGCGCGTCCGACCGCCGTGATTTCCTCGGGAATGATCACGCTCGTGAGGGATCTGCAGTCCTCGAAGGCAAGAGGTTCTATCGTCCGGATCCGGTAGTTCTGTCCGCCGATTTCCACGTTCACAGGAACCGTGATTTCACTTTCGTTTCCCGTGTAGCCGGCGATGCTGGCGGTCCCGTTCTCCAGCAGGCAGATCCAGTCGCCCGCGCTGATCTCATCGGCACAGGCGCCGCGTCCGAACGCCAGAACGCCGGCCAGGCCCAGTATGACGGCCCCCGCCCTTATCAGTTTCTTCATGTCTCTCCTCCTTTCACAGATTCCTCTCTTCTTCTGTCCGCTCTTCTGCCTTCCTGCCCCGTATGGTCCGCGGTCAGAGCTTCTTCTCTGCCGGCGCCGCCGGCGTCCGCTTCAGCGGCCGGGTCGTCGTCTGACACCGACGCCTCCCGCCGTCTGTCGGAAGAAGCCGCGTGGTTCCCGGCGCCCTCTCCGGCCGTCTCCCCTGCCGCATCCTCCGTCACCGATTCCGCGGTCTCATTCGCCGATTCCGCGGCCTCATTCACTGATTCCACCGCCTCATTCGCCGATTCCACCGCCTCATTCACTGATTCCGCGGCCTCATTCACCGATTCCGGCTCTGCCGGGAGCGGTCCGGTTTCCGCCTTGAGCACCTCCGCTTCCGGATCATCCGAGAACTGCAGGTTCTCCGCCTCCCGGAACCAGCCCGTCCCGCCTTCGGTCTCAAGCTCGTAGACATAGTTCCATTCCGCGCCGTCCGAATCACCGGGCTCGAAATAAACTCTCGTGAAGCGGACCTCCTGTCCCGGCGGCAGCACCGGTCCCTCCGCGTCGTACTCCTTTGCGGAAGTGCTCAGGACAACCGGTTCCGGGCTGATATATTTCATATAAACATTATTTCCGAATTCTCCGTAGGAGGAACGTCTGAAGACGCGGCGGCGTTCGGTATTCACATAATACTTCTCCGTCACGCGGAACATAGGCCCGGCGCAGTGCCGGAAGGACAGGGTCTCCTCCGCATCGCAGTACCCCGTGGAAAAGTGGATGATTCCGTCCTTGTCGATGCGGCTGATATGGACGTCGGGATAGGCGCCGGTCTCCCCGGAGGCGTCCGAGAGATTTCCGTCCCCGTCGGACGCGAGAAATCCCGCCCATCCCGGAGACGACTCCTCTCCGGAATCAATCACCAGAAATGTATTCTCTTTGTCATAGTGGAAAAACCAGATTTTCGCGCCGCCGGGCAGATCGACGTCCGAACCGCCGAAGGAAAGCCTCTGTCCTCCTTCGTTCTCCGTGACCCGGATCGTGCCGGAACTTCCGGCGCCGGAGAAATCCTTCGCCTCAAAATCACGCCCAGGCCGTATCTGCTTCACAAAGATCTCCTCCGGGGCGGCGTCCTCTCCGTCTGCCTCTGTCTGCTCCGCACCTTCCGGTGAGGCTTCCTCGGTCTGCTCCGGATCTCCCGGTGAGGCGTCCGCGGTCTGCCGTGTGATGGGAGAAACCGTGCAGGAAACCTCGTCCGGATTATCAAAGGGCGTGATACCGGACATCTGCTGCCAGATGTTGACGTTTTCGATATTCCTCCGCTCGACGCCGCTCATATAGCGGTTCATCAGCGTCAGCTGATCCTGCGTCGGACAGGCGCGGATCGCCTCGGCGTACCAGTCCGCCTGAATGTACTTGTCATAGATGACCTTTCCGGGCGCTCTTTTCCGCTCCCGGAAGTCATAGCCGTATCGCACGAATATCTCATCGATAAAAATCTGCGACTTAAAGTACCGCTCCTTGGAGTTCCCGGCGAAAAGAGCGTCATATTCCCTCATCCCGTACTCCCGCTCGCTGCTGTCCGGGTAGTCAAAATCGGACCGCGGCACCGAAAGACCGCAGTAGATCTTCAGATCGTCTGCCGCGCACGCGCTGACGGCTGTGAGAAAAAGGACCGCGAGTATCGTCATCAGTTTCTTCACTCCGGGCACCTCCTTTTACAGGAAGGACAATAAAGGATCCGACAGTCTTATTATCTCATTTTCCTCCAGTTTCTACTACAAAAAAAATCGGCCGGCCGGCTGTGGCAGTTCCGCTTTTTATCGCTTCCATCGTGATGGGAGGAGTGCTATATTATAATGAACGGTGATACCGGGGGGATAGAAATGACGAGAATCAGGCTTTATCTTGCGCTGCAGTCCGTGATCTGTATCGCACTGGTGGTTCTGCTGTCCACGTCGGCGGTCGGCATCTATCGGGAGGGCTCGGCCCGCAAGGCGGAGCACCCCATGGAGAGCGTCTATACGCCCGAAGAAGCTGCCGAAAGATTTGCGCCCATCGCGCCGCTGCTCTTCGCGGGTCTCGGCCTGCTGATCGCGGGACTGGTGCTGGGCGTGAAGGACGAAAAAGCCGAAAAGCCGGCTAAGGACACGGCACTCGACAGGGATCTGCTGGTCTCCCGCGTCGCGCAGCCTTCAGAGGCTATGCTGACGGAGCGGCGGACACAGAAGCGGCTGTTTTGGATCGGCCGGGGCCTTTTCGCGCTCTGCATGGTTCCCATACTGATCTACCTGATGAATCCGGCGCACTTTCCGGAGACCGACCTGGAAGGGATGTTTTTTTCTCTTCTGAGGGTGTTTCTGCCATGGACTGCCGTAGGATTGGGCGCGCTGACAGTGACCGCCGCACTTTCTGAGAAGAGCATCCTCCGTGAGACCGAGGCCGCCAAGGCGCGGCTGAAGGCGGAAAAGGAGGCGGGCATCGAGGCCGCGCCCGGGAGCGTCGCTGCGCGGAAGAAGACGTTCCTGCCGCAGGCGCTCATCATCGCCGCGGCTGTTATCCTCATCATCGCAGGGGTGCTCAACGGAAGCGCCCGGGACGTGCTATACAAAGCAATTACCATTTGTACGGAGTGTGTTGGCCTTGGATAATACTTCAAAAGCCAGTATGCGGCAGACGCACAGGCCTGCGCCCCGGAGGCTTGTTCAACTGTATTCCGCCCTGCTTCACAATGCCTGTATCAAGGGGTTCATTGATGGAAGAATCTACACCGGCAGCGCCAAGTACGCCTGCGTTCCCGGCTTCAACTGCTATTCCTGCCCCGGAGCGGTGGGTTCCTGCCCGCTGGGCTCCATTCAGAACGCTCTGGCCTCCACCGGGCACAGGGCGGGCTGGTACGTACTGGGTATCATCCTGCTCTACGGCGTGATCCTGGGGCGGACGATCTGCGGCTGGCTGTGTCCGCTGGGGCTGATTCAGGAGCTGCTGCACAAAATCCCCACGCCGAAGCTGAAGAAAAGCCTTTTCACCCGGGTGCTGTCCTGGCTGAAATATGTCATATTGGCGGTATTCGTGATTGCCATTCCCATGTGGTACGGGCTGCGCTGGCAGATTCCCCTGCCGGCCTTCTGCAAATACATCTGTCCCGCGGGCACCTTCGAGGGCGCGATGGGCCACCTGGCCAACCCGGCCAATGTCTCCTACTACAGCATGCTGGGAATCCTGTTCACCCGCAAGTTTGTCATCATGCTGGTGATCGGCCTGGCGTGCGTGTTCTGCTACCG
>CACYDL010000108.1 GCA_902773195.1 uncultured Lachnospiraceae bacterium
AAGCTCTCCGACGAGAAGCTGACGGAGATCATCCGCGAGAACTTCGATCTCCGCCCGGCGGGAATCATCCGTATGCTCGACCTGAGACGCCCGATCTACAAGGCGACCGCCGCCTACGGCCACTTCGGCCGCACCGACGTGGACCTGCCCTGGGAGAGGCTCGACAAGGTCGAGGACCTGAAGAAGTATCTGTAAACGAAGTATCTGTAAACGATACGGAAAAAGACCGGGACTCAGGATCCGGCGGGACGTAAGCGGCTGCCGCTTTCGTCCGCGGCCTCCCGGCTGCATCAGTCAATTACTGCGGGATACTTCCGGAGAAGACGCCGGAGGTATCCTGCTTTCGGATTACGGGAGAAGAGGGGAAACGCCATGGCGACAACTCTCTGCGGCGCCAGCCGCATTTCGCGAAAGTACTATTTCAATCCCGCGTTCTCAAAGCTCCCCGAGGACGTCCGTGAGCATCTCCGGGAGATCTGCGTCACCTTTGCCGAGGACGCCGGGGGGATCTTCACCATTGATTTCAACGACGAGGGGAATCCCGTCTTTACGGTCCGCTCCGGGGAGACGGACACCGATATCGACGAGATCGGCGCGGAGATACGGATCCGCCGGCTTCAGGAGAGCGAGGCGGAGCTCATGAACCAGCTGAAGCTTTTCTACCGGATCTTCATTCTGAACAGGGCGGAAGAGGAATGACCGCGCCAAAGCTGCCGGTTCTCTCCGGCGACATGATACTGGGACCCATGGCCGGCGTCACGGACCGCCCCTTCCGCACGCTCTGCCGGGAAATGGGCGCCGCGCTGACCGTCACGGAGATGGTGAGCGCCAACGCGGTCAAGTACGGCAGCGTCAGAACGTTGGAGTTTGCCGGGATCGGTCCGGACGAGCATCCCGTGGCGATGCAGATCTTCGGCCCGGATCCGGAGACGATGGTCATCGCGGTGGAGCGCCTCCGGGAGATCCCCTATGATATCCTGGACATCAATATGGGCTGTCCCATGCCGAAGATCGTGAAAAACGGCGAGGGGGCGGCGCTGATGAGAAATCCGGCGCTCGCCGGGGAAATCGTGCGCGCCTGCGTCCGCGTCTCGGACCGCCCGGTCACCGTCAAGATGCGCTCCGGCTGGAGCGCGGAGGAGATCAACGCCGTCGAGGTCGCCCGGCGCTGTGAGGACGCCGGGGCAGCGGCCGTCGCGGTTCACGGACGGACCCGGGACCAGCTCTACAGCGGCAGGGCCGACTGGGACGTTATCCGCCGGGTCAGGGAAGCGGTGAGCATCCCCGTCATCGGGAACGGCGACGTCCATTCCCGGGAGGACGCCGACCGGATGAGGCGGGAGACCGGCTGCCGGTACGTCATGACGGCCCGCGGCGCCAGGGGAAATCCCTGGATCTTCAGCGGAAGGCGGCCTTCGGTCCGCGAGGCGCACGACGTCATGCTGCGGCACGCCGCGATGGAGCTGGAGTACATCGGGGACGTCCGTATGGCGGTGTGCCGGATGAGGAAGCACATCTCCTGGTACACGGCCGGCTGGCCGAATTCGGCCAGGGTCCGCGCCGCGGTCAACGCGGCGGACAGCTTCGGGGAGCTGCGGGAAATCCTGGACGAGTGGGCGGAGAGCGCCGTGATGGATCCGCGCGCGTACCGGCCGGAGACGCCTGCGGAGGGCGGCGTCGAGGAGGCTTACGCGGGCGGCGGAAGCGGCGACAATAAGGCTTGACAACGCCATTTGCCGTCAATATAATATTGAAAGCATCGCGTGACGGCAGGAATCACCGTCACGCATTTTGATATATGTGGGATTGCGGCCCCAAAGAGAGGATAAAAGCCGGCAGATTTTCCGGAAAATCCGTCTCGCGGCCGGGATGGCCCGCAGCAAGGAGGAGCGAACGATGGCAGAAGAAAACGGACAGGTCAAAAAGAATATTCTTACGGTCTCCGGTCTGAAAAAGCTCGAGGACGAACTGAACGACCTGAAGGTCAACAAGAGAAAGGAAATCTCTCTGAAGATCGGAGAAGCGAGAGAGCAGGGCGACCTTTCCGAAAATGCGGAATATGACGCCGCCAAGGACGAGCAGCGCGATATCGAGGCGAGGATCGAAGAGATTGAGGGGATCCTGAAGCACGCCGAGGTCGTCGACGAGGACGAGGCGGATATCACCAAGGTAAACATCGGCTGCAAGGTGAAGCTTCACGACATCAGGTATGACGAGGATCTGGAATTCAGCATCGTCGGCTCTATGGAGGCGAATTCGCTGAACGGAAAGATCTCCAACGAATCCCCCCTCGGGCTCGCCCTGATCGGGACCAAGGTGGGCGACGTGGTCACCGTGGAGATGCCGGATGAGGAAAACAAATTCCAGATTCTGGAGATCAGCCGGAGCGTATAAGGACTTTATAAAGCAGCATCAGTCAGACGCGACATCACAGGAGAAGAGGAGTATTATGCCGGGAAGAATGCAGGAGAGCGGTCCTTCGGACCTCAACCAGCTCAGAAAGGTGAGACGGGAGAAGCTTCAAAACCTGGTCGAGGCGGGCGAGAATCCCTACGAGATCGTCACCTATGACCAGACGGAGCACAGCGCGCAGATTGTCAACCATTACGCCGAATATGAAGGCAAAGAGGTTTCCATCGCCGGCCGGCTGATGTCGAAACGCGTGATGGGCAAGGCCAGCTTCGGCCACGTCCAGGACAGGGACGGCAGCATCCAGATCTACGTGTCGCGCGACGACCTGGGAGAAGAGGAATACAAGAAGTTCAAGAAGCTCGACGTCGGCGACATCGTCGGCGTGAAGGGCGCCGTCTTCACGACGAAGATGGGCGAGATCTCGGTCCACTCAAAGAGCGTGACGCTTCTCTCCAAGTCCCTCCAGATCCTTCCGGAGAAATTCCACGGCCTGACGGACACGGACATCCGCTACCGCCAGCGCTACGTCGACCTGATCATGAACCCGGAGGTCAGGGACACCTTTATCAAGCGCTCAAAGATCATCAGCGCGATCCGCCGCTACCTCGACGCGAAGGATTTCCTCGAGGTCGAGACGCCGATGCTCGTCGAGAACGCGGGCGGCGCCTCCGCCAGACCCTTCGTCACGCATTTCAACGCCCTCGACGAGGACAAGAAGCTCCGCATCTCCCTTGAGCTCTATCTCAAGAGACTGATTGTCGGCGGCCTCGAGCGCGTCTATGAGATCGGCAGGGTCTTCCGGAACGAGGGGCTGGATATCAAGCACAACCCGGAGTTCACCCTGATGGAGCTCTATCAGGCGTATACCGATTACAACGGAATGATGGATCTGACCGAGGATATGTACCGCCACGTCGCGCAGGAGGTGCTCGGCACGACGAAAATCACCTACAACGGCGTCGAGATGGACCTCGGCAGACCCTTTGAGCGTCTCACGATGACGGAGGCGGTGAAGCGTTACAGCGGCGTCGATTTCGACGAAATCGGCACCCTCGAGGAAGCGCGCGCCATCGCCCGCGAGAAGCATGTGGAATTTGAGGAGCGCCATCAGATCGGCGACATCCTCAACCTGTTCTTCGACGAATTCGTCGAGGACAAGCTGATCCAGCCGACCTTCATCATGGGACATCCGATCGAGATTTCCCCGCTGACCAAGAAGGATCCGGAGCATCCGGGCAAGGTTCTCCGCTTTGAGATGTTCATGAACGGCTGGGAGATGTGCAACGCCTACTCGGAGCTGAACGACCCCATCGACCAGAGGGAGCGGTTCCGCGCGCAGGAGGCGCAGCTGGCCCAGGGCGACGAAGAGGCCCAGACGACGGACGAGGACTTCCTCAACGCCCTCGAGGTGGGCATGCCCCCGACCGGCGGCATCGGCTACGGCATCGACCGAATGGTCATGCTGATGACCGGCGCCGAGGCCATCCGTGACGTGCTGCTCTTCCCGACAATGAAGTCCATCAAGGAATGACCACAGCATATTGTAT
>CACYDL010000109.1 GCA_902773195.1 uncultured Lachnospiraceae bacterium
CGGCGCGGGGACGGCGGGCCGGACAGGCGCGCGCCTCCGGAGAAATCGCGCCGCGGCAACGGAAGACATGGAAAATGTCTTCCCATGTGCTACAATACTAAGAGGTACCGACCGCGGCCAATGGGCGCCGCGCAGGGCACAGGTACCGGGAAAGGCGCTGCATCCTCCATGAAAAAGACAACGTTGGCGGCCGTCATCGCGGCTGTCTGCATCATCATACTTGCCTCCGCGGGCATGTGGGGCTATTACCGCTACAGCATGTCCCTCATCTCCCGGAACGCCGGAAGCATGCGGGAATACGGCCGCCACTATCTCTTCGTCTGCGACGACGACTCGGAGATGTGGCAGTCGATCTACGACTACGCCCTCGCGTCGGCGGAGGAATCGGACGCCGTCCTCGAGTGGGTGGGGGAGAGCGCCCCGATCAATTACTCCCTCGCGGAGTGCATGGAGATCGGCATCTCCTCGAAAGCGGACGGCATCATCCTCGCCCCGGACGGGACCTCCGAGATCCGTGACGCCATCAGCCGCTCCGACGCGGAGGGAATCCCGGTGGTCTGTCTGATGCGTGACTCCTCGGATTCCGGGCGCATCAGCTTCGTCGGGGCGTCGAACTATCAGATGGGAGAGCTGTACGGGGAGCAGATCCTGCGTCTTCTGAAGGAGGGCGGGAACCGGGTGTGTCTCCTCACGGACAGTGCCAATTCCCAGGCCGCGTCCAACCTGCTCTACTCCCAGATCGTCAGCGCCGTAAAGAACGGGCTTCCCGAGGGCTGCAGCGCGGATATCTACACGAAGGAGGTGGATTCCCGGAGCGATTTTGAGGCGGAGGAGATGATCCGCGGCATCCTCATGGACGGGCAGACCCCGGATATCCTGATCTGCGTCAACTCCGTCCAGACCGAGTGCGCCGAGGCGGCCATCGTCGACTACAACCTGGTGGACGAGGTGCAGGTGATCGGCTACTACGCCTCGGCGGGCATTCTCTCCGCGCTGCGGAGGGATCTGCTGCCGCTGACGATCACCTGCGACGCGAAGCAGGTGGGGGAGCTTTCCGTGGGCGCCCTGAACGAATATCTCGATACCGGCCACGTCTCGGACTACCTCGACATCACCCTCGAGGCGGTCACCAGCGAAAACGTCAACCGCTACGTGCGCAGCCAGCATCTTGCCTACACCGGCGGGGAGGGCACGTGACATGATGAAATCCATTCAGTCAAAGCTGGGAGTCCTCATGCTCGTGCTGCTGTCGACGGTTCTCGCGGTGAACCTCTTCGTGTTCATGGAGAGCCGCAGCATGATGCGCCGGATCGACCGCGTCTTCGTGTCCAACGTCTCCATCGTGGAGCTGACCAAGGCCCTGAACCGCGTCCAGCAGAACGTCTACGAATATCTGAACACCCGCTCCTCCTCCGCCCTGGAGAATTTCTACCGCTACGAGCAGAGCTACAGGGATCTGTGCGGCGAACTGAACGGCAGAAATATCGACAGCAAGGCCCTGATGCTGGAGAAGAACATCCGCTCCATGTCGGAGAGCTATCTGGAGGCCGCGGAGAACGCCGTCCAGGCGAAGCGGGGAAGGAACGTCGAGGAATACCGCAGCGGCTACCAGTCCGCGGCGGATCTGTACGGCTACATCAACACCTATTTCTATGAGCTCAACACGCTGCGGTTCGCCCAGAACTCGGAGAATTACCAGGTCCTTCTGAGCGCCATGAACACGCTGGAGATCCTGAGCCTCGTCCTGATTCTCTTTGTCTTCGCGGTGTCCGTCTTCCTGGCGTCGATGGTGATCCGCCAGATGATCGGCCCCCTGAAATCCCTCGCCGGGGCGGCGGACCTGGTGGCCGCGGGAGATATGGGCGTGGAGGTTCCGGCCTCCATGAGCCAGGACGAGGTCGGCATCGTCACGAACGCCTTCCGGAAGATGCTCGACAGCATCCGCGAGTACATTCTCCGCCAGCGGACCTCCATGGAGACCGAGGCCCGGATGAAGGAAAACGAGCTCACCATGCAGGCCCATCTCAAGGAGGCGCAGCTGAAATACCTGCAGGCCCAGATCAACCCCCATTTCCTGTTCAACAGCCTCAACGCCGGCTCCCAGCTCGCCACGATGGAGGGCGCGGAGCGCACGGAGGAGTTCCTGGCGCGGATGGCGGATTTCTTCCGCTACAACGTGCGGAAGACCGAGGGCGACGCGACGCTGGCGGAGGAGGTGGAGGCCGCCGACAACTACATCTACATTCTCAACGTGCGGTTCGCGGGGGACATTTCCTACGAGAAGGAGATCGGTCCGGGCATCGACCTGACCCGCGTGCGCATGCCCAGCATGATCCTTCAGCCCATCGTCGAGAACGCGATCCAGCACGGGATCCACGACGACCATGAAAACGGCAGGGTGGTTCTGTCCGTGGAGGAGATCGGGGCGGAGGACAACGAGACCCGGCGCGACTGCATCCGCATCACGGTGGCGGACAACGGCGCGGGCATGACCAGAGACCAGCTGAGGGCGATCACGAGCCGCGAGGTGCCCGGCGGCGGGGAAGGGAAGGATTCCGGCGGAGGAGACGGCAGCGGCGCGGGCATCGCCCTGATCAACGTCATCTCCAGGCTGGAGCTCTACTACAACGAGGAGAATCTGTTCTCCATCTGGAGCGACGGGCCGGGCTGCGGCACGGAGGTCACGGTGCTGCTGCCGGTGGAGTGACGTAAACGGCGGCAGAGAGACCAAAGAGGACCGGGAACCGCAAGCGGAGCGGCACCGGCGGAAAGACAAAAGAAAGCCGCGGACCCTCAGCGGAGCGGCACCGGCGGCCGGCGGTGAGGGATCCTCGCAAAAAGACGGCAGAACGACAGCAAAGCGGCAGACGGGAGGAAGAGACATGTACCGCATACTTCTGGCGGACGACGAAGGACTCATGCTCGAGTCCATCCGGGAAATCATCACAAAGGAATTCGGGGACCAGGTGGAGATCTCCACGGCGAAGACGGGAAGGGCCGCCATCGAGCAGGCGGAGAGCTTCCATCCGGACATCGTCTTCATGGACATCCAGATGCCCGGCATCAACGGGATCGCCGCGATACGGGAGATCCGTCTCTTCAACGCCTCCTGTCTTTTCTACGTGATCTCGGCCTACAACAAGTTTGACTACGCCCAGGACGCCATCTCCCTGGGGGTCGAGAAGTACCTGATGAAGCCTGTCTCCCGGCGGACCGTGATCGACACGGTGAACGAGGCCATGTCAAAGGTGAACAACATACGCGAGAAGCGGTCGGACCAGCTGAAGATCCAGGAGAAGCTGGAGACGGTCATTCCCGTGGTCGAGAGCGGCTTCGTCTCCAACATGCTTCTCTCCGAGGACGTGCAGGACGAGGATTACTACCGGCAGCTGCTGGAGTTCAGCGAGGACTACGCCTTCGTGGAGGTCCTGCAGTTCGGGACGAGGGCGGAGAACGGCAAGCTGGTCAGCCCCGTCGAGAGCCGGGTGAAGGCCCAGGACAACTACATGCAGATCCGGGCCGTGATCAAGTCCTATCAGCGCTGCATCATCGGACCCGTCATGTCCGACCGGATCGTCCTGGTCGTTCCCCACGGGGACGAGTCCATCAGCTACGAGGAGAGAATTGAGGCCATCAACCGGGTCCACGAGATGCTGGCCAGGCTGGAGGAGAGCCTCGCGCTGAAGTTCCGGATGGGAATCGGGAGGATCTGCCGCATCAAGGACCTGAGGATGAGCTATCAGGAGGCGGTTCTCGCCCTGCAGGATTCCAAGGCGAGGATCGCCCACACGGACGATCTGATCACCCACGGCGTCCTGGAGGACGACTACCCGATCGAGCTGGAGCGGGACGCCCTGGCCGCCCTCGGGCGGGGGGACGTCGACGGACTCCGCAGCAGGGCGGAGGAATTCTTCGACTGGATGTACCGCAAGGATCCCGGGGACCTGGACAGCATGCGGCTGAAATCCCTGGAGCTGGTGCTGCGGGCGGAGCATGACGCATTCGCCTTCGGCAGCGTCAACTACGCGTACAGCTACCGAAAGGACTATCTGACCCAGGTCAACGCCCTGTCCGGGGCACCGGGAATCCGGGACTGGTTTCTCGAGAAGATGACCTACATCGCCGGCACCATCCGGGATCGCAGCGAGGAGCAGTCGGAGTCCATCGTGGCGAAGGCGCAGAAGTATATCCAGGAGAACTATCAGCGGGACATCTCCCTGGACGAGGTCTCCCGGGAGGTCAACGTCAGCCCCTACTATTTCAGCCGGCTCTTCAAGGAAGAGGTCGGGGAGAACTTCATAGAATACCTGACGACTTTGAGGATCTCGAAGGCGAAGGAGTACCTCCTCGATCCGTCCCTGCCGGTCAGGGAGGCGGGGAGCCTCGCCGGGTACGCCGATCCCAACTATTTCAGCCGCATCTTCAAGAAACAGACGGGCATGACGCCCAGGGAATTCAGGGAAAAGAACGTATGAGAACAATCCGGGAAATCATCGGGAGAAGAACGCGCACCGCCGTTTTCGCGGCAGCGGTGTGCGCCGCGCTGCTGCTGTCGGGCTGCGGCGGAGAAGGCATGAGAGGGAGCCAGCAGACGGAGGAGAGCGGAGGAGCGCCGGACGGCATCAAAATCGGCATCTCGTTTGACTCCTTCGTCATCGAGAGATGGCTGCGCGACCGGGACGTATTCGTCTCCACCGCCGGGAGGCTCGGCGCCGAGGTCAACGTGCAGAACGCCAACGGGGAGGTCAAAGAGCAGATCTCCCAGATCGAGTACCTGATCGACAAGAAGATGGACGTCATCGTCATCGTCGCCATCGACGGGGACGCCCTGGGGGACGTGGTCCGGCGGGCCCGCCAGGCGGGCATCCGGGTTGTCTGCTATGACCGCCTGATCCGGAACGCCTCGGCGGATCTCTACGTCTCCTTCGACAACGTGATGGTGGGCACCCTGATGGGGAATTCCCTGCGGGAGAGTCTCCCGGAGGGAGGAAAGATCTTCCGCATCCAGGGCTCGGAGAGCGACAACAACGTGGATCTCGTCAGGGAGGGCTTTGACGCCGCCCTCGAGGGCTCGGGGATCGAGATCGTCTATTCCACCTTCTGCGCCAACTGGCTCGCCGAGCTGGCCTTCGACGCGGTCAATGAGGGACTCACCCTGACGGGCGGCAAGGTCGACGGCATCATGTGCGGCAACGACGACCTCGCCGGCCAGGCGATCAAGGCGCTGACGGAGCACAAGCTGGCGGGAGAGATCCCCGTCGTCGCCCAGGACGCGGAGCTGTCGGCCTGCCAGAGGATCGTGGAGGGCACGCAGACGATGACGGTCTACAAGTCGGTGGACGAGGAGGCCAGAATCGCCGCGGAGCTGTCGGTCGCCCTGGCCAGGGGAGAGGACATCACCGACCCGTCCGGGGAGATCTACGCCCCCGAGACCATCAGCGACGGGACCTCCGACGTCCCCTACTACCCGCTGGAGCCCGTGCCCGTCACAAGGGACAACATGGACGAGGTCATCGTCGACGGAGGCTTCCACCAGAGGGAAGACGTGTACCTCAACATAGGCGGCGAGGGCACTGACAGAACAGACAGCGGGAACGCCGTCGGGACAGACGGCGAGGATGAAGACAGACCGGGCGGCGGGAGTGCCGTCGGGACAGACGAAGAAAACGACGACAGGACGGAGAATCTCACATGAAGCTGAAGACGCATCTTTCTTTGACGTTTCTTGTGATTGTGCTGGTGCCTACGGCGCTGACCGGCATCCTGCTGGCGGGCCTTCTCGCGGCGGGCTCCGGGAGCATCCGCAGAAAGTACGGCATCGACATCACCCATCTGCAGCCCTTTGACAGGAAGCTGATCGCCGGCATGCTTCTCATCATGTTCCTGGTGCTTCTGCTGACGGCCGTCGTCCTCTCCGGCTGGCTTCTCCGGGAATTCGCGGCGCCCCTCTCGAAGCTCAAGGACGCGGCCCGGAATATCCGGGAGGGCAACCTCGACTTTGAGCTCACGCCGGAGGGAAACGTCACCGAGATCCGCGAGCTCTTCGAGGAGTTCGGGCTGATGGTGAAAAACCTCAAGGAGGCGAACGAGGAGAAGGTGGCCTTCGACCGGCAGAGCAGGGAGCTGATCTCAAACATCTCCCACGACCTGAAGACGCCGATCACCGCGGTCAAGGGCTACGTCGAGGGCCTCATGGACGGGGTCGCGGACACGCCGGAGAAGGTCGACCGCTACATACGGACCATTTACAACAAGACCATCGAGATGGACCGGCTGATCAACGAGCTTTCCTTCTACGCCAAGATCACGACGAACCGGATCCCCTACACCTTCGACCGCGTCCGGGTCCACGCGTTTTTCGGGGACGCGGCGGAGGAAATCAGGGAAGACCTCCACGCCGAGGGCTTTGCCTTCTCCTACATCAACAACGCGCCGGAGGACGCGGTGGTGATCGCCGACGCGGAGCAGATCACGAGGGTGCTGAACAACCTGATCAGCAACGCGGTGAAGTACAGCGACAAGCCGGACAAGAGGATCGGGATCAGGATCGAACAGTCCGGGGACGAGATACAGGTCGGCGTGTCGGACAACGGCAGGGGCATCGCCGCGAAGGATCTCGCCAATGTATTCGACCGGTTCTACCGCACGGACGCCTCGAGAAATTCCTCGGCGGGCGGCTCGGGAATCGGGCTGTCCATCGTGAAGAAGATCGTCGAGGACCACGGAGGACGGGTCTGGGCGTCCAGCCGGGAGGGCGAAGGGACGACGATGTATTTCGCTCTCCGGAGATATTACGGAAAGTGAGCGGAAAGGAGGGGACGCTTCGTGGAGGACTATGTGCTCTACCGACCCGAGGTGACCAGGTTTCAGGACCTTCATCTCAATTTCTGCGGCTATGAGGCGTGCGACCCGCTTCACAGCTTCGGGCCGGCCGTCAGGCCGAACTACATCATTCACTGCGTTCTCGAGGGACGGGGCCTCTACCGCTCGGGGGAGAAGACGTGGCAGCTGGGTCCGGGGGACGGATTTCTGATCCGCCCGGGCGAGCTCACCTTCTATCAGGCGGACGCCTCCGATCCCTGGACGTATCTCTGGATCGGGTTTGAGGGAAAGCTGGCGCCGGTCATCATGAGAAATCTGGGACTGGGCGACGCCGGCCTCGCCTTTCACTGCGGGGAGACGGAGGAGCTGAAGAAGATCGTCCTGACCATGCTGAAGCACAGCACCTGCTCCGAGGCCAACACCCTTCTCCTCGAGAGCCAGCTCTATCTCTTTCTTTCGGTGCTCATGAGGGAGGCCCAGCCGGACCCCAGCCAGGAGGACGAGAAGGGGAACATCTACGTGAGCGCGGCGGAGGAATACATCCGGAATCACTACGCCGAGGAGGTCCGGGTCACGGACATCGCCGCCTACACCGGCATCCACAGGAGCTATCTCTTTACGCTGTTCCGCCGGCAGGCGGGCATGTCCCCCCAGCAGTACCTGGCCAGGTACAGGCTCAGCCGCGCCGCGGAGCTTCTGTCCTCCACGGAGTACAGCGTGGAGAGCATCGCGATGTCCTGCGGCTACCGGGATCCGCAGGTGTTCACCAAGGCCTTCAAGGGCGTGTACAGCGTCACGCCGTCCTCCTACAGACGGGACCGGGAGACGGACCGGCGGGAGAAGCTGCGGGAAGGACGGAGGCGGCTGGAGGAGCTGCAGGAGGATTCCGGACACGGGGAACATTCAACATAACGACCGCTGCAATTAACATCAGCGCATCCTCGGGGCCCGGCCCCGAAGCTAGAATAAAGATATACCGGGCAGGAGGCCCGGAGCACTCAGAAAACATCCGGTTTACGCGCTATTCGCGATGAAGCGCGGCCGGGAGAAAGCCAGTTCCGATATCCCGCGGAGGAAGAAACGATGATTCATGTACATGAGACTTCCAGAACATTTCACCTTCAGAACGACACGGTCAGCTACGTCATCACGATCCTGCCGGGAGGACATCCGGCCCAGCTTTATTTCGGGCGAAGAATCTCGGACCGGGAGGAGTACGGCTACCTGCTCGAGGGCTGCATCCGGTCCCATTCCGCCTACCCCAACGACGACGGCTCCGGCCTCTCGATGGAGCATGTGAAGATGGAGTATCCGTCCTACGGGGCCTCGGATTTCCGGCAGGGAGCCGTCGAGATCCTGGAGGAGACGGGCGGCAGAATCGCCGACTTCACCTATGAGGGTTACAGAACCATGGCGGGAAAGCCCCGTCTCGAGGGACTGCCGGCCACCTACACCGAGGACGACGGCGAGGCGGAGACGCTGATCCTCACCCTCGCGGACGCGGTCTCGGGACTTAAGCTCGACCTGCTTTACACCATTTTCGCGGACGGCGGCGTCATTGCCCGTTCGGCCCTGATCCGGAACGAGGGAAGCCGGACGGTCCATCTCCTCAGGGCGATGAGCCTCTGCCTGGACCTCCCGGACGCGGATTACGATATGATCCAGCTCTCCGGCTCCTGGGCGAGGGAGAGGATCCCCGAGGCGCACCGTCTCGCCCACGGCATTCAGGCGGTCGAGAGCCTCAGAGGACATTCCTCCCACCAGCACAATCCCTTCATCGCCCTCAAGCGCCCCGGCGCCGGGGAGCGCAGCGGCGAGGTGATCGGGTTCTCCCTGGTCTACAGCGGCAATTTCCTGGCCCAGGTGCAGGTCGACAACTACGACGTCACCCGCGTCCTCATGGGAATCAATCCGACGTGGTTCGACTGGAAGCTGGAGAGCGGCGCGCAGTTCCAGACGCCGGAGGCCGTGATCGTCTATTCCGGAGAGGGACTCAACGGCATGAGCCAGACCTATCACCGCCTGTATCAGAAGAGACTGGTGCGGGGCGTGTGGAGGGACCGGCCGCGTCCGATCCTCCTCAACAACTGGGAGGCCACCTACTTCGATTTCAACGAGGAGAAGCTTCTCGGCATCGCCGCCAAGGCCAAAGAGTGCGGCGTCGAGCTCTTCGTGCTGGACGACGGCTGGTTCGGGGCGAGAAGAAGCGACAACGCGGGGCTGGGGGACTGGTATCCCGCCAGGGAGCTTCTGCCCGAGGGAATCGCCGGCCTCTCCCGCAAGGTGGAGGCGCTGGGCCTGAAATTCGGTCTCTGGATCGAGCCGGAGATGGTGAACCCGGATTCCGATCTCTTCCGCGCGCATCCGGACTGGATCCTCTCGGTGAAGGGGCGGAAATCCTCCCTGTCGAGGCACCAGCTGGTGCTGGATTTCTCCAGGAAGGAGGTCGTCGACTGCATCCATCAGATGATCGCCGGCCTGCTCAGGGAGTCCCGGATCTCCTATATCAAATGGGACATGAACCGGAGCATCACGGAGTGCGGATCGGCCGCTCTGCCGGCGGACCGGCAGGGTGAGGTGTTCCACCGCTACATCCTGGGCGTCTACGATCTCTATGAGCGTCTCGTGACGGAGTTCCCGGAGGTTCTCTTTGAGTCCTGCGCGGGCGGCGGGGCCAGGTTCGATCCGGGCATGCTCTACTACGCGCCCCAGACCTGGACCAGCGACGACACGGACGCGGTCGAGAGACTGGGCATCCAGTACGGCACCTCCTACGTATATCCGCTGAGCACCATGGGCAGCCACGTCTCCGCGGTGCCCAACCACCAGGTGAACCGGATCACGCCCCTCAAGACGCGCGCCGAGGTGGCCTATTTCGGGACCTTCGGGTATGAGCTGGACCTGAACAGGCTCTCCCCGGAGGAGCAGGAGCAGGTGAAAGAGTACACGGCCTTCATGAAGGAAAACAGGGCCCTCCTCCAGTTCGGCACGTTCTACAGGCTGAGGGCGCCCTTCGACCACATCGCGGCCGCGTGGATGGTCGTGAGCGAGGACAGAAGCGAGGCGATCGTCGGCTGCTACAACATTCTCAACCAGCCGAACAGGGCCTTTGTGAGAGTCACGCTCCAGGGCCTCGACCCGGACGCGCAGTACGAGGTCTCCTGTGTCGGACGCAAAATGGACTGCGCCGGCGGAAACTTCCACGGCGACGAGCTGATGAACGCCGGACTGGTCATGAGCGATATCTCTTCCGGCAGAGTGGGGGACGGCGTCCTCGAGGCGGCGGACTTCACGTCCCGCGTGTTCCGGATCAGACGTACAGATATCTGAAGAAAGAAGTGCCGAATGCGTCAGAAAAAAGAAGAGGAAACCAGGGAACGGGTCGGTTTCACGGAATCCGGAAACTACATATGCGTGGAGGACCTTCAGTCGACGCAGGAGCTTCCCAGCTTCAATCCCGTCAATCTGGACTACGCCGGCAGCGAGAACTGCGAGCCCGGCCACAGCTTCGGGCCCTATATCCGGACGAATTTCGTCCTTCACATGGTGACGTCCGGCAGGGGGACCCTCCTGAAAAAGGACCGGACCTGGACCATCGGCAGAAATCAGGCGTTCCTGATTTTTCCGGGGGAAAACGTCACGTATCAGGCCGATAGCAGGGAGCCCTGGAGCTACATGTGGGTGGGCTTCCACGGCTTCCGCGCCGAGACGATGATGCTCCACGCCGGCTTCACGAAGAGCAGCCCCGTGGTTCCCCTGGGAAACATGGACAGGATCCGCGAGGTGATGAGCGACCTTCTGGCCACGAGGGACCTGGGCAGTGTGGGGGAGCTTTACCGCACCTCCGATCTGTACCGCCTCTTCGCGCTCCTCACGGAGTACTACGAGCAGGGGCGGAAGGAGGACGGCGCCGACGCCGCCTCCAGCGACTACCAGTACGTGAGGCGGGCGGCCCACATCCTGATGGATTCCTACCGGACGAACGTCAGGATCGAGGACGTCGCGAAGCAGATCGGGATCAGCCGGAACTACCTCTCGAGCATCTTCAAGAGGGAGACGGGCGTTTCCCCGCAGGAATATCTCATCAGCTTCCGCATGGAGAAGGCGGCCCTGCTGCTGAGGTACTCGTCGGATCCGGTCAGCGTGGTCGCGATCGAGGTGGGGTACAGCGACCCCCTGTCCTTCTCCAAGGCGTTCAAGAGGAAATGGGGGATGAGCCCCTCGGAGTACAGGACCAAGAAACCGGAGCTGGTCTCGGGCAGCATGAAGGGAGATTATACGGGAGATTATCCGCTGTGACGAAGGCAGCTCTGTGACGGAGGCAGCGCCGCGGCAATGGCGGCACTGTGCCGGAGGCAGGTAAACCGGCGGAGGCAGCGCAGGGACAGAGACAACGCGGAAGCGGCGGCGCAGAAAAGAGACAGCGCCGCGGCAGCGGCAGCGCAGGAACAGCGGTGACGCGGAAACAGAGACAGCGCAGGAAGAGAGACAGCGCGGAAAAAAAGACAGTGCCGGGACGGAAGCTTCGCCGCTTCCGCCCGGTTTACGAGAGGTGGGGCGGGCGCCGGAAGGCGCTCCGCCCCACTGAGCATTTTGCATAAAACGGACCGCCGCCGCACAGAAAAACCCTTGCAAATCGACGATGAATTGGATTCTTTCTGACATATAGAGATTACATTCTTCCATATAAACGGCAAAAATCGAAAGCTATAATGAAACTATCTGCACAGGCGTGCGGAGGCGGGTTTATGCCCGCGAGTACACATCTAATCAGAATGGGAGGATGGAAATGAAAGCTAGAAAAGTTTTGTCAACGGCCCTCGCGCTGAGCATGGTCGCCGGAACGCTGGCGGCAGCTCCGATCACCGCATCTGCTGACTATTCCGTCAGTGAGCTTCAGGTCAACATCTGGGACAACAACCAGCTCGCCGGCCTGCAGGAGATCGCGGACGCGTGGACGGCCGAGTCCGGCGTCAAGGTCACGATCAACGTCGTGGACTGGGACAACTACTGGACGCTTCTCGAAGCCGGCGCTTCCGGCGGACAGATGCCGGACGTCTTCTGGATGCACTCCAACACCGCTCAGATGTACATGGAAAATGATCTGCTTCTGAACCTCAATGACTACATTGCCGCCGACGACAAGATCGATCTTGCCAACTACTACGAAGGAATCACGAATCTGTACAGCAGCAACGGCGTACAGTACGCGCTTCCGAAGGACCATGACACCATCGCTCTGCTGTACAACAAGGCGATCTTTGATAAGTACGGCGTAGACTATCCGACCGACAATTGGACTTGGGAAGATATGTATGAAGCTGCCAAGAAGATCACCGAAGGCTCCAACGGCGACATTTACGGTATGGCTATGAACACCTCTAACAACCAGGACGGTTGGTACAACCTGATCTACTCCTACGGCGGCAACGTTGTCGGCGAGGA
>CACYDL010000110.1 GCA_902773195.1 uncultured Lachnospiraceae bacterium
CTCGTCGATCCCCAGCACGTTCTCTCTGGTATACTCTCCGGCCTCTTCTTTCGTCAGAAACCTCGAAAAGGGCGCTGCTTTCGTAAATTCACCCGTCCCGGCGCTGCTGCCGGTCCTGCGGCAGCCATATATGGCAAAGAAGCATTTTTTCCGTGCCTCTTCTTTTCCCCAGTCGTCCCACAGATCTTCGTAAATGTGGGGGCCGATCTCGCAATGCAGATATACGCACTTTGCATCGTCCCGCCACGGCCGCCCCAGCGTGCAGCTCTCCGGCGGGCAGTCTGAGGTCAGAGTGCAGCGGTTCATCACATAGCCGTACTTTTGTCCTGCAGGGGTGCAGGGTGCGGTAATATGGGCAATAGCAGACTTCTCACACATTTCCGAATTTCTTTTTCCAGGATCTATACAGAACAGCTCACACTGTTCAAACCAGGCACAGGCGCCGCCGAAAATAAAATCTATATTTCCCTCTATATAGCACTTGTGGAAATACATACGGCACAGGCTCCTCGGAAAATGCTCCGTCGGGCCCCTGAAGCCTCCCGGCTCAACTTCCTTTTCAGGGAGCGGCCCCGTAAAGAGGGTGTCCTGCTGCCCCTTCAGCCGGAGGTTGAAGAACCGCAGGCGGTCACCGTAAGCGTGCAGCGCGAGGGCCTGGCCTGCCCTGCGGCCCGGTCCCGCTGTGTTCTCTATCGTCAGGTTCTCAAGCGTCACATCATCGGCCGTGATCAGAACTGTCTGTGTCCGGAATGTCCCGCGCTTTATCCCGTCATCCAGGATCTCATATGCTCCCAGATTGCCCGTGATGACGGTGCTGCCTTCCATTCCCTTATCTCCGCTCAGAGTAACATGGTTTGTCCGGATGACAAGACGCTCCCGGTAGGTTCCGGGAGCGATCTTTATGACATATTGATAATCGGGCTTTGCCTCGCAGAATGCAAGCGCGTCCTGAATGGAACCAAACATCTGCAAAGCAGGTCCACCCTGAATGGTATCAAACGCCGGTGCGGCGGATTTTCCGGTTGAATTCCCGCCGGAATTCTTCTGCCGCACATATAAAATCCGCACATTCTCCGGGCAGCATCTGCCGCCTGTCATGGCTGTTTTCCGATATAGGCAAGAATGCCGCCGTCAACATACAGGATATGTCCGTTGACAAAATCGGAAGCAGATGATGCAAGGAACACTGCCGCGCCCATCAGATCCTCGGGGTCGCCCCAGCGCTCTGCGGGAGTCTTTCCGATGATGAAGCGGTCAAAGGGATGTCTGCTGCCGTCCGGCTGGATCTCGCGCAGCGGAGCCGTCTGAGGCGTTGCGATGTATCCGGGACCGATGCCGTTGCACTGAATATTGTATGCACCGTATTCAGATGCGATATTGCGGGTCAGCATCTTCAGGCCGCCCTTTGCGGAAGCGTAAGCCGATACGGTCTCTCTGCCCAGTTCGCTCATCATGGAGCAGATATTGATAATCTTGCCGCTGCGGCGTTCCATCATGCCCGGAAGCACAGCCTTCGCCATGATAAACGGAGCGGTCAGGTCGATATCCACTACTTCGCGGAACTCGTCAACTGACATCTCTGTCATGGGGATTCTCTTGATGATACCTGCATTGTTGACCAGAATGTCTACCGGTCCGAGAGTCTCCTCGATGGAGGCGATCATCTTCTTAACTTCATCCTCTTTTGTCACATCGCAGATATAGCCGTGTGCGTCAATTCCGACTGCCTTATAATCCTCCAGTGCCTTGTCCATATGATGCTGGCTGCGGCAGTTGAAAGCGATCTTCGCTCCCGCACCTGCAAGTCCCTGCGCAATCGCAAAGCCGATGCCATAGGCTCCGCCCGTAACCAGAGCGGTCTTTCCCTCAAGTGAAAACTTTTTCAGAATATCCATCCTGTACCTCTCCCTTCATGATCCGGTAAATGTGTCAATCTGTTCACCAACTGTTACTATTCACGGCCGGTCTGTGGCCTGTGGGTGGCGAAGCCGTGAATAGTAACCACCAGGTTTCTATCCATTTTGTTTCCCCAGCCCGGCCGCCGGAGCGTTACTCCTGATATTTATCTCAGCTCGGTCGTCGGAATGTTGTCCATGTCGTCAAACGCCTGGTTCTCGCCGCCCATAGCCCAGATAAAGGTGTAGTTGCTGGTGCCGGCACCGGCGTGAATGCTCCAGGACGGGCTGATGACCGCTTCCTCGTTCTGCATAACAATGTGGCGGGTC
>CACYDL010000111.1 GCA_902773195.1 uncultured Lachnospiraceae bacterium
CTGGCTCAGAAAGCGCTCCACCGAGGCGTAATAGCCGCAGAAGTCCTCCAGCCCCCGGTGAGGCCTCATCTGGCGGATCAGCCCGTGCCAGCGGTAGTCGTCGTCCCTGTAGCAAAGCCCGCGGATAAAGGGGGCCCCGTACAGCAGGCGGTTGATCTCGCTCCGCTTCACGCCGGACTCCCTGGCGATGTCCTTTGCCTTAATGCCGTCGTTCCTGCAGATGACGGCGTATATTTTCCTCTCGGTCTCATCCATCGGCTGCTTCTGCCTCCATGGAATCAGTATAACACCGGCGCGGGAAAACCGCCAAAGAAGCCGCGGTACGTATAGGAATTTCGGAAAAACCGTGGTATAATCCTGAGGATATACGGACGGACCGCGTCCGCCGAAGAAGCGGAGGGACGGCCCGGCGTATCCGGCAGCGCACGGCGCCGCCGGCCGAAAAAAGTAAGCAGCGCGCAAGGAGAGAGTGAAGATGAGAAGAAGGAAATGGATGGCACTGACGGCCGTGGTGACGGCGCTCTTGACATGCTCCGGCATGGCAGGATACGCGGCCGCGGAGGAGCTCGCCGTGATCGAAGAGGAGGCCTCCGTCGTCGAGCTTCCGGCCGAGGACGTGGAGGAGGAGCTCCCCGTGGTCACCGAGGAAGAGACGGAGGAACTCACGGATGAGGAGCAGACGGAGTCCGTTCCCGTCGTGACAGGCGAAGAGACAGCCGACGAAGCGCAGGAGGAGACCGGCGAGAATCAGGAAGAGACCGGCGACGCGCAGGAAGAAGCGGCTCCGGCGGAGAACGGAGAGGAGAACGCCGCGGCGGAAGAGACGGAGTCCGTCCCCGCTGAGGCGGCGGAGTCCGAAGACGGCGAGTACGAGTACGAGGAGATGTTCCCCTCCTGGAATGAGGACGCTCCGGCGCTTCAGACGCTGATCGGGTATGTGGAGGACGTCACGGACGAGGCGTCCCCGGATTACATTCCGCCCGTGGACAGAATCGCGACCTTCGATATGGACGGGACGGTCTACGCGGAGCTCTTCCCCACCTATCTCGAGTATTATATGATGGCCTGGCGCATTCTCGCGGATCCGACCTTTGAGCCGGACGAGGAGATGCTCGAGGTCGCGCGGACGATCAGGGACTGCTCCATGGACCGCGTCTATCCCGAGGATATGCCGATGCAGCACGCCATCCAGGCGGCCCGCGCCTATGCCGGCATGACGCTGACAGAGTTCGCCGACTACGTCACGACGTTCCTTCTCCGCGACGCGGACGGCTTTGAGGGGATGAACCTCGGGGAGGCGTTCTACCTTCCCATCATCGAGGTGGTGGAATACCTGCAGGAGAATGATTTCAAGGTCTACATCTGCAGCGGCAGCGACCGCTTCCTCTGCCGGACGCTGATCGAGGGAATGATGGATATCCCGTATGAGAACATCATCGGAATGGACGTGGCCGTGGAGGCCACCGGCCAGGGCGAGACGGACGGTCTCGACTATGTGTATTCCCAGGGCGACGCCGTGGTCCGCACCGACAGGCTCCTGATCAAGAACCTGAAGATGAACAAGGTGGCCCAGATCGTCCGGGACATCGGCCGCCAGCCGGTTCTTTCCTTCGGCAACACCAGCGGCGACGTCAGTATGCACAATTACACGCTGTTCGATAACCCCTACCGAAGCGCCGCCTTCATGCTGATCGCGGACGACGACGTGCGCGACTACGGAAATCCGGAGAAGGGCCAGGAGCTTCGCGAGAAATGGGAAGCGAGCGGCTACAACGTCATCTCCATGAGAGACGATTTCCGGACGATCTACGGCGACGACGTGGTGAAGACCGGATCCTTCCGCTGGATGGAGGAGCTCTCCGAGAAGAGCGCGGATTCCGCGGAAGCCTCTGTCGCGGAAGAGGCGCCGGCTGAGGCGGAAGCCGATCCTGCGGCCTGAGAAGCGGCCGCGGCAGCTGCAATTATCCGGAATAATTGCCTTCGGTAATTATCAGGTGTAACCAGTATATCTGAAGACTGATCATTGTCCCGGGGACTGCCGCCGGAAACGGCGGCGGTCCCCGGGTTTTGTACAGCGAGGTGATTTCGTGCTTTCAGCGTTGATGTGGTGGCTCCTCCTTCTGGCGGTGGGGCTGGGATTCTTTCCTCTGACAAGCTATTTGTTCGGGAAGTCCGGGGACGGCGGCTGGCTGTTCTCGAAGGCCGTCGGCCTGCTGGTTTCCGCCTGGGCGCTCTGGGTGCTCACGGTCGCCGGTGTCACGCCGTTCCGGCAGATGACGGCTCTGGCGTCCATAGCGGTCCTTGCGGCGGCGAACTACGCGGTCCCGCTGATCAGGAGGCGCCGGACGGGAGAAACGGCTGTTCCTGCCTTTAACACGAAGCTGATCCTCCTGGAGGAGGCTCTGTTTCTCGGAGTCATGCTGCTGGCGGTCTATGTCTTCGGCTTCAGGCCGGAGGCCTACGGGACCGAGAAATTCATGGACTACGGGTTCATGACCTCCATGGCGAGGAGCACGAAGCTTCCCTTTGAGGATATCTGGCTCTCCGGCAAAACGGTCAATTACTATTACGGAGGCCAGTATCTGGCGGCCTTTCTCATGAAGGCGTCCGGCGTGGGGGCCGGCGTCTCCTACACCCTGATGCGGGCGCTGGTGACGTCGATGTCCTTCGTTCTTCCCTTCTCCCTGGTGTACAGGATGGTCGAGGACCGGGTGACAGCGGAGAGACGCGTGACCGCCGGGAACCGGGAGCCGGC
>CACYDL010000112.1 GCA_902773195.1 uncultured Lachnospiraceae bacterium
CCAGTTCGTCGCCGGATTCATCGGATCCCCGCAGATGAACTTCATGGATGCCAAGGTCAAGGTCAACGGCCAGAACGTCACCCTTACGGTGGGCGAGCATCAGCTCGAGGTCCCGGCCGACAAGGCTAAGGCGATCATCGACGGCAACTATGACGGCAAGACCATCGTTCTCGGCATCCGTCCGGAGGACGTCCATGATGAGGAAGCCTTCGTGAAGGCCAATCCGAATTCCACGATCTCCGCTCCGGTCCGCGTCTACGAGCTTCTCGGCGCCGAAGTTTTCCTGTATTTCGACTTCGCCGGAACACAGATGACCGCCCGCGTCAATCCGAGAACGCCCGCGAGAGCCGGCGACACCGTCACCTTCGCGCTTGACATGGACAAGACGCATTACTTCGACAAGGAGACCGAGGTCACGATCACTGACTGATCCCTCCTGCCGGATTGAGACTGCAAGAATTTTTCACATTCTCCTTATGATGTTGTTTCAGGGAAACGGGCTGCCTTCGGGCAGTCCGTTTCCCGCTGTTCAAGAAAGATTGACTTTCCCTCCCGTGTTGGTAGATAATAGAACGGCAGTGTTTCGGAAAAGCCGCGCCGCGGAACAGCTGTCCGCCGGGCTTTTCCGCTTCGCAGACAGAGGCGTCCGCTGAATTCCGAAGGATTCCGGCGCCGACGGGGGTGCTATGAAGGAAGAAGAAAGAATCCGGCGGTCGCTCGAGGAGCTGAAGCGCCTGACCGGCCTTACGCTGGAGCTGGCCGGGGACGGCGCCGACAGCCCTGAGGCGGGGGAGAAACTGGCGGCTCTCGCGTCCGCCTACCGGGAGAAGTATGACCGGACGAATTTTATCCGCCATCTCCTCGCCGGAAATATCAGGGAGACGGATCTCTACGCCTCCGCGGCGCGCTTTCATATCAAGGAGAACGAGCGCCGGGTGCTCTACGTGGTGGAGTGCGGCGAGAGAAACGCGGAGACGGCGGAGAAGATCCTGAAGCACATGTTCACCTCCGACCGCAAGGACATTCTCGCGGTGAACGACGAGCGGCGGGTGCTCCTGATCCGGACGGTGAGAGACCAGGAGAAGGAGGAGCAGAGACTTTCCCTCTCCCATACCATTGTGGATACCCTGAATACCGAGGCGATGATCAAGGTGCGCGTAGGCTTCGGACGGGAGACGGCGGACCTGGGCGGTCTGCCGGAGGCCTTCAGGGAGGCCTGCCTCGCGCTGGAGGTGGGAAGGATTTTCTACGGAGGGGAGACGGTGCTCCACTACAACAGCCTGGGGATCGGGAGACTGATCTACGATCTGCCCGAGGAATCCGCCAGACTGTATCTCCGGGAGCTGTTCGGGGACGGCAGCCCGGAGGACCTCGACGAGGAAACGCGCATCATCATCAACGCATTTTTTGACAACAACCTGAACATCTCCGAGACGGCGCGCCAGCTGTATGTGCACAGGAACACGCTCGTCTACAGGCTGGAGAAGCTGCACCAGGCGTCGGGACTGGATCTCCGCATCTTTGACGACGCCGTCGCGCTGAAGCTCGCGCTCATGATCAGCAGCAGCCTCAGGGCGGGGAAACAGACAAAGGGAGGACCCAGATAGATGATAAAGCTTCACGAAGGACAGGTATATCTCAGAGAAGGCAGGGAGATCTGTGCCTCATCGCCGGTGCCGGCGGAAGAGGCGGGGAAAGGCACTATCGCCTACGGGATTCTGAAGGACCACAACACGTCCGGCAGCATGGAGGACCTGAAGCTCAGGTTCGACGCGCTGACGTCCCACGACATCACCTACGTGGGAATCATTCAGACGGCGAGGGCGTCCGGTCTCGAAAAGTTCCCGGTTCCCTACGTTCTGACCAACTGCCACAATTCCCTCTGCGCGGTGGGAGGCACCATCAACGCGGACGACCACGTCTTCGGCCTGAGCGCGGCGCAGAAATACGGCGGCGTGTACGTTCCCCCGATGCAGGCGGTCATCCATCAGTACGCCCGCGAGATGCTCGCCGGCGGCGGAAAGATGATCCTGGGATCGGACAGCCACACGAGATACGGCGCGCTGGGTACGATGGCCGTGGGCGAGGGAGGCCCGGAGCTCGTAAAGCAGCTGCTGGGGAGAACCTACGACATCCGGATGCCGGGGGTCGTCGCGGTCCTTCTGACGGGGGAGGTGCAGCCCGGCACAGGTCCCCAGGACGTCGCCCTGGCGATCATCGGAGCCGTCTTCAGAAACGGCTTCGTGAAGAACAAGGTGATGGAATTTGTCGGACCGGGCGTCGCCGGCCTTTCGATGGATTTCCGCATCGGCGTCGACGTCATGACGACGGAGTCGACCTGCCTTTCCAGCATCTGGCAGACGGACGAGAGGACGGAGGAGTATCTGCGGATCCACGGCCGCCCCGAGGCGTACAGAAGCCTCGCCCCCGCCGAGTGGGCGCTCTATGACGGATGCATCGAGATCGATCTGTCGAAGATCTCTCCCATGATCGCCATGCCCTATCATCCGAGCTGCGTCTATACCATCGACGAGGTGAACGACCATCCTTACGAGATCCTGAAGGAGGCGGAGGAGAGAGCGAAGGTGTCCTTCGGCGAAAAGGTCCGGGTGGATCTCGCGGGAAAGATCCGGGACGGAAGACTCGCGGTCGATCAGGGAATCATCGCCGGATGCGCAGGCGGCGGATATGAGAATATCTGCGACGCCGCGGACATCCTGCGGGGAAGGTCCATCGGCAGCGGCGCCTTCTCGCTGAATATCTATCCGGCCTCCATGCCGGTCTACCGCCAGCTGATCAAAAACGGTGTCCTGGCGGATCTCGTCGATACCGGGGCCGTTATCAAGCCGGCCTTCTGCGGACCGTGCTTCGGAGCGGGCGACACGCCGTCCAACAACGCGTTCTCCATCCGGCATTCCACGAGAAACTTCCCGAACCGCGAGGGGTCGAAGGTCCAGGAGGGCCAGATCGCCTCGGTGGCGCTGATGGACGCGAGGTCCATCGCGGCGACGGCCGCGAACGGGGGGCGTCTCACCTCCGCGGCGGAGTTTGAGGGGGAATACACCAGACCCGCCTACTTCTTCGACCGCACGATCTATGAGAACAGAGTCTACGACAGCCACGGCGTCCCGAAGCCCGGGACGGAGCTGGTGCTCGGCCCCAATATCAGGGACTGGCCCGGCATGGCCGCGCTGACGGATCACCTTCTCCTGAAGGTCACGGCCGAGATCCACGATCCGGTGACGACGACGGATGAGCTGATTCCGTCCGGGGAGACTTCCTCCTACCGGTCCAATCCGCTCCGCCTGGCGTCCTTTGCCCTCTCAAGAAAGGATCCCGCCTATGTCGGAAGGGCCCTGGAGGTGCAGAAGGGAGAGAAGGCGAGAGAAGAGGCGCTGGCGGACGGAAATGCCGCGGCCGGCGCGGGAAGCTCCGCGGAGAAAATGGTGCGGGAGGCGCTTCCGGAGGCCGGAGACGCCATGGAGAAGGCCGCGTCCGTGTGCAGCGGCGCGGGATACGAAAACACGGGGATCGGATCCGTCGTCTTCGCCAGAAAACCGGGTGACGGCTCCGCCAGGGAACAGGCGGCCTCCTGCCAGAAGGTTCTCGGGGGCTGGGCGAATATCGCCTTCGAGTATGCGACGAAGCGGTACCGCTCCAATCTTATCAACTGGGGCATGCTGCCCTTCCTGATCGAGGAGGGGGAGCTTCCCTTCCGGAACGGGGACTGGCTGTTTGTACCTGACATCAGAAGCGCCGTCGCCGAAAAGCGGAGCGGGATCAGGGCCTGGGCCTTCGGACCGGAGGGGGCGCGGGAATTCACGCTTTCTCTGGGAGACCTCACGGACGACGAGAGAGAGATCATTCTCGACGGCTGTCTGATCAACTATTACCGGAATCACTGAGAACACAGCGTCTCTCTTCTTCCGCCCGCCGGGCGGGGGAAGAGAGGTAATTGTCTGAAAATGTTTTGGAAATTAAAACAATATATAAAATATCAGACAATAAATACAAATTGCGCGCAATGGGCGAAAAATACAATTTTAGAACAAAAAATATATTGACAATTGCGGGGCGTTCTGGTATATTCATTACATCAAAAGACAGTTGATACAGACATCAGAAAGCACCATTTAACCGTTTCAGTCTTTCTGCCGGATGAAGCACACGGAGACGAGAAATCCGGTGCGGGACGATTTCGATCAGACGAAAAGACGAAGGAAGAAGCAGTAAAGAAGACTGAAACCACCGGAGAAAAGGAGGGCTGGTCCATTGAGAACATCAGAAGAACCGATCATCTCAGCTCCTCAATATGAAAACGGCAGAATTCAGCAGTTCCCGACGAGAAAGCCTTTTCCCACACATGAAAGTATTGTATATACTGCGTGACAGAGAGTCACAAACCAACGCGGAAAGGTATATCAGCTGAATCTTCATATTGAGTACCTGCCATCTTACAGCAGACCGGGCACCCGGAAAAACGATCCGGAACGCCGACGTGAAACTCTCTGCTGCAGGAACCCCTCAATGATCAGGGTAACAAAAAGTTCCGATCCAGGAAGCTTCACAGCGGAACGAGATGAATCTGACATTGAAAAATGGATATGAAATTTCTAAATCGAAAGATGAGCCGGGAATAAAAATAAAACTTTAAAATAGATTCCTGATGACTTCCGAAAAAACAGAGGACAAAAAAGGAATCCTCACCAAGAAGAATTGAGGTATAATATAATTGAATAACGGAGAATTCTAAGCGGTCGCCGTATTACGAACAGGTAGTATGACGACCGCTTTCGTGCGCGGGGAAGAAAGGGGAACGTGAGAAATTGCGGTGGAACGCTGAGGATCTGATCGTATATGAAGACAGGGACGTGGTCGTCGTCAGGAAACCGGCCGGCCTGGCCTCGGAGAGCGCCAGGGTGACGGAGGCCGATCTGTACAGTATTCTGAGGGCGCGGTACGGAGAAATCTTTCTGGTCCACCGGCTCGACCAGCCCGTGGAGGGACTGATGGCGGCGGCGAGGACCGGCTCCGCCGCGGCGGCTCTGGGAGCCCAGCTGGCGGACGGGAGGATGAGAAAGCGCTATCTCGCCAGAGTGAGCGGCCGGATCCCGCCGGAGGGAGGGACGCTGACGGATTATCTGGTCCGGGACGGACAGACCAACACGTCCCGGGTGGTGCCTGCCGGGGCGGCCGGCGCCTCCGGCGGCAGGAGACGGGCGGACACCCCGAAGAAGGCGGTGCTCACCTTCCGGAGGGCTGCCGGCAGAATGCTGGAGGTGGAGCTGGCGACGGGACGGCACCACCAGATCCGCGTCCAGCTTTCTCACGCGGGCATGCCCATCGACGGGGACCGGAAGTACGGGGGGCAGGAGGCGGAGAGACTCTGCCTCTGCGCGGCAGAGCTGTCCTTCTGCCACCCGGTGACCGGGAAAAGAATGGAATTCCGCACGGAGCCGTCCTTCCGCCCGGAATGAACCGCGGGGACGCGAACGCTCTCTGTCCTCCCGCTTCTTATTTGTCTCTTCAAAACCGACCGATTTCATAGTAATTTTCAAAACGGTATGTTATAATGTACCGCGAATATTGCCGTCCGAGGGCCCCGCAGGCCCTGTCTGTCCGGCCAGGGGCGCTTTTTGCGGCGGCCGGAGGGAGCGGGGACGATGCGGGAGACGCGGAAGATACGCCTCCGGGACGGCGGGATGGAAGGCGGTGAAACGATGATTGGAGACAATATCAACGCGGTCAGGGAAGCGGAGCGGAAGGCCGACGAGCTTGCGGCCGAGGCAAAGAAGAAGGCGGAAGAGATTCTCAAGGAGTCCGAGTCAAGGATCGCCGAGATGAAGGCGGAGGGAGCCGAGGCGGCCAAGAAGGCCGCGGCTGCCGTTCTTGACGCCGCCCGGAAAAAAGGAGAGGAGCTTCTCGGCGCCGCCGACGATCAGGCTGCCGCGGACGCGGACGCGCTGAAAGCGGAGGCCGGAAAGAGGGCAGGCGAAGCGGTCGACGCCGTGGTTGAGACTCTCCTGGAGTGAGCCGCGGCCCATCCGGCGGCAAAGGGGAGGCGGGCAGACGCGCCCCGGAGCCCTTGAGACCGGGCCCGCCGCGGACAAGGCGGCGGAAAGAGGAAAGAACTGAGTTAAGGAGGTGGCTTGCATGGCCATTGTAAGTATGCGGAAACTCAGTATCTGCGCGAACAAGAAAAAGCGGAAGGCCATCCTCGAGACGCTCCAGAAGCTGGGAGCGATGCAGATTATCACGGATCCCCTGGCCGATGAGGACTTCGGGCTCAGGACCATGGATACGCAGTCTGCGAGGATGCAGTTCGAAAAAACCGCCGATTCCTTCGACAGGGTACTGAAGCTGCTTGCAGTCTATGCGCCGGAGAAACAGGCGGGGATCGCCGCCCTTTCTGGAAAGAAGGAGATTCCGAGATCCGAGATCGAGCGGGTCGTCAGGAACCGCGGGAAGTATCTGAAGGACGCTTCCGAGATCCTGAAGATGGACAAGGAGATCTCCGAGCGCAGAACAACGATCATCAAGGACGGCAATCAGATCGCCGCCCTGAAGCCCTGGATGCAGCTGGACGTTCCCCTGTCGACGACGGGGACAAAGAACACCGCCGTTCTCATCGGGACGCTGACGGAACCGCTCACGGCGGAGGAACTGCTCGCCGCCGCGTCGAAGGACGTGCCGGAGCCGGTCTGCGTCGACGCGGAGATCATCTCCTCGTCGAATGAGATGACCTGCGTGTCCGTGATCACCCACAGGAAGGATCTCGAGAAGGTGGAGGAGAATCTCCGCGCCATCGGATTCTCCCGGCCGACGGTGCAGACCCGGGACGTCCCGTCGAAGGCCGCCGCCCGGTACGAGGCGGATATCGCGAAGCAGAACCGGATTATCGGGGAGCTCGGCGGGAAAATTGCCGGCTACGCCGAACACCGGGCGGATTACGCCATCGCCGCCGATTATTTCAGGACCCGCGCGGAAAAGTACCGCCTTCTCGGCACGATTCCCCAGTCCGAATACGTCTTTTTCCTGGAGGGATGGGTTCCGGCGGATCACGCCGGTGAAATCGCGGAGCTTCTCCGCACCAGGTACGACGCGGTGGTGGAAGAGGAGGAGATCCGGGAGGACGAGATGGAGCCGACGCTGCTCCGGAACAACGCCTTCTCGCGGTCGGTGGAGGGCGTCCTGGAATCCTACGGACTCCCGACCAGGGGGCATGTGGATCCTACCTTCGTGATGTCGTTCTTCTACGTCTTCTTCTTCGGCATGATGCTTTCCGACGCCGGATACGGGATCCTGATGTTCGTCGTCTGCGCGATTGTGCTGGCGAAGTTCAAAAAGATCGAACCGGGCCTTCGGAAGATGCTGCAGCTGTTCTTCTGGTGCGGCCTGTCCACCGCCTTCTGGGGCTTCATGTACGGAGGATTTTTCGGAGACGTCATCGACGTCGTGGCGCAGACCTTCTTCGGCTACACCGGAGGGCCGATTCTCAGGCCGCTCTGGTTCGCCCCGCTGAAGGATCCCATGAGGCTGCTCATGTGGTGCATGCTGTTCGGCCTCATCCATCTGTTCGCGGGACTGGCGCTGAAGGGCTACGAGTATCTGAGGCGAGGCGACGTGGTCGGCTTCATCTCGGATGTCCTCGCGTGGTACTTCCTGATCATCGGCCTTGTGCTGATGCTCCTTCCCTCGGATCTCTTCAAATCCATTTCGGGAATGGACATGCGCTTCCCGGCCTGGACGGGAATGCTCGCGAAGGTTCTCGCCGTCGCCGGCCTTCTGATCATCCTTGTGATGTCGGGCAGGGCGAACAGGAACTGGGGGATCCGGATCGCCCTCGGCGCATACGACATCTACGGGGTCACGAGCTGGCTCTCGGACGTGCTTTCCTACTCCCGGCTGCTGGCCCTGGGCCTCGCGACCGGCGTCATCGCCAGCGTCATCAACATGATGGCGGCCATGGTCGGAAAGAGTCCCCTGGGGGTCGTCGGATTCGCACTGGTATTCATTCTCGGACACACGCTGAACATCGGAATCAACGCGCTGGGAGCCTACGTCCACACCAACAGGCTTCAGTTCGTCGAATTCTTCGGGAAATTCTATGAAGGCGGCGGAAAGGCTTTCGCCCCCTTCAGAACAGCAAATAAATACATTGAAATCAAGGAGGACAAATCATTATGACACTCGGTATGGTATTGGCACTGACGGGAGCGGTACTTTCCACGGCACTTGCAGGCATCGGCTCCGCATGGGGCGTCGGAATCGCGGGCCAGGCCGCCGCGGGAGTGGTCTCCGAAGATCCGGAACAGTTCGCGAAGGTCCTGATCATGCAGCTTCTTCCCGGCACCCAGGGTATCTACGGACTTCTTGTGACGTTCATCACACTTTCCCAGATCGGCATCCTCGGCGGAAACGCGGTTACCGATACTCACACGGGCATGATGTATCTGCTCGCCTGCCTTCCGATCGCCATCGTCGGCCTCGTTTCCGCTTATCACCAGGGCCGCACCTCTGTCGCCTCCATCGGAATCATCGCAAAGAAACCGGATCAGTTCGGCAAAGCCATGCTTTTCCCGGCCATGGTCGAGACCTATGCGATCCTCGCCCTCCTTATCTCCATCCTCGTCATTACCAATATTCACTGATCGCGGAGGAGAGAGCGTAGATGGCAGGAATTGAGAATATTACAGAAGAAATCCTGCAGGAAGCGAGAAAACGCGCCGACGACGTGATCGGCGAAGCCCGCAGAAAGGCGGACGAGGCAGCCGCGAAGGCGGAGGAGGAAATCCGCGCGGCGTCCGGGGAATCCGAAGCCAGGGCCGCAAGACAGGCGGCCGAATACGCGAAGCGGATCGATTCGCAGATCGCCCTGAGGGCGAGACAGGCGATTCTCGCGGCGAAGCAGGAAGTGATCGACGGAGTGATAAAGGCCGCGGAGCAGAAGCTCGACGGCCTGGATGACGCCGGCTATTTCGCCCTGATCGAGAAGCTGATCGGGAAGAACGTCCGGCCGTCCGAAGGAAAGATCCTTTTCTCGAAGCGCGACCTCGCGAGACTGCCGGAGGGCTTCTCCGGAAAGATCGCGAAGATAGCGGAAGGTGCCGGCGGCACCCTCACCGTGTCGGAGGAGGCCGCCGATATCGAGAACGGATTTGTCCTCAGATACGGCGGAATAGACGAGAACTGCACGCTTAAGGCTCTGTTCGCGGAGAAGAAAGACAGACTCCAGGACAGGGTGCGGGAGGTTCTTTGGTAAAGGAGAGACACGGATGGGTGATCTGAGTTATGTATATGCTGTGGCGCGGATCCGTGTGAGGGAGAAATTCCTGCTCTCTGATATGG
>CACYDL010000113.1 GCA_902773195.1 uncultured Lachnospiraceae bacterium
CGGCGCCCGGACCTGCTGCTGATGGACGAGCCGCTGTCCCACCTGGACGGCAAGGCCAGACAGGCGATGCGTACCGAGATCAAGCGTCTGATCAACGAGATCAAGTGTACCACCGTCTATGTCACCCACGACCAGCTGGAGGCCATGTCCCTGGCGGACCGCATCGCCATCATCAACTTCGGCGTGCTGCAGCAGTACGGGACGCCGGCCGAGGTCTACGACGATCCGGTCAACGAGTTCGTCGCCTCCTTCATCGGCGAGCCGCCGATGAACATCCTGGAGACGACCATCGTCGGGGAGGGGGACAACTTCTTCTTCACCTTCGCCGACAGTAATCTGAAGATCCAGGTGCCGGAGCGCTACTACAACGTGGTAAACAACGGCTTCCGCTGCAAGATGGGCGTCCGCCCCATGGACGTTCTGATCGGCGGACCGGAGTCCAAGGGCACGCCGGAAGAAGTGGCCACCTTCGAGAACCTCGGAGACGAGCGCCGCATCGGTATCCGCGTCGGCGAGACGCTCCTGATGCTGATCACCGAGGACGAGACCCGCTACAAGATGGGCGAGACCATCAAGCTGGAGGTCCGCGCCGAGAAGACGCATCTCTTCGACCTGGAGACCGGAAACCGCATCCGCGCCTGAGAGGCGGAAAAAAGCCCGGCGGGGCGGCGGTCTTCGCCGCGGACGCCGGGACCGGAAAAACGGATTCTATTGAAGCACGTTCATCAAACACATCAATAAAAACACATCAATAAAAACACAGGAGGAAGCACGTTATGAGCAATTTACCGGAAAAGATGAAGGCACTTGTGGCATACGCACCCGGCGACTACAGACTTGAAACGGTCGACACTCCCCGCGCGGGAAAGGGCGAGATGATCCTCAAGGTTGAGGCGTGCGGCATCTGTGCGGGCGACGTCAAGGCGTTTGCCGGCGCGGCCAGCTTCTGGGGCTTCGACGGACAGCCGAAGTACATCAAGGAGCCGATGATCCCGGGACATGAGTTCGTGGGAAAAGTCGTGGAGATCGGCGAGGGCGTCACGGGCTGGAAGCTCGGCGACCGCATCTGCCCGGAGCAGATCGTTCCCTGCGGCAAGTGCAAGTTCTGCAAGACCGGCCGCTACTGGATGTGCGAGAAGCACGACCTCTTCGGATTCCAGAACAACGTCAACGGCGGTATGGCCCAGTATGTCAGGCTGACCAAGGAAGCCATTCCGTGGAGAGTTCCGGAAGACATGCCGATCGAGAAGGCCGCTCTGATCGAGCCCTACGGCTGCTCCTTCCACTGCGTTGACCGCGCCCAGATCACCCCGAGGGATTTCGTGGTCCTGTCCGGCGTCGGCACGCTCGGACTCGGCATGGTCGGCGCGATCAAGCAGGCGAATCCGGCCTGCCTGGTGGTCCTCGACATGCAGGAGGCCCGTCTGGCGAAGGCGAAGGAATTCGGCGCTGACATCTGCATCAACCCCGGCAAGGAAGACGCCGTCGCGAAGATCAAGGAAATGACCGACGGCTACGGCTGCGACATCTACATCGAGGCCTCCGGACATCCGTCAAGCGTACAGCAGGGTCTCGACTGCATCCGCAAGATGGGCCGCTTCGTGGAGTTCTCCGTATTCGGAGCGCCCGTGACGGTTGACTGGAGTATCATCTCCGACAGAAAAGAGCTGGATCTTCTCGGCGTCCACCTCAGCCCGTACTGCTATGACACGGTCATCGAGTGGATCGGCAACGGCAAGCTGCCGACCGACGGCGTCGTGACGAACAAGTTCCCGCTGGATCAGTGGGAAGAGGGCTTCCATCTCGCCAAGACCGGCGAGGGCGGCGCCATGAAGGTCGTCCTGATCCCGAACGAAGACTGATCAGCAACCGGGGCGGCCGCCTGCCCGTCAGGGTACGGCGGCCGCCGGGAGATTTTTCAACCACACTTGAGGAGAAAACGAATCATGCAAAGAATTCTGAATAATCCGGACGACATCGTCGATGAGATGCTCAAAGGCTTTGTCAAGACACACTGCGATATCGTAAAGACCACGGAGCATCCCCGCGTTCTCGCGGCGAAGGCAGCTCCGGTCCAGGGCAAGGTCGGCGTCGTGACAGGCGGCGGCTCGGGCCATAAGCCGGCGTTTATCGGCTACATCGGCCAGAACCTCTGCGACACCGCCGCCGTCGGCGAGATCTGCTCGTCCCCGACGGCCGCCGCGTTCCTTGACGCCTTCAAGGCGGCGGACGGCGGAGCCGGCGTGGCCTGCCTCTACGGCAATTACTCCGGCGACAACATGAACGTCAAGATGGCCGTCCGCATGGCGAAGAAGGAAGGCCTCACCGTCAAGACCGTCGTCGCCAACGACGACGTGGCGTCGGCTCCGAAGGATCAGAGAGAGAAGCGCCGCGGCGTCGCGGGCGAAATCCTGATGTGGAAGTGCGGCGGCGCGAAGGCAGCCGCGGGCGGATCTCTGGACGAGGTCATCGCGGCGGCCCAGAAGGCCATCGACAGCACCCGCAGCGTAGGCGTCGGCCTTACGCCCTGCACCCTTCCGGCGGTCGGACATCCGAACTTTGAGATCAAGGACGGCACGATGGAAGTCGGTATCGGCCATCACGGCGAGCCCGGCATCGCTGTCGAGCCCCTCGGAACAGCCAAGGAAATCGCCCAGAAGATGGTCGACGTGGTTCTTCCGGATTATCCGTTCGTCGAGGGAGACGAGGTCGTCGTTCTGGTATCCGGCCTCGGCGCTACGCCGGTCATGGAGCTCTATGTGCTCTATAACGAGATCGAGCAGCTTCTTTCCGCCAAGGGCATCAGGATTCACAGATCCTATGTGGGCAACTACTTCACGTCTCTGGACATGATGGGCGCGACGCTGACCGTCATGAAGCTGGACGACGAGCTGAAGGAACTGATCGATATGCCGTGCTACAGCATGGGCCTGAAACAGAACTAAATCACATGCGCGGCCGGGGCCGCCCCGGTGAGGGCGGCCGGCCGCCGGAGAGGATCATTCAATGAAGACATTCAAAAACGCAGACGGCAAGCCGATTCTGCTGAAAATGGTCAAGGGAATCCAGGACAACAAGCAGTATCTCGGCGACGTCGACGGCCTGATCGGCGACGGCGATCACGGCATGAACATGAACAAGGGCTTCACCATCTTCAAGGAGCGCTATGACGGGGAGGACTACAGCTTTACGGAAGGCCTCGAGAATCTCGGAATGGTGCTGATGAATGAGATCGGCGGATCCATGGGCCCGATCTACGGGACGATTTTCATGGAGATGGCGGACGCCGGCGCCGATCTGGAAGAGATCTCGGTGGAGGATTTCGGAAACATGCTCGGCGCGGGCCTTGAGGGACTTCAGGGCATCGTGGACGCGAAGGTGGGCGACAAGACGCTGGTGGACACCCTCTCGCCGGCGGTCGACTCCGTGAAGGCGTCGGCGGCGGAAGGCAAGGAATTCGAGGAGGCCCTTCCGGCCATGAAGGCAGCCGCGGAAGCGGGCAGAGATTCCACGAAGGATCTCGTCGCGAAGTTCGGCCGCAGCGCGCGCCTCGGAGAGCGCTCCAGAGGCGTTCTG
Source organism: uncultured Lachnospiraceae bacterium (assembly GCA_902773195.1). The sequence continues at coordinate 3,577 of CACYDL010000113.1, forward strand.
GACGCGGGCGCCACTTCCTGCTGCATCATCCTCTGCGCGATGGCGGACGGAATCGCCGAGCTGGGATAAAAACTACGTAAAGTACATAAAAATGGGAATTGCCAC
>CACYDL010000114.1 GCA_902773195.1 uncultured Lachnospiraceae bacterium
GCTGGAAATCCTCATCGAATCCGGCACCGATCACCTGAATGACTTCCTGAAAATCTATTACGCCACCATGACCCGCTCGGAAGCGAACAAGAGCTACTATTTCTCGAAGGACTTCTTCCGTACGCTGGCCGGCATGAAAGATAACATCATGTTCTTTTACACCCTGTATGAGGGCAGGATCATTTCAGCCGAGCTGGTGCTGTACGGCACGGAAAACTGCTATTCCTTCCTGGGCGGCACGGACGACAATTATTTCCATCTCCGCCCGAATGATTTCCTCAAATACGAGATCATCAAATGGGCGAAGGAAAAAGGGCTGAAGAACTTTGTGCTGGGCGGCGGCTACGGTTCGGACGACGGCATCTTTCAGTACAAGCAGGCGCTGGCGCCGCACGGCGTGGTGGACTTCTTCATCGGAAGGAACATTTTCAAACAGGACATTTATGATCAACTGGTAAAACTCAGCGGCGTTGATGCCGGCAATACAACATTTTTCCCGGTCTACAGGAGTTAAGGGAAATGGGCAGCCGATCTGTCCCGTATGTCCGTCCTCCTTTCCCCTGCCCCGCCGGGTCACTGCGCTCCTTGTTCTATTCAAACTGGGAGCGCCTGTGCTGTTTATGAATACCGTACGGCAGTCGGGCAGATGAACCCGAAGCATCCCTGAAAGGACGGCGGGCAGCTGATCAGCCGTTCATCCCCATCACCTGCAACAGACAAAAGAGGTCAGAATATGCAGACATCAGACGCCAAAGAGATTGTTCAGAAAATGCAGAAAATCGTGTACGGCATTCTCTGCGATATTGATGATTTCTGCAAGGAAAGAAACATCCAGTACTATCTCTCCGGGGGCACAGCCCTGGGCGCCGTCCGGCATCACGGGTTCATCCCCTGGGATGACGACGCCGATATCATGCTCCCCCGGAAGGAATACGACCGCTTCATCCGCGAGTTTACGGAAGCTTATTCAGATAAATACGGGATCGGCGAAATTACGGTCGACCCGGAATGGAACTTCCAGTACGCCAGGATCTGGGACCTGCATTCCAGGGTGATTTCCGAAAACCTGGGCTGGATGGACGTAGGCATCGCCATCGATGTGTTTCCGATTGACGGGCTGCCGGAAAACGGGCTGGTCCGGAAGATCTATTACGGCCGCATCCGGCTGCTCAGCTTTCTGGCGAATACCTGCATCAAAAAGAAATTCATGGATGCGGAAAAACTGCGATTCCTCAAAACGCTGATCCAGGCCGCGGTCAAGCCTTTCGGCGCCCGTTTTTTCGTCAAAAAAATGGACCGGCTGGCGCGGAAGTATGATTTTGACAAATGCCGCCTCGTGGGTGTCAGCCTCGCCGCGCATTACGGTTCCAGGGAAACCATTCCGCGTACTCATATGGAAACGGCGGTATATGTCCCGTTCGTGGACAGGGAACTCCCTGTGCCCGCGGGATATGACGTGTACCTTTCCAACCTGTACGGCGATTATATGACCATCCCCAAGGACGCCCAGGAAAACGGTTACAGCCATCTGGATCACTGGACCGTGATCTTCGGCGATGAGGAATCAAGCGCTGCGGCCCCGTCCGCAGCGGAAAACTGAGGAGCTGCTGCTGTTATGGAAGAGTTGTCCAGGCAATACGGAACGGAGAAGCGCCAGCAGGAACTGCTGGATATTCTGAAAGACGTCGATGTCATATTCCGGCAGAATCACATCGTCTACAGCCTCAGCGGGGGCTCGCTGATCGGGGCCCTCCGGCATCAGGGGTTTATCCCGTGGGATGACGACGTGGACATCATGCTGGACCGCGCTGATTTTGACCGCGCATGCGCGCTGATGTCGGAAGACCGGCCGGATTGCGTCTATGGTCTGCGCCGGGAACACTGGGTCTACCGCATCCACCGGAAAGACAGCCGGGATCCGGATGACGCGGCCATCGACCTGTTTGCGGTCGATCACTGTCCCGATTCCGCTTTGATGCGGAAGCTCAAGGTGTTTCTGATCAAAACGCTGCAGGGCATGCTCAAGCCTGTAGTCCGTGAAGAAGGAAAGTCTTTCCTTTACAGGCTGTGTCTCCGCGTCACCCATATCATGGGCCTCCCCTTTTCTTCCGAAACCAAATTCCGCTGGTATGACGCCGTATCCCGGATCGGCAATAAAAAGCCGACCCAGTACGTCGGCATCTACGATGACCCTTTCAAGAATCTCCATTTGCGCTATGTCAGCACCCTGATGGACCGGGTCGAGCCGCATGTGTTTGAAGATACCGAACTGCCCATCACCGCTGAATACGACAATTATCTGACCACGCAGTTCGGCGATTACATGACGCCCCCGCCTGAAGCGGAACGGGTATCCCCCCACAACATCTGACGGAGTAAATCGATGGCTAATATCGCGCTCATCATCGCCGGCGGTTCCGGCAACCGTATGCGCCAGGATATCCCCAAGCAATTCATCACAGTCAATGAACGGCCGGTCATCGTCTACACACTGGAAGCTTTTGAGCAGCATCCTGAAATTGACGCGATCGCCGTCGTCTGCATTGAGGGCTGGGAACAGGTGCTTTGGGCCTATGCCAGGCAGTTCAACATCAGCAAGCTCAAAACGGTCGTCCCCGGCGGGCA
>CACYDL010000115.1 GCA_902773195.1 uncultured Lachnospiraceae bacterium
CCGGACTACATCTCCGAGAAGAAGGCCATGGAGCTCAAGGGCGACGTCTATCCGTGCATGGGCTGCCGGAGCTTCCTGACGCCCGACCGGTTCACGGACGCCGGCGTCGGCAATCTCTCCAACGCCGAGAACTACACCCCGGGCATTCACAGATATTACGGCCGCTTCAATCAGGGCGTCGTGACGCTGAACCTGGTCGATATCGCCTGCTCCTCGGGGAAGGACGAGAACAAGTTCTGGACGATCATGAACGAGCGTCTCGCGCTCTGCCACAAGGCTCTTCAGATCCGTCACAACCGCCTGAAGGGAACGCCCTCGGACGTGGCGCCGATCCTCTGGCAGGACGGAGCGCTGGCGCGCCTCGCGCCGGGCGAGACGATCGACCGTCTGCTGTACAACGGCTATTCGACGATCTCCCTGGGCTACGCGGGTCTCGCCGAGTGCGTCTACTACATGAAGGGCGTCTCCCACACCAGCGAGGAAGGCAAGGAATTCGGGCTCCGCGTCATGCAGGCCATGAACGACGCCTGCGCGAAGTGGAAGAAAGAGGAGAACATCGATTACTCCGTCTACGGAACCCCGCTTGAGAGCACGACCTACAAGTTCGCCAAGTGCCTCCAGAAGAGATTCGGCCGGATTCCGGGCGTCACGGACAAGAACTACATCACCAACAGCTACCACATCCATGTGACCGAGAACATCGACGCGTTCAGCAAGCTCTCCAAGGAGGCGGAGTTCCAGAAGCTCTCCCCGGGCGGCGCCATCAGCTACGTCGAGGTTCCCAACATGCAGAACAACATTCCGGCGGTCATCCGGGTGATGCAGCATATCTACGACGCCATCCTCTACGCAGAGCTCAACACCAAGAGCGACTTCTGCGACGTCTGCGGCTACGACGGCGAGATCCTGATCAAGAAGGACGACACGGGCAAGCTCGTCTGGGAGTGCCCTAGCTGCGGCAACCGCGATCAGACCAAGATGCACGTCGCCAGAAGAACCTGCGGCTACATCGGCACCCAGTACTGGAACCAGGGAAGAACGCAGGAGATCGCCGAGAGAGTGCTTCATCTGTAAAACAGACGAATGAAATAAAAATGATCAGTAACGGGACACCCCGCTTCGCCGTGAAGCGGGGTGTCTTCCTGATTCTGAGCCTCCTGCCCGTATTGAAGGTTTGTGCCTTCCTCCGTAAAATGACGCATATAAGTTGCGCACAATAAAAACGCGCGCAACAACGAGACGTAAGGACGGAGGTATCTGCAATGGAAAAAATCGAATTATTGAAGTCATTTGCCCGGGGATGGTTTGGAAATTCCCGGCAGCATTCCATCCACGCGCAGCTTCTCAAGGCCCGCGGCCTGAAAAAGTTTGCGGACAGGATCATGGCTGAATCGGATGAGGAGTGGGAAGAGGCCGGGAAAGTCAATGCCAGGCTGATCGAGCAGCTTGGGGAATGAAGCTGTGAACGAAAAAGCAAGACCGGCGCATCGTCTTCTGTGCCGGCCTTTTCTTAAAGGAAACCGATATGGAGATGATGCAGACAGCAGATGAATACGAAAGACTATCTGATTGATACGGGGGATGAGGTGATTCTTGTTGATACCGGGTTCCCTGCCGGGACGCCGGAGGAAGTGCCCGACGAGACGAGCATGGGGTTTACGGGGAAGGATATCTGCAGTTATATGGAGGCCTTCTCCAAATTGGGGTATAAGCCGGAGCAGGTGACAAAGATCCTGCTTACCCACAAGCACACAGATCATTCCGGAGAACTGAAGTATGATGGATGGAGGGACATATCGGAGCGGTTATGGTATCATATAAGGCAGAGAAGGAACTGCACCGGAGGAAAAGGATAACGACCCGGTCCTGGAGCTGATCAGAAATTCAGGCTTTGAATACGCGGACAAAAGAATGAACGGGGGAAGCCTGTGGATTGTCGCGGGGGAGACGGAAGGAAAGGAACTGGCCGAACAATGCAGAAAGCTGGGCGTCGCCTTTGTCTTCACGCCGAAGGGCGGGCGCGCAAGCAAAAAGAGACCTGCCTGGTATTCTGTCTCGTAGATGTCTGCCGGAATTGAGGAAAGCAGAACGGAAAATTCTTTCAAAAAGGACGAAAGCAAAGTAGACTGGAAGCATACCGTTATTCGATAATATGAAGAATTCTGTCAATGAGTGAAACACACCGTTTTCCGGAATCAGGGGAGAACGTCATCAAGACCGAGAGAAGGCCCTTCGTCGAGGCGGCGGACATCGCCGCGTGACGTCGTGTGATTTATGCTGTTTTTACCCACGGGAAAGGAGAAGCAGATGGAGATCCGGAAGATCGTGATTACCGGCGGCCCCTGTGCGGGGAAGACGACCGCCCTCAGCTGGATTCAGAACGCTTTTACGAAAAAGGGATACAGGGTCCTGTTTGTGCCGGAGACGGCCACCGAGCTGATCTCGGGAGGCGTCGCGCCGTGGACCTGCGGCACCAATGTCTCCTACCAGAAGGTGCAGGTCAGTCTGCAGCTGTTCAAGGAGGAGATGTTCCGGAAGGCGGCCCTCACCATGAAGGACGAACGGATCCTGATCGTGTGCGACCGGGGCGCCCTGGACAACAAGGCGTACATGGACGCCCAGGAGTGGCAGGAAGTCCTCGGGGAGCTCTCTCTCAACGAGATCGAGCTCCGGGACAGCTACGACGCCGTCTTTCACCTCGTCACCGCCGCCTCCGGGGCGGTCGAGGCCTATACGCTGTCGAACAACGCCGCCAGGACCGAGACGGTGGAGCAGGCCTGCGCGCTGGACAGGAAGCTCATCTCGTGCTGGATGGGACATCCGCACCTGCACATCATCGACAACGGCACGGATTTCCAGACGAAGCTGGAGCGTCTGATCTCGGAAATTTCCGCGTTCCTCGGCGAGCCGGACAGCCCGGGCGTCGAGCGGAAATACCTGATCAGGTATCCCGACGAGGCGTATCTGGCATCCCTCCCGAACTGCGAGAAGGTCGACATCACCCAGACCTATCTGCTGAGCCCGGACGACACCCAGATCCGCGTGAGGAAGAGAGGGAGCGGCGGGCACTACATCTACTATCGCTCCGAGAAGAGGTACATCACGCCCCTGAGACGGGGAGAGATCGAAAAGCGGCTGACGGAAGAGGAGTATCTGGAGCAGCTGGCCGGCGCGGATCCCTCCGCCCGGCCGATCCGGAAGACGCGGTACTGCCTCGCCTACGGAAACAGCTACTATGAGATCGACATCTATCCCGAGTGGAAGAAACAGGCGGTCATGGAGGTCGAGCTGGCCGACGAGGACGAGGAGGTGACGGCGCCGGAAGGAATCCGGATCATCCGCGACGTGACAGGCGACAAGAGATATAAAAATTATCAGCTGGCCCACGAGATGGTGCCGGAGGACTGAAAGACGAAGAGGCGACGGAAATGACTGTTTCTGCAGAGGTGGTATTAAAAAGGGGAGAGGGCAGACTGCTGAAATCGGGCGGTCTCTGGGTTTTTGACAATGAGATCGCCGAGGTGAGAGGCTCCTGCCTGAACGGCTCCCTGGTCAGGATTTCCGATTACGACGGATACGGCCTGGGACTCGGCTTCATCAATGTGAAATCAAAGATCCGCGTGCGCGTGATCACAAGAAATACGGACGCCGTGATCGACGACGCTTTTTTCGGCAGGAGGCTGAGAAACGCGTGGGAGAGCAGGAAGAAAACCTGCGACACCGGATGCTGCAGGGTCGTGTTCGGGGAGGCGGATTATCTTCCGGGAATCACCATCGACAAGTACGAGGACGTGCTTGTCGTCGAATCCTGCTCCCTGGGCCTGGACCGCATGAAGGAACGGCTCGTCGATCTGCTGAAGGACATTCTGGCGGAGGACGGCGTCGCCATCCGGGGCGTCTATGAGAGAAGCGACGGCAAAGAGCGCCTGAAAGAGGGAATGGAGCGGGTAAAGGGCTTCATCGGCCCCGAATTCCCGACGGAGGTCATGATCGTCGAAAACGGCGTGAAGTATTACGTCGACGTAAAGGACGGGCAGAAGACCGGCTTTTTCCTCGATCAGAAGTACAACAGGCGCGCGATCCGGCCCCTCGCCGCGGGCGCCGAGGTGCTGGACTGCTTCACGCACACCGGCTCCTTTGCCCTCAACGCCGCCCAGGCGGGGGCGAGGCACGTCACGGCTGTCGACGCGTCGGAGAGCGCGCTGGAGATGGCGCGCCGCAACGCGGAGCTCAACGGTCTCAGTCAGGTGGACTTCGTCAGGGCCGACGTCCTGGAGCTCCTTCCGGCTCTCGCGGAGGAGGGGAAGCAGTACGATCTCGTGATTCTGGATCCCCCGGCCTTCGCCAAGTCGAAGTCCCATGTGAGGAACGCCGTGCGCGGGTACAGGGAAGTCAACCGGAACGGAATGAGGCTCGTGCGTCCGGGCGGGTATCTGGCGACCTGCTCCTGCTCCCATTTCATGACCAGGGAGCTGTTCGAGGAGATGATCCGAAGCGCCTCAAGGGAGGCTCACGTGAGGCTCAGGCAGATCGAAGCCCGGGCCCAGGGACCGGATCATCCGCTGCTTCTTGCGCAGGCGGAAACCTACTATCTGAAATTCTACATTTTCCAGGTTTGCGATGAAATGTAAGAACTTGGAAGGACTGAAAATACTGATGTTTTCAGGTGATATGGCTTACAGCTGGAAATCAGTTTGATATAGCTGATCAGGATGCTTTTCTGATGGAAAATGTGGTGTAAAAGTGGTGCAGCAGCATATTTGACAGAGCCAAAAGCGAGTATTTAAGCCATATTAATGTATTTTTTTGTATCCCTGCGGAAAAAGAGTGTCCTAACCGCAGGGGCGTATTGTATAATAACAGAATACACAGATTCTTTCAGCACAGGAACTTTCAGCACAAAGGAAGGGGAACGTTATGGCAAGAAAGACATTCCGCGGAGGCGTGCATCCGGCAGGGCACAAAGACCTGTCCAGGGATGCCGCGTTCGAGGTGTATCTGCCGAAGGGACCGATGGTCTATCCGCTCTCTCAGCATATCGGAAGACCCTCGACGCCGGTGGTGAAGAAGGGCGACCGCGTCCTGGCGGGCCAGATCATCGCCGAGGCGTCGGCTTTCGTGTCCGCCAACATCGTGAGCGGATGTTCCGGAACCGTAAAGGCGGTCGACCGGTACCGCACCATCGGCGGGAACTATGCGGAATCCATCATCATCGACAACGACGGTCTCTATGAAGAGGCGCCGGGCATCGGAGAAAAATGCGATTACACCGGACTGTCCTCCCAGGAAATCCTCGATAAAGTCAAGGCGGCCGGCATCGTCGGTATGGGCGGCGCGGGCTTCCCGACTCACGTGAAGCTGGCCCCGAAGGATCCGAAGGCCATTCACTACGTGATCGCCAACGGCGCCGAGTGCGAACCCTATATCACCTGCGACGATCAGCTGATGCGTACGTACGCGGACGAGATCATCACGGGCATGGAGATCCTTCTCCGTCTGTTTCCCAAGGCTTCCGGCCACATCGTGATAGAGGACAACAAGCCCGAGGCGATCGAGGCGATGAAGAAGGCCGCTTCGGGGCATAAAAAAATCCGCGTGGTCTCCGCGCCGGTCAAGTACCCCCAGGGAGGGGAGCGCAGCTGCATCAGCCTGGTGACGGGGATCGACTACAAGATCACCCAGCTCCCGGCGGACGTGGGATGCGTCGTCGACAACGTCGGGACGATCCGGGCCGTCTACAAAGCGGTCTGTGAATCGACGCCCCTGATGGAGCGCGGCATCACCATCACCGGCGAGGCGGCGGAGCGCCCCTGCAATCTCATGACCCGCATCGGGGTTCTTGCCTCCGAGCTGATTGAGTACGCAGGCGGCTTCAAGGGCGGCAGCGCCCCCGTCAAGATGCTGGCGGGCGGCCCGATGATGGGCGTGGCCTTCGACAGCACGGACGTGCCTGTCCAGAAAAACAACAACGCCCTGACGCTTCTTCCGGTGGATGAAGTGGAGAAGGCGGAGAAGATAAAGACGAACTGTATCCGCTGCGGGCGTTGCGCGCGCGTATGTCCCATGGGGCTTACGCCCCAGCTGATGTGCCTGGCGTATGAGCGCGGGGACCTGGACCGCTACGAGAACAAGCTCCACGGACTGGAGTGCATCAGCTGCGGCTGCTGCACCTTCATCTGCCCGGCCAGAAAGCCGCTGACCCAGGAATTCAAGGTGGCGAAAGCGGAGATCATGGCGATAAAACGGGCACAGAAAGAAAAGGAGGGGGCAAAAGCATGAGCGCGTTGTATCAGGTCTCAAACAGTCCCCACGTAAGAGGAAGGCTCGACACCCGGCGGGTGATGCTCGACGTGCAGATCGCCCTCATCCCGGCCGCGGTGATGGGCGTCATCAATTACGGCTTCAAGGCGTTTCTCGTGATCCTTCTGGCCATGGGATCCGCCTACGGATCGGAGGCCCTGTTCTGCCTTGTCTCCAGGAGGGAGATGAGCGTAAGGGATCTCAGCGCGGGAGTCACCGGACTTCTGCTGGCGCTGTGTCTTTCCCCTTCCGTGCCGTGGTACATCCCCGTGCTTGGAAGCGCCTTCGCGATCCTGTTTGTCAAATGCTTCTTCGGCGGACTCGGCAAGAACTTCATGAACCCGGCCCTGGCGGCCCGGTGCTTCCTGCTGATCTCCTTCGGAAGCGCGATGACGAACTACAGCGTCAGCGACGCCGTCAGCTCGGCGACGCCCCTCGCGAACCTGCTGGCGGATAAGACCGTGGACATGAGCGCCCTCTTCTGGGGGAGCGCCAGCGGCGTCATCGGCTCTTCCGTCTTCGCGCTTCTTCTGGGCGGGCTCTACCTCATTATCGTGGACGCCATCTCGTGGGAGCTTCCCGTGTCGATCATCGGTTCCTTCGCGGTTTTCATCCTCCTCTTCGGGGGACACGGCGCGGATCCGATGTACATTCTGGCGCATATCTTCGGCGGCAGCGTCATCATGAGCGCGTTCTTCATGGCGACGGATCCCGTGACCAATCCGGTCTCGCCGGCGGGTCAGCTTCTGTACGGCGTCATCATCGGCCTGCTGACGGGAATCTTCCGTCTTTACGGTTCGGCGGCCGATTCCGGGAGCTACGCCGTGATCGTCGCCAATCTCCTGACGCCGCTCATCGACGAGTATTTCATCGTGCTGCCCTACGGCTTCAGGAAAAATGCCGAGGCCGACAAGAACATTCTCTCAGACCGGGCCTTCTCCCCGAAGATGCTGGGTCCGGCGTGCAACCTGGTGATCATCACGCTGATCGCGGGACTCGGCCTCGCCGCCGTCTTCAACATGACCAGGGGAACCATCGAGGAGCAGGAGCTTCGGGCGAAGCTTAAGTCCTACAGCACGGTGCTGGAGGACGCGGCTGAATTTGAATACGACGACGCCCTGAACGCGGCGGTGGAAGCCCTCGGCGGGAAGCCCTACGGAGCTGACTTCGGCCGCTCTTACATCAATGAGATCGCGGTCGGCAGGGACGAGGCGGGAGAGACCGCCGGCTACGTCGTCAGCGTCACCAGCGCGGACGGCTTCGACGGGAATATCACCCTCTCCCTCGGCATCGGCACCGACAACGTGATCCGGGGCATCGAGTTCACCGAGCTCGCCGAGACCGCGGGCATGGGCATGCGCTGCGCGGAGCCGGCGTTCAAGGATCAGTTCTCCGGCGTGAGCGTCGACCGGTTCGTCCTGAACAAGGCGGGCGGCTCGACGGCGGACAATGAGATCGACTCGGTGTCCGGCGCGTCCGTCTCGTCCGGCGCGGTCGTCAACGCGGTCAACGCGGCTCTCAGTTTCATTCACGCGAATGTCGGCTGACGGAGGTGAGAAAATGAACCGATATCTTGAGCGAATTTATAACGGTATTGTAAAGGAAAATCCGACGTTCATTCTCATGCTGGGAATGTGCCCGACTCTCGCGGTCAGCACCGCGGCGTCCAACGGCGTCGGTATGGGCATCGCCACCACGGCGGTCCTGATTCTGTCGAACGTGATTATTTCCGCGCTCCGGAAGGTCATCCCCGACGAAGTCAGACTTCCGTCCTACATCGTGATCGTCGCGACGCTGGTCACGATCGTCGAGCTCCTGATCAAGGCCTATGTCCCGGCGCTGTACGCCGCGCTGGGCATCTACATCCCCCTGATCGTCGTCAACTGCATCATCCTCGGCAGAGCGGAGGCGTACGCCAACAAGAACAGCGTCGGTCTCGCCTTCTTCGACGGCCTCGGCATGGGACTGGGCTTCACCATCGCGCTGACGGTGATCGGCTTCATCCGGGAGCTTCTGGGGAACGGCACCGTCTTCGGCTTCAAGGTTCTTTCCCAGCCGATCGGCATCTTCATCAAGGCGCCCGGCGCCTTCCTGGTGCTGGCGGTCGTCATCGCCGTGCTGAACGCGATGCAGGTCAAGAACCGCGGAAATGAGCTCGTCAACGGCTGTGACGGATGCTGCGCGACATGCGCCAAAGGAAGCGTCTGCGGAGAGGAGGCCGGAAAATGACATCTCTGATCATGATTATCGTCAGCTGCGCCCTGATCAACAACGTCGTTCTGAATCAGTTCCTGGGCATCTGCTCCTTCGTCGGCGTCTCCAAGCAGATGAAGGCGTCCGCGTCGCTGGGAATGGCGGTCATCTTCGTCCTGACCATCGCCTGCGCCGTGGCGTCCGTTCTGTATGACTTTGTGCTGAAACCGTTCAATCTGGACTATATGAAGACGATCGTCTTCATCCTGGTCATCGCGGCCCTCGTCCAGATCGTGGAGATGTTCCTGAAGAAGACCTCGCCGGGACTCTACAAGGCGCTGGGAATCTATCTGCCCCTGATTACGACCAACTGCGCGGTTCTCGGCGTGGCCCTCACGAACGTCCAGGATGAGTACAACTTCATCGAGAGCGTACTGGCCGGCTTCGGAACCGCCGTCGGGTACACGATAGCGATCGTCCTGCTCGCCGGCGTCCGATCGAGGCTGGATGAGGAGGCGATTCCCGCCCCGTTCCGGGGGGCGCCGGTCGTGCTGCTTTCCGCGGCGCTGATGTCGATCGCGTTCATGGGCTTCGGCAACCTTGGCTGAACATAGGAGGTGAGAACTTGAGTGCGATACTGACAGCAACCATTGTGATCGGTCTGGTCGGCCTGCTGGTGGGAATCGGACTGGTCTATATCGGCAACAAGTTTTATGTGGAAGTGGACGAGAGAGAGGCGGCGGTCCGGGAGGTTCTTCCGGGCAACAACTGCGGCGCCTGCGGCTTCGCCGGCTGCGACGCCATGGCCGCCGCGATCGCGGTGGGCGACGCCCCCGCGAACGGCTGTCCGGTCGGCGGCGCTGCCGTCGCCGGTAAGATCGGCGCCATCATGGGCGTCGCCGTCGGGGAAACCGAGAGAATGACCGCCTATGTGCGCTGCAACGGCAGCTGCGAGCACACCTCCGCCAAGAATCAGTACATCGGCATCAGGGACTGCCGCGCCGCCGCTCTGTCGGGCATGCACCCGTGGAACTGCGACTTCGGCTGCATGGGCTACGGCTCCTGCGTGAAGGTCTGCCCCGAGAACGCCATTCATGTGAAGGACGGAGTCGCTGTGGTCGACCGGGAGCGCTGCGTCGGCTGCGGGCTCTGCGTGAAGGCATGTCCCAAGCAGCTGATCGAGCTGGTGCCCTACAGCCAGAAGGTCGTCGTCCGCTGCAGAAACACGGACAAGGGCAAGGACGTCAAGGCGGCCTGCGGCGTGGGCTGCATCGGCTGCCGCCTCTGCACGAAGCAGTGCGGGACCGGCGCGATCACCGTCGAGGACAACCTGGCGAGGATCGATTATTCGCTCTGCACGAACTGCGGGAACTGCGCCGCCAAATGCCCGCAGTCCACAATTGCCACGTGAACCGAAAACTGGTAGAATCAGAGACAGCAGAGAATCCTACCCTTATGTATCAGCTTTCCGTTTCCATGGAGTGCTTATATGAATAAGAAAAAAATAGCAGAGATCGCAGTATCCGCCGCCATACTGGCGGGCCTGGCCGCCGGAGTGAGCGGGATCGGGGGAAAGGTCCTGTACCGCGCGCAGAAGCCGGCCGGGGAGATGCTGACAAGAGAAGATATCGAATATGTTGAGACAGACGCGCCCGAGGCGTCCGGCGTCGACGGGGTGGTCACCGCCGACGAGTGGGCGGAGACCTATCCGTACATCAGGGCGTCGATGGGGCAGAACGACGAAAACAGCTATGTGACGGACTATCTGGAGGAAGATCCGTATCTGGTCAACATCTATGAGGGCTACGGCTTCGCCAGGGATTACGGCAGCGCCAGAGGACACAACTACACCCTCGAGGACGTCGCGAAGACCCAGCGCCCGCATCCGATGGCCAACTGCCTGACCTGCAAGACGCCCAACTTCGCGAAGCTGGTCCAGGACCGCGGCGTCGAGGTCTACTCCATGGATTTCGACGAGGTCATGGCGCTCATGACCGAGGACGTCAGCTGCTATACCTGCCACGGCAACAGCGCCGGAAACGCGGGCGCCATCGAGATCACCCACACCTATGTGCAGAAAGCCCTCGGCGAGGATCTTCAGGGAATCGACCCGTCGACCGTCTCCTGCGGCCAGTGCCACATCGAGTACTATTTCCAGCCGGACACCAAGGAGACCTCGATGCCCTACACGAGTGTTGCGGAGATGACCCCGCAGGCGATTCTGGCGTACTACGACTCCATCGACTTCGCGGACTGGACGCAGGAGAGCACCGGCTCGCGGCTCATAAAGGCCCAGCATCCCGAGTTTGAGACCTTCCTCCAGGGGAAGCACGCGGGCGTGCTGAACTGCGCGGACTGCCACATGGCTCTCGTTCAGGCGGAGGACGGCACGGTCTATCACAGCCACTACATCGAAAGCCCCCTGGACAACGAGGAGCTCCTGAAGCGGTGCGCCGAGTGCCACGGCGACCGGAACATGACCGCCTACGTCGGCGAGATCCAGTCGGAGATCAAGGAGAGAGAGACCGAGGTCGGAAATCTGCTCTCCGACATGAAGGACAAGCTGGCGGCCGCCGTCGCGGAAGGAAAGCTGCCGGAGGAGGAGCTGAACCGTCTCCGCAAGCTTCACCGGGAAGCGCAGTGGTACTTTGACTACTGCTACGTCGAGAACAGCGAGGGCGCCCACAATTACGCCCTGGCCAAGGAATGCCTCGGCATCTCCGAGAGCAAGATCCGGGAGGCGTTGGAAATTCTCGACGTCTGATTCACAGGCCTTAAGAGCGGATCGCGGAACTACCGCCCACCGGGGCAGCGATGCGCTTTTGTCAAACTGATTTTGCAGGTGCCGGCGGACGGGCGCGGTATGCGCGCAGGCCGGCGCCTTTTTATGCAGAAGCCGGAGACTTTCGCGGCAGGACGCCGCCAGGTCCCGCCGGCGCCCTGCCGTGGTATCCGGAGGTATCCCCGCGATGGACATAAAGAAGGTATGGAAGTTTCTGAGCTCCATGAGGTTCGCCGTGATTCTTCTCCTGATCCTGATCGCCGCCTGCGCCGCGGGCAGCTTCGTGACCCAGGGGCAGACCTACTCGTGGTACGCGGCGGCCTACGGCGAGAGGGCGGCCGGGGCGGTCATCGCGCTGGGCCTGGACGACGTCTTTCATTCGCCGTGGTTCGTGGTCATCACCGCTTTCCTGTGCCTCAACCTGTTTCTGTGCAACCTCGTCAGGCTGCCTTCCCTGATCAGAAGGTCAAGGGCCCGGGGCACGCTGCGGGGCCGTCTCGGAGTCTGGGGGGCGTGGGTGTGCCACCTGGGCGTGCTGATCCTGATCATCGGCTTCGGGGCGGGACAGATGGTGAAGCAGGAATACGCGGTTTACGGCGTTCCCGGCGACAACCGGGAGATCGGCGGCACCGGCTGTGTGCTGACCATCGAGGATTTCCGCACCGACAAGCGGGACGACGGGTCCGTCATACAGTACACCTCGGACATCACGGTCCGGAATCTTAAGACCGGAGAGGACGCCGGGGCCAGCGTGAGCGTCAATCATCCCGCGAAGCTGTTCGGCATGAAATTCTATCAGAATTCCACCGGCTGGGCCGCGGACATGCACGTGGCGAAGGACGGGGAGGAGATCCAGAAGGAGACGGTCTGCGCGGGCGATTTTCTCGCCTTTGCGGACAAGCCGGATCTGGTCGTCAGCTTCAACCGCTTCTATCCGGACTATGACCCCGGCAACGCGATGACGGTCTCCGCGGATACCGACGAGATCACAAATCCGGCGTATCTTTACACCGCCTACTACCAGGGGCAGTTTCTGGGAATGAACGTGCTTCCGGAGGAAGAGGCGCTGACCATCGACGAGTACACGGTGACCTTCTCGGATCCTCAGCCCTTCACGCTGATCCAGGTCAAGCGGGATCCCCTGACGCCGGTGGCGCTCGCCGGAGGGCTCATCACCCTGCTGGGGCTGGTGCTGGCGTTCTACGTGAAGCCGGTCCATGCAGAAGAGAAGGAGAAGGAAAGATGAATGTGAGGCTTCTTGACGCGGAAAACACGCTGTTCACCATTACCATGATTCTGTATTTTGCCTCCATGATCGGCTATTTTGTCTTCATCGGAGTCAAGAAGCAGAAGGTCGCCCTGGTGGCTTACGCCGCTCTGCTCGCGGGCTTCGTCCTGCACGCGGCGGCGCTCATCGTCAGGGGAATCGGGGCCGGACGGCTCCCGATGACGAATCAGTATGAGTTCGCGACGAGCTTCGCCTTCGGGCTGGCCCTCGTCTCCCTGATCTTTATCCGGAAATACCGCTTCGACGTGCTCGGGGCCTTTGCGGTGCCGGTCATCTTCCTCGTGATCGGCTACGCCGCGATGCAGAGCCGGGAGGTGCACGAGCTGATGCCCTCGCTGCGGAGCAGCTGGCTCGGGTTCCACGTCTCAACGGCGATCATCTCCTACGGGGCCTTCGGCGTCTCCTTCGCCATCGCGCTGATCTTCCTGTTCCGCGGCAGACTGCAGGAGGGAGGTTTCCTGGACAGGCACATACCCTCGGGGGAGCAGCTCGACCTGATCGAGTACAGGGCCGTGGCGATGGGGATTCTTTTCCTGACGTTCTGCATCATCTCCGGCTCCATCTGGGCCGAGCGGGCCTGGGGCTCCTACTGGTCCTGGGATCCCAAGGAGACCTGGTCCCTGATCACCTGGCTGATTTACGCGGTCTATCTGCATCAGAGAATCCGGAAGGGATGGCGGGGCAGGAGCGCCGCGATCTTCGCCGTGGCGGGATTCGTGTGTGTGCTGTTTACGTATATCGGCGTGAACACGCTGCTTCCCGGCATTCACAGCTACGCCTGAGGGCCGCGCGGAGCGGCGCC
>CACYDL010000116.1 GCA_902773195.1 uncultured Lachnospiraceae bacterium
ATCACCGCGTCGTCCGCCAGGGCCCGGTCCTCCTTCGAAAACCTCGAGAGAACCCAGTCCGCCAGATCCCATTCCGGCGGCTTCGCCCCCGTGCCGACGCGGATCCGTGTGAAACGGTCCGTCCCCAGAAGGGAGATGATGTGCTTCAGTCCATTCTGCCCGCCGGCGCTCCCCTGCTTCCTGATCCGGATCTTTCCCGGTTCGAGATCGATGTCGTCGCTGATGACGATCAGCTCCTTCTCCGGGTCGATCCGGTAGAAGTCCACGGCCTCCCGGACCGCGTTTCCGCTCAGGTTCATGTAGGTCATGGGCTTCATCAGCAGAACCTTCCCGCCGCCGATCATGCCCGTCCCGGTCATGGCGTGGAACTTCACGCCGCCGTAGGGAATCCGGTACTCCTCAATCAGTCGGTCGATGACGTCGAAGCCCATATTGTGGCGCGTTTTCTCGTATTTTGTGCCCGGATTTCCGAGCCCCGCGATGATGTGCATGCCTGCGTTCCTCCGGCGGCCGCGTGCCGGCCGCTGTATCCGACAAAAACAGCCGCCCGACCGGACCGGTCGGGCAGCCAGGTTGTTTCATAAAGACGCCCTTACAGGACTTCCCCCGGGAAGGATTTCCGGGGGAAGCTCCCCGAAACGCTCCCCTTTGGGGCGGCTCACTTGGTCTTCCTGTTTCCCTGCTTTCCCGCGGCTTTCTTCGCGGGCTTTCTGGCCGTGCTTCCGGCCTTCTCCTCGTTGTACAGGAATACCATCGCGCCGTAGGGCGGAAGGCTGAAGCCGAAGGAGTAGGGCTTGCCGTCGCACTCCGACGCCTCCGCCTTGTAGGTGCTCTTCGTGAGGTGGTAGTTGCCGCCGTACCTGGGATCCATCGAGTTGAGGATCAGCCTGTACTGCCCCGGCTCGAAGCAGCCGACCCGGTAGTCCTCCCTCGGCATCGGCGTCATGTTGAGGACGAAGAGCAGGTTGTTCCGGTTGTCGGGGGACTTGCGGACAAAGCTGTAGATGCTTCTCGCCGCGTCGTCCGCGTTGATCCACTCGAAGCCTCTGTAGTCGTAATCCGTCGCGTACAGGGCCGGATACTTTCTGCAGAGCTTCCAGAGGGCCTTCACATAGTCCTGCAGCTGCCTGTTGAGGGGCGTCTCCAGCAGGAACCAGTCGATCTCCCGTTCCTCGCTCCACTCCCTCTGCTGGCCGAATTCCTGGCCCATGAAGAGCAGCTTCTTGCCCGGATGTCCGGCCATATAGGTGTAGCCGGCCTTCAGGTTGTGGAACTTGTCCTCGTAGATGCCGGGCATCTTGCTCCACATGGAGCACTTCAGATGGACGACCTCGTCGTGGGACAGCACGAGGATGTACTTCTCGCTGTAGGCGTAGGACGTGGAGAAGGTCATCTTGTAGTGATTGCCCTTGCGGAAGAGGGGATCCAGCTTCATGTACTCGAGGAAGTCGTTCATCCACCCCATGTTCCACTTCATGGAGAAGCCCAGCCCGTTCTCCTTCTCGACGTCGCCCGTCACCTTCGGCCACGCCGTGGACTCCTCGGCGATGGTCAGGGCGCCCGGATTCCGTCCGCGCAGGAGCGTGTTGAGATGCTTGAAGAACTCGATCGCCTCGAGGTTCTTGTTCTCGCCGTACTTGTTGGCGACCCATTCACCGTCCTTCCTGCCGTAATCGAGGTACAGCATCGAGGCGACGGCGTCCACCCGGAGTCCGTCGACGTGCATGTGCTCGACCCAGAAGAGGGCGTTGGCCAGCAGGAAGTTCTTGACCTCGGGGCGCCCGTAGTTGAAGATCTTCGTGCCCCACTCCGGGTGCTCGCCCTTCCTCGGATCCTCGTGCTCATAGAGGGCGTATCCGTCGAATTCCGCGAGGCCGCACTCGTCCTTGGGGAAATGGGCCGGGACCCAGTCCAGGATCACGCCGATTCCCTTGCGGTGGAAATAGGTGATCATGTAGGCAAAGTCGTCCGGCGTGCCGTAGCGGGACGTCGGCGCGAAATAGCCCGTCACCTGGTAGCCCCAGGATCCGTCGAAGGGATGCTCGGCGATGCCGATGAGCTCGATGTGGGTGTAGCCCATGTCTTTGACGTAGTCCGCCGCGCGCTCCGCGAACTCGCGGTAGGTGTAAAAGCCCTCCACCCTGCCGTCGCATTCCGGATGCTTCATCCAGGAACCGATGTGGCACTCGTAGATAATCATGGGATCCTTGTCGATGCTGAAGCTCTCCCGCTTCTTCATCCACGTGCCGTCGCTCCAGCGGATGGAGTCGATGTCCGCCACGATGGACGCGGTGCCGGGGCGCAGCTCCATCTGGTTGCCGAAGGGGTCCGCCTTGAAGAGCCTCTGGTCTTTGGCGCCGACGATATAGTACTTGTAGAGAGCGCCGACCTCCACTCCGGGAATGAACGTCTGCCACACGCCGATCTCGTCCTTCTCGCCGATCACGTTGGCCTCCGTGTTCCAGCCGTTGAAATCTCCTACCACGGATACGCTCTTCGCGTTGGGAGCCCACACGGCGAACCAGGTTCCCCGCGTGCCGTCAATCACCGTGGGATGCGCGCCGAGCTTTCGGTAAAGATCATAATGCGTTGCATGGCCGAAGTAATACTGGTCCATCTCGGTGAATCTGTATTTGTTCTCCATAGTCTTCCCCCCGTTTCATTTCCGCGATTGGAGCCGGGATTCGTCCGTGAACGGCCCCGTTCCATTATAGCCTCTGCGTCCGCGCGTGTAAACGCGCTTTTCCTCTCAGGTGTGATACTTCATCCCGGAGAGAACCCGGTCCGCGAGCTCCTCCGTCACGCCTCCGAGCCGGATGATTTCCCTGTAAAAATGGCCGCTTTCCCGCACGGTGCGCTCCCCCGTCTCGGGGTCGACCCCCACGAGGCCGTACTTCTCTCCCGTCCCGGCGAGCCACTCGAAGCCGTCCAGCAGCGTGCCGTAATAGTACCGCTCCACGGGAATCTTCGATGCCGCCGTCACCGCGAGATGGTCGTAGATGAACAGCGCGCGGAAGGAATCCGTGTTGTCGCAGCAGCCGTTCTCCAGGATCCACACCGGCCTGTTCATCATTCCGTACAGCTCCCGCATGCATTCCTCCAGCCCGTGGGGATAGATCTCCCGGCCGGAGTCGGTCCTGGGCGCGCCCTCCCCGACGATATTGTCGCCGATCTTCACGACATGGGAACGGGTGCTGTAGGAAATGCCGAGGTAGTCGCCGTACTCCCCTTTGGAAAAGCCCCCGAGGTTTTCCAGCGGAAAACGGAAGTCGCCCCGCAGGAACGCCTTGGCGCAGACCTCCTGGAAGAGGAACCTGCTCAGATCGGCCATGGTCCTCTCCGCGCCGGAGGCCGGGTGCAGCGGGGCGAAGCTCCTCATCTGGAGGGCGAAGCCCACTTTGGTGTCGCGGTAGCCCATCGCCTCGCGCATGCGGTGGATCTTCTCATAGGCCCGGATATGGCAGCCCGCCATGACGGACAGCACCCGGCGCGCCGCCGCGGGATCTTCCCTGTCAGGCGGAAAGCCCCGGCCCATGTAGCCCATGAGGGCGTACACGTTGGGCTCGTTGAAGGTCACGTAGTCCGAGACCAGATCCCCGAAGAGATTCACGACGACGCCGACGTATTTCAGGAAGCTGCGGACGTTGGCGGGCTTCAGGAACGCGCCCTTCTTCTCGAACCAGACCGGATCCGTGAAGTGATGGATCGTGAGCAGGGGGCGGATTCCCCGCTGCTTCATGTACTCGATCTCCTCCCGGTAGCGGGCGGCCGCCTCGCGGTCGATCACGCCCTCCTCCGGCTGGATCCTGGCCCACTCGACGCTGAAGCGGAGCGTCTCGATCCCCAGACCCGCGGCGATGTCGACGTCCTCCTTCCAGTTCTCAAAGTGGCGGGCGGCCTGCCGGATGGAAAGGGTGCCCCCCTCCGGCCGGATCCTGCCGCATCTCTCCCAGCTGTTCCAGGTGTGGTGTACGTTTCCTCCCTCGATCTGGGCCGCCGAGCCGGTCGCTCCCAGCATCAGGTCGGGAGGAAGTCTGAAGGCCTTCATAGAAATTTACCCCCTGTCACGGAATAGACGCCTCTCGGCGTGCATCGAAGCTCCGGAATCACGGGAAGGGCCATGAAGGAGAGCGTGATGAAGGGCTCCATGTCCTTCGGGACGCCCATCCTGCGCGCCTTCGTCGTCATTCTGCGGACCTTTTTATTGACGTAGCTGTGGCTCCGGTCCGAGATCAGTCCCATGATCGGGAGCTCCAGCGTATCGAACACCTCTCCGTTCTCGACGATGGTGAGGCCTCCGTGGGTTCTCTCGAGCTCGCGGACCGCGGTCAGGATGTCCTCGTCGCTGGTCCCGATGGCGATGATGTTGTGGCTGTCGTGGGACACCGAGGACGCGATGGCGCCGCCCCGGAGGCCGAAGCCCCGGATCGCGCCGACCCCGATGAGGCCGGTCGCCTTGTGGCGCTCAAACACCGCGATCTTGTCGATATCCCCGTCGGGCTCGAAGTACTCCTCTCCGGGCAGCGTCACGTACTCCGCCTTTGTGAGGATCTCGCCCGGCAGCATCCGGATGACCGGGAACGGGCGGCCGTCGTTCCGGATGCGGAGCTTCTCCGGATCGAGCGGGCCCAGATGCACCGTGTCCATCAGATGGGCGGGGCACGGCTCCGGCTTCACCTTCAGCATCCGGTCGATCTGCATGCCGTTGTAGAATACCATCTGGGCGTTGAAATCCTTGAGGGAATCCCAGACGACGAGATCCGCGTCGAAGCCCGGGGCCACCGCCCCGGTCCTGCGGAGCCCGTAGCACCTGGCCGGCTGGATCGTAGCCATCTTCACCGCGGCGATGGGGCTGATTCCCATGCTCACCGCCTTGCGGACGTTGTGGTCGATGTCGCCCTCCCGGGTGATGTCCTCGATGTGCTTGTCGTCGGTGCAGAAGCAGAAGCCCTCGGTGTTGGTGTTGTTCTCCACGATTCCCTTGACGATGGCTTCCAGATTGCGCGCCGCGCTTCCCTCCCGGATATGGCAGGTCATGCCCATCGCACGCTCCTTCATGATGTATTCGTAGGACGTGCCCTCGTGGTCGGTGGTGATGCCGGCGATGACGTAGGCGGCGAGCTCCTCGTCCGTCAGGCCCGGCGCGTGGCCGTCCTTCACTTTGCCGTCGAAGGCCTCCAGCTTCTCGTTCATCCCGGGATCCCCGTTGATGACCGCCCCGCAGTCCATGACCTCGCCCAGGCCGAGCACCCTCCGGTTGGAGAGATAGGGCAGCATCTCCTTCGCCGTCAGGGTGAAGCCGTTGTCGTCGATGGAGGTCGCCGGCACGCAGCTGGCGATCATCACGTAGACGTGGGCCGGCGAGTTCTTCGTCTGGTCCAGGAGGTAGTCGATGCCGTCGGTCCCCGAGACGTTGGCGGCCTCGTGGGGATCGACGATGAAGGTCGTCGTGCCGTGCTTCGCGGCCTCCGCGATCAGGACCTGGGGGTTGACCATCGTGGATTCCAGATGGAGGTGGGCGTTGATAAACCCGCTCGTCACGTACTGTCCCTTGAGGTCGATCTCCCTGACCCCCTCGAAATCCCCGATCCCGACGATCATGCCGTTCTTTATGGCGATGCTTCCCTCCTCGACGCGGTCGGTAAATACGTTCACGATCTTGGCGTTCCGGAGAACCAGATCCGCCTTCTCCAGCCTTCTGGCGGCGCGCGAGCATCCTGTGTACTTCTCGAGCTTCATACGCTTTCTCCTTCCTGAAGCGATTCGTTCCGATCCCACTGCAGCTTCGGCGGGCAGCTCCCGCCCTTCAGAACGCGCAACCTACAAGAAAAGCCGCTCCGCGTTGTCCCATGTCACTTTTTCCACTTCCTCCGGGCTGACGTTTTTGATCTTCGCGACCGCCCGTACCACCTCCGGGAGATTCAGGGACGTGTTTCTCGTGCCCCGCCGGCTCTCCGGCGGCAGGTAGGGACAGTCCGTCTCCAGAAGCAGCGCCGAAAGAGGCATCCCGGCGACCACCTTCTTCAGCTTTTTGGAGGTCGCGTAGGTGAGCACGCCTCCGATGCCGAGATAAAAGCCCATCTCCCGGTAGACCTTCGCCTGCTCGAGGGAGCCCGGATAGGCGTGAATGACGCCCTTCCGCGGCGCCTCCCTCCCCCGGCCGCTGCCGTATTTCTCCGCGATGACGGCCATGGTGTCCGCGGCCGCCGTCCGGGAATGCACGATGATGGGCTTTCCCGTATCCAGGGCCAGGTCGATCTGCCGGCGGAAGCCGTCCGCCTGGACCTCATGGGGCTCCACGTCCCAGTGGTAATCCAGGCCGATCTCCCCGACCGCGACGATCTTCGGGTCGCTCAGCATCTCCCGTATCTCCGAGAGCACCTCCTCCGTAAGACCTCCGACGTCGTCCGGATGCAGCCCGGCGGCGCCGTACACGAAATCGTACCGGTCCGCCAGCGCCTTCACGCGGGCGAGGCTGGCGGGCGTGGATCCGACGTCGATGACGCGGCCGACCCCGCCGGCGGCAAGGCTCTCCAGAACCTCCTCCCGGTCTTCGTCGAACGCGTGATCGTCATAATGTGCGTGAGTGTCGAATATCATGCCGCCTCTTCTGATCTGACAAGAGCAGAGCCCGTCCCCGACGAGGCCCTGCCCGTTTTACTGTTTTATCGCACAGGGAACGACGGTCC
Source organism: uncultured Lachnospiraceae bacterium (assembly GCA_902773195.1). Next base: position 6,690 of record CACYDL010000116.1, read on the forward strand.
CCCTGCGTCCCCGCCGCGCGTTTCCTCCCGGAGGGAACGGCGGCTCCCCGCGTCTCCGTCAGCTGATGCCGGATCCCCCGGGGGTCTCCTTCTTCTCGGGAACCATGAGCGAGAGGGTGCCGTCCGGCATCTCCGCGCAGAGAATCATTCCCTGGGAGTCAAGTCCCGCCATCTTTCGCGGGGCGAGATTGACGACGACCATGACCTTCTTTCCGACCATCTGCTCCGGCGTGTACTGCGGCCTGAGCCCGGAGAGGATCTGAACGGTCCTGTCCCCGAGGTCCACCTGGCTGCAGAGAAGCTTCTTTGATTTCTTTACTTCCTCGCACTTCAGGATCTCGCCGACCCGGAACTCGCACTTCGTGAAGTCGTCGTAGGTGCAGATCTCCCGGTGGTCGTAGAAGCCCTCCGGCACCTGTCCGTCCGGCGCGCCGGAGCCGCTCTCTTCCTTCGGAGCCTCCTCCTTCGCCCCGGCCTGCGCCTTCTTCGCCGCTTCGGCGGCCTCGGCCTCCTCGAGCTCCTTCAGGGTCGGAAGCCCCGCCGCCCGGCGCTGGTCGTCGATCTTCTCCATGACCTCCTCGAGCTTCAGCCTCTGGAACAGGATCTCCGGATTTTCCGTCACTTTGTTCTCCTTCGGATAGTTGCCCGCGTGGAACAGCTCGTCGAAGGCGGGCGCCTGGGCGCCGATCTGGGCGAGGATCTTCTCCGCGGTCTCCGGCATGTAGGCGGAAAGGAGCGACGCGCCCGTCAGGATCCCGTCCAGCAGGTTGTAGAGCACGGTCTGCAGGCGGTCCTTCGCGGCCTCGTCCTTCGCGAGCTTCCACGGCTCGGTCTCGTCGAT
>CACYDL010000117.1 GCA_902773195.1 uncultured Lachnospiraceae bacterium
GCCCCGGTCCCCCGCCGGAGAACGAATTCGTTTCCGTCGATGTGGGAGACGTAGCCCAGGTTGACGATGAAGCTCTGATGGCACCGCAGGAATTCCCCGTGGTCCGCCAGCTTCTCCTCCAGGGAGTTGAGCCTCATGCTGACGGAATAGATTTCTCCGTCGAGGCGGATATGCACCCGGTGCAGCTCGCTCTCCAGGACGACGACGCGCCGGAGCGGTATGTCCACGGGCATGTGGCTGTAGATGATGTGAAGGGACGCCTCCCGGCCGATCCGGCCGTTCCGGATGAGACGCTCCATCGTCTCCGAGAAGGTCTCCGGCGTGACGGGCTTGAGAAGAAAGCCCGCGGCCTCGACCCGGTAGCTGTCCACGGCGCTGTCGATCATGGACGTGATGAAGACGATGACCGCACCGGGATCCCGTTCCCTCAGGATCTCCGCCGTGCGGATGCCGTCCTGCCCCGGCAGAAGGACGTCCAGAAGATAGAGATCGAAGCCCTTCCCGGAGGCGAGAAGACCGTCGGCGTCCTCAAAGGGAACGATCTCGGCCCCGGTTCCGCGCACGCCGAAAAACGCTTCCGCGATGCGGATCACCTCGTCCCTCTCCCTCTTATCATCATCACATACGGCTATTCGGAACATAAACACCTTCCCGGATCAAATCTCTCTCAGGATATAAAATTCCCCCTGTTTCGTCAAGTCCGCCCTTCCCCTCCCCGCCCGGGCGCGGAGGCGTTCTTTCCCGCCGCCGGAAGATGCAGAATCTGCCCCTTTTTCGCATTATTGACAGAATACATTTTCCCCGGCCTTTTTTATACTGAATATGAGTAAGTCTGCGGACTGCCCGCGGATTTTTCATTCATGTCATGAGGAGGTAACAGTATGAACATCAATCTACTCGTAACCGTGGTGGTCGTCCTGTATCTGCTGGCGATGCTTTTCATCGGCTGGTACTCTTCCACCAAGATCACAAGCAACACGGACTTCGTCGTCGCAGGACGCCGGCTCGGCCCGCTGCTCATGGCGGGAACCCTTGCCGCCACTGAGATCGGCGGCGGCAGCTCCCTCGGCGTCGTCCAGAACGGCATGGGCAATTACGGACTCAGCGCCGCCTGGTACATCATCACCATGGGCATCGCGTTCATCATCCTGAGCTTCCTGGCCCCGAAGTTCCGCGGCGCCACGGTCAAGACCGTTCCGGAATACTTCCGCCGCCGCTACGGCAAGGGAAGCGGACTGATCACCGCCGTCATCATGTTCCTGCCGCTGATCGGACTGACCGCCGGACAGTTCATCGCCTCGGCCGTCATCCTTTCCACGATGCTCGGCATCAACTACCAGGTGGCGGTCATCATCGTCGCGGTCGTCGTCACGGTCTACTCGATCATGGGCGGACTGTGGAGCGTCACGCTGACCGACTTCATCCAGGTCTTCCTGATCGTCATCGGCATGATCATCGCGATTCCCTTCGCTCTCAGATATGCGGGCGGCTGGAGCAATGTCGTCGCCAACGTCCCGGAGGGCACCATGAGCCTCTTCAAGGGCTATGACATGTTCGGCATCATCTCCCTCGTCATCATGTACGTCGCCACCTTCTCCGTCGGACAGGAAGCGGTCTCCCGCTTCTACGCGGCCAGGGACGGCAAAGCGGCGAAGGGCGGTGCCTGGATCGCGGCGGTCATCAATTTCGTCTACGCCTTCATCCCGACGATCCTCGGCATCATCACCCTCGCCCTCATCAACATGGGCAAGTTCAACTCCGCTGATTTCGAATCCGTCGGCGCGCGCTACGCGCTCCCGGTGCTCGCCATCGAGGTCATGCCCGCCATCATCTGCGGCCTGCTCTTCAGCGGCATCATCTCCGCGACGATGTCCAGCTCCGACTCCGACCTTCTCGGCGCGGGCTCCATCTTCGCGAACGACATCTACAAGCGCGTCATCCGGCCGGAGGCTTCCGACGCGGAAGTCATGAAGGTCACCAAGATCACGATGTGCGTCGTCGGCGTGGCCTCCATGTTCATCGCGCTCTTCAACACGCAGAGCCTGATCACGATTCTGATGTTCTGCTTCACCCTCCGCGCGGCGGGCTCCTTCTTCCCGTATGTTCTCGGACATTACTGGGGAAAGGCCTCCACGGCCGGAACCATCGCGTCCCTGATCGCGGGCACGGTCGTCGTCGTGTACCTCGACCAGTTCTCGGGCGGCAACCTGTTCGGCATCCACTTCAGCCAGACCATCGTCCCCGGACTGGTGGCGGCGCTCATCTTCTTCGTCATCTTCTCTCTCATCTTCCCGCCGAAGAAAGAGACGACGGAGCTCTCTGCCGAGGAAGAATAAGCCCGGCGGTTTAAGGGAAAAAATACCCGGAATCAACGCTACCCGGCGCAGCTGCTGCGCCGGGTAGTTTTCTCTTTCTCCCGTCAGATCCGGAACCGCGAATTCAAAGACGGATGATCTTTGCGCGCCGGCTTTTTCGCTCCCCCGGCCCTTCTCACTCCACTTCCTTTGTGGCGATCATGTCGACGCCCGTGCCCGCGATGTCGCGGATCAGTACGTCCCCGATATGGACGGGACAGGGAACCGATACGCCCCGCAGGTCCCGGATCACGTCCATGATCCTCTCCTTCGGGATATCGGAAGCCGTCTTCAGCGGCACCATCCGCTCTCCCTTCCTGCTCCCGTAGACGCGGACGGAGCTGGTCACGATGCGTCTCGGCGCGGTCACCTCCTTGCGGGCGTACTGCTCGCCTCTCGGGCACGTATTTCCCGTCACGAGCTCGATCCTGCCCTTCGCGTCCATCAGGACCTCGATCTGGCAGCCCAGCGGGCATCCTATGCAGGTCAGATTCCTCGTCTCCATCACGCGTTCTCCTCCACTTTAATCTCGATCGACTGAAGATCCGGATGGGCCGCGAGAAGCTTCTCCGTGATCACGAGCTCCTCCATCTCCCCCGGCGCCATCACGCGCCGCTTTTTTGTCAGGACCGGTTTGCCGTCAAGGCAGAGAACCACCCGGCGGTCCGTCATCACCTCGCCCACGCGGAAGCGGATCTTGAGCCATCCGCTGACCCGGTCCGGCGCGACGGAGGAGGGCACGGTGTAGCGGATCCCTCCCGCATACTTCACCTCGATCCGCTCCGGCTCCGGGTTCTCCGGCCCGTCCGCCGCAGCCTCCGTCTGTCTGCGGACATAGTCCGCCGCGCTTCGTCCCGCCAGAGCGGCCTCCTCGCTCACATAGTCCACCAGGTCGTGCACGTGGAGGACGTTTCCCGCCGCGAAGACGCCGGGAACCGAGGTCTCCAGCGACTCGTTGACCACAGGCCCGTTAGTGGTGCGGCTCATGTCCGCCCCGAGGCCGATCGTCAGCTCGTTTTCCGGGAGGAGACCGACGGACAGAAGAAGCGTGTCGCAGTCGTAGTGCTCCTCGGTGCCGGGGATCGGCTTGCGGTCGGGTCCCACCTCGGCGATCACCACGCCCTCGACCCTCTCCTTGCCCTCGATCCTGACCACCGTGTGGGAGAGCTTCAGCGGAATGCCGAAGTCGTCCAGGCACTGGACGATATTTCTCTTCAGCCCACCCGAGTAGGGCATGAGCTCGGCGCAGACCAGGACCTTGGCTCCCTCCAGGGTCATGCGGCGGGCCATGATGAGGCCGATGTCGCCGGACCCCAGGATCACGACCCGGCGGCCGGGGAGATAGCCCTCGATGTTGACGAGCCTCTGCGCCGTGCCGGCCGAGAAGATGCCCGCGGGACGGAAGCCGGGGATATTGAGGGCCCCGCGGCTCCTCTCCCGGCAGCCCATCGCCAGGACCACGGCGCCGGCGCTGATCCGGATGAGTCCGTCGGTCTCATTGACCGCCAGGATCTCCTTGCGGCCGTCCTCCTCCGCCGTGAGGGAAATCACCATGGTGTCGGTCTTGCAGGGGATCTCCCTCTCGAGGACCCGGTCGATGTAGCGCTCCGCGTACTCCGGCCCGGTCAGCTCCTCCTGGAAGGTGTGGAGTCCGAAGCCGTTGTGAATGCACTGGTTGAGGATGCCCCCCAGACGGGTGTCCCTCTCCAGCACCAGCATGTCTCTCTCGCCGGCGTCATACGCGGCCACCGCCGCCGCCAGTCCCGCCGGACCGCCTCCGATTATCACAAGATTTACATTTGTCTTATCCATCTCATCCTCCAGACTGCGCGGAATCCGTCGTCCGACCCTGTTTTACATGCGGTCCTTCACCAGGCCGACGATCACCCTGGAGCGGCCGCCCGCCTTGGTGATATCCGCCGCGTCGACACCCCACTCCTCCGCGAGAATGTCCATGATCCTCGGAGAGCAGAAGCCTCCCTGGCACCGTCCCATGCCCGCCCGGACGCGTCTCTTGACTCCGTCGAGGCTCTTCGCACCGAGGGGCCGGCGGATCGCGTCCCGTATCTGGCCCTCGCTGATCTGCTCGCAGCGGCACACGATTCTCCCGTACTCCGGCTTTTCCGCGATCAGCGCCGCCAAATCCTCCAGCGGCAGCTCCTTCGGATCGATGAAGCCGCGGCGGGTGCCGTCGAAATCGGGGTTGGCGGGCAGGTCCAGCCGCCCGGCCAGAAGCTCCGCCGTCTCCCGCCCGATGGCGGGCGCCGCCGTCAGACCGGGCGACTCGATGCCGGCGCAGTCGAAGAATCCGGGGGCGTCCGCCGCCTCACCCAGAATGAAGTCGTGGCGCGCCTCGTGGGCCCGGAGCCCCGCGAAGCTCGTGATCACGTCCCTGAGAGGCAGGTCGTCGAAGGCGAGTCCCGCCTTTTCCATCAGGTCGTCGAAGCCCTCCGAGGTCGTGTCGACGCCTTCCTTGTCGTCGATATCCTCCGCCGTCGGCCCCACGATGGTGTTGCCGTGCACCGTCGGGGAGACCAGGACGCCCTTGCCGAACCTGCCGGGCACCTGGAACACGGTGTGCTTCACATAGCCGCCGGTCCGGCGGTCGAGCAGCAGGTAATCGCCCTTCCGGGGGGTAATCGTGATCTTCTCCTTCGAGACCATGTTGTGGAGGATGTCCGCGTAGACGCCCGCGGCGTTGACCACCGCGCGGGTCCGCACCGTCCCCTCCATCGTCTGCACGATCCAGCAGGGACGCCCCTCCTCGTCCGTCGACGCGGTCAGTCCCTTCACCTCCGTGTTGAACCGGAATTCCACCCCGTTGGTGAACGCGTTCTCCGCGAAGGCGATCGTCGCGCCGAAGGGACACACGATCCCCGCCGTCGGCGCGTAGAGGGCGGCCACCGGGACGTGCCCGACGCTGGGTTCCAGCTCCTTGAGCCGCTCGCGCCCGACGATCTCCAGCCCCCTGACGCCGTTCTTCCGCCCGTTCTCCATCAGCTTTTCCAGCTTGGGAATGTCCTCTTCGCCGAGGGCGAGCACCAGGGAGCCGTTGTTTCTGTAGGCGAAATCCAGCTCCTTTGAAAGGTCCGGGTACATACCGCAGCCGATCAGGTTGTAATGGGCCATCTTTGAGCCGTACGCGGCGTCGAACCCGGCGTGAATGATCGCCGAATTGGCCTTGGAGGTCCCGGTGCACACGTCCTCCGAGCGCTCCATCAGGCAGAATTTTCCCTTGTAGGCGGACAGGAACCTCGCCACCGCGCAGCCTGTGATCCCGCCTCCGATAATGACAACGTCGTACATAATGCCTCCTTTATGTCCCGCCCGCCTCCGTCTGCCGGTCGGCGCAGTCAGGACCTTCCTCACTACTGCCTGCGGAGCAGCGCCGGCGGTGCTTCTCTCCTCCCGGCCCGCCGGGCGGCGGGGTCAGGATCTTCCTCTCTTCTGCCCCTGCAGCGGCGCGGTCAGGATTTTCCTCACTTCTGCCTGCGGAGCAGCGCGATCAGGACCTCGCCCAGCACGCTCAGGCAGGCCGCCACAAGGAAGGCGCCCTGGTAGCGCCCCGTCGCGCCGTACAGAACATTCATGATCATCGGGCCGAGCACGCCCGCCAGGGCGAAGCCGATGAACATGATGCCGTAGTTCACGCTGTTGTATTTCCGCCCGAAGGTGTTGGCGGTAAAGCCCGGATAGATGCCCATGATGCTGCCGAAGCCGAAGCCCGCCAGCGCGAGGCCGGCGTAAAACAGCGCCGGCGTGCTCTCCCTGCAGAAGAACAGCATGAGGCCGGCCGCGACGGAAACCGCGAAGGTGAGGGTCATCGTGCCGAGGGCCCCGAGCCGGTCCGAAAGAGTGCCGGAGGCCAGACGGCCCAGCATGTTGAAAAGAGCGAGAAGCGACACGACGAAGGCCGCCTTGGACGGCGTGAAGCCCATCATCTTCTGGGCGATGGGCGAGGCCTGGGAGATGATCATCATGCCCGCGAAGGCGCCGCAGGTCAGTGTCAGAAGCATCAGATAGAACGAGCGCTGCCGGAGCATCTCCCTCCAGTTCATATCCTTCGCTCCGGCCGTCGAGGCAGTCC
>CACYDL010000118.1 GCA_902773195.1 uncultured Lachnospiraceae bacterium
ACGGCCGCCGTTTCCCTCATCAAGGCCGGTCTTGCGGAGCCCAAAGACGGCGACGCGAAATCCGTGTGCAGAAAAGCTATCACGGACGCCCTGAGACGCTCCGGGCTTTTCTTCGCTTTCGCCGACAGTGGATGCGAGGTGCTCGACTGCGAGGACGACATGGCCGACGATACCGTCGACTTCATGGAAAAGGTTTTCAAAGCCGTCTCCAAATCGGTTGTGACCGGCGCATATATCGAGTTCTGGGACGGCGATTCGCTCGTCCGCTACGATTTCCTGTACGATACCGTGGAACGCTGCACGGTTCCGCACATCCTGTACACTAAGAGAGAAGTAATCTGACGGAGGGCTTCCCATGTCCATCATCATCAAAATCATCCTCGGGATCCTCGCGATCCTGTACTTCGCCGTGAATCTCTACACGGCGGTCAGCTACGACCCCAAGGAAATGTACGGCCGGTACGTGTACCGCCAGTGCAACGTCGGGAAAATCAGCGCGGCGGTCTTCTACGCGCCGGCGTGGTTTCTCAAGGCATTCAAGCGCGGCGTCAACCGCATCATCAAGTGAACGGGAGGTGATCGCATCAGAATAACGCGTTCCCGTATCGCAAAAACGGTCTCGCAGGAATTCGATATTCCGTACAGAATCGCCGCCGACATCACGGCGGAGGTTTTCGAGATCATCAAAAGGGAGGTGTCCGCTGAAAACGAGGTTCAGATTTCCGGGTTTGGAAAGTTCATCCTGAAGAGACGGAGGCCGAAGAAGGCGAGAGACTGGAAGAGCGGAAGCGGCATGGAAATGCCCGCCGTGTCCGTCCCGGCTTTCACCCCGTCGGACAGCTTCAGGTACATCAACAGTCAGGAGAGTGATAATGAAACTTGATATCGAGGAAGTCATCGACGACTTCATGACAAACACGGAAGAGTATACCGGCGATTCCGTCCTCGTCGGAGAGAGACCGGAGTTCGGCATCTCGGTTTTCGTGGAGGGCGTCGTATCGTCGGACGGCGCGGTCTACCCGGAGGTTTCCGTGTGGGCCGACAACACCCTGGCGCATTGCGAAACCGTGTATTCCAAGGAGGATTTCCGGGACTGCCTCTGCGAGATCTCCGATACATACCTCGGCAGCGCGTCCGTTGCGCTGGAAGCCCTGTCGCACGACTGCGCGGCGGAGGACGAGGACGAGGACGAAATCTGCGCCCGTGAGGAAGAGCTGGATTCCGCAGTCCGGGATTTCCTGCACACGGTTTATCAGTGCGATCCCCTCGAGGGAGCTCCGGATGAGGATGAAACCTTCGAGGAAGTCAAGGATCAGCTTCTCGGCGTCCTGGCGGATTTCGACAGCGATATCTACCGCCCGATGGAAATCGACGGAAAGATCGTCGAGTATCCGTACGCCGTTTGATTTCACCAACAACGGGAATTTCCCGATTGTTAAAGCGTCCGGCTCCCTTCCGCCGGGCGCGCCGACCATGTCGGCAACCTCCTTTCACCGGGTCTCCTGATTTCGGGCGGCCCGGCATGCCATCAAGCATATGCCTCCAAGACGGCGATGGCGGTAAGATCCCTCCGGTAAAGGAGACGGCGGGGATGAGCCGATATGCCCGCACGGGACGGAATCCCGGACCCCGAACGGCACGGAATGCCGAATTTCAAACATTATTTTTCAAAGAAAGAAAGGATTTTGCCACATGAAGACTACCATCACCGGAACCGCCTGCGTCATCACCTCCGCCCTCAAGCTCGAAGACATCAAGCTCCTCGCCAAGTACAAGCCCTCCGCCCTGACCCTCTACGAGAAGGACGAGGACGGCAATAAGGAGCCCTTCTTCTCCGTGTTCGTCAAGCCCGGCTGCCCCGGCTCCATCAACGAGAACGGCGCCGTGTTCGGCAAGGCTTCCCCCGAGGGCTTCGCGCAGATCACCATGATCGTCGATGCCCCCGCCGACGCCGACCTGAAGGAAGTCGTCGCCGAGAAGTGCGGCAAGGGGCTCATCAAGATGGCGAAGTTCGAGGAGGCGATTCCCGCCGCCGTCGAAACGCTGAAGGCCGAGAAGGCCGCCGTCCTCGAGTCCATCGAAGTGGTCGGCTGATTTCCCGGCACGGTTTCCCAAGCGGCCCGCATCCCGGAGAACGGTACGGGCCGCGCGGCATCGCCGCATGACACTCAGACACACATAACATCACAAAAATAAAAACTTCTTCATAAAAGAAAGGAATTACCATGAACATCATCAACATCACCACCGGCAACAACGTCGCCCGCAAGACCGTCTCCGTCACCTCCGATACCACCCTCCGCGACTTCTGCGAGCAGAACGGCGTGGAATACACCCGCGGCGGCCTCCACCTGGACGGCGCTCCCATCGGCGCCGGCGACATGGACAAGACCTTCGACGACTTCGGCATCACCTCCAAGGCGTACCTCCTCCAGGTCGTGAAGGCCGACAACGCCTGATTTTCCCGCCCGGAAGCAGGCTCCCCTTATACATCCCCGGATCCCGCCAAGGGGTCCGGGTTCTTTATGCCGCCGACGGCACTCTCCGATGGGAACGCCGGTCCGACTCCGGCGGGCGGCGCGAATTAAGGAAGGGAATTTACAAAACAGAAAGGCAGGTTAGGAACAGGATATGTTCAGACAGAGTATTCAGAAAACAGCCCTGACGGACGATATCGCCGAACGGTATTTCGAGGGCAGGATCACGGGCAGCCCCATCGGGAACGACTATTCGTTCGTCGCTACCCTCCGCGCTCTCTTCGAGCGGAGAATGCCCGAGGGAGAGAGCCTCCGGTTCGTCTTCTCGTCGTCCTCCAGAAGAGCGTCAGAGGTCGAGGAGTACCCGGTGCGGGATCTGGTATCGAACGCCGTCTATAACTCCGGCACCGTGGTTCTTCACAGCTTCGTGCGGGGAGATCCCGACTCCAACGCCGCGTATATCCGGGCGGCGGACGCCTATTATTCCGCCGAGGAAGGGTGGGAAAAACTCCCGAAGCCCACGGAATATTACGCCCGTACCATGCAGGTTCTGGTTTTCGTCAATCCGGAGATCAAAAGCGTCCTGATCTTCATGGATTCTTCGGACCTCAGAAAGATCCACTTCCTCGAGGCGGGCGTCCTCAGCTTCTTCCCGTGGTATTTCAATCCGGACGACGGGTTCAGCGCCGGAGAGAAGGCGCTGTGCGAATCCCTCATGAAGACGACGCCGGACGCGTATCTCGAAGCGCTGTCCGCCATCGCGTCGGTTCTTGACTTCCGGAAAAAGGTCGAGAAAAAGATCCTGTCCGAGTTCGAGTCCCGCTTCGACCGGGATAAGATCAACCGGATCATGAACGATATCCGGGACGTGGACAGAAGCATCGAGTCCATCGAAAATCAGATCAGCGACCTGCTTTCCAGACGGTATGACTACGAGCTGACCCTGGCCGGTCTGGAAGAGAAGCTGAAATCCGGTTCCGGATCGGAATTCTGCGAGTATTTCACGTCCAATAAGGCGCTGGTTCTGCTGGGATCCACCGGGGATTCCGTCGATTTCGCGGCCAGAGGCAGGCTGACCTACTGGGACGACGACGCGGCGGCCCGGATCGTGGAGAACCGCAATTCCTTCCTGTACGGGCGCGGCACCATCCCGGACGACGATATGTACCTGCTGTACAGGGCGGTTTTCGTCGAGAAAACGATCGGGCTCAGGGTCTGTTCCGCGTTCCGCATCAAGCCGGGCAGCAGGCTGGAGCGGCTTCAGGAGTATGCCTTCCCGACGGACGAGTTCGGGACGTATATGCCCAATACCCACATCGACCGGTACGGATGCATCGGGAATAACGAGAGCGTCATCAACGCCGCCCTGAAGGTTCACGACTATATCGGCGTGGCGGAGCAGGCGGTGGCGTCGGCGCTGGGCTTCAACTTCGCGGACTCCACGGTGGGCAGACGGTTCGCCTCCCTGGTTTCCGGAGAAGGATCGGACGGTGAGTATACCGTCAACGTAAAAGCCTTCGAGCTCCCAGACGGAACGGTGACCGACCCGAATGGCGCGATCGAGTGGCTGAAGGCGCAGCAGGGAAGCGGAGACAGTGATGAAGAAAGAACGGAAACGGAGGCGTAAAATGGCGCAGAACATCAAAATCACGGATCAGATCACGGAAGAGGCGGTCGAGGCGTTCCGGGCGTACCTGAGAAACCTCCGGGCCTCCGACGGGAAAATCACGTTCACAAAGCAGCTTGGCGCGTCGTCCAGAAAGGCCGTGCTCCTGTTCTCCGAGCTGGCGTGGCTCAAGATGAACGCGCTGGTAAGCGAGTATTCCTCCGAGATCGGATGGCACGGCATCGCGAAGCGGCACGAGACCGAGGAGGACACCTACGTGGTGGAGGATATCCTGGTCTACCCCCAGAAGGTAACCGGCTCCACCGTCACGCCCGATCAGGTTCTCTATCAGAACTGGCTGATGGGGCATGATGACGAGGTGTTCAACAACATCCGGTTCCAGGGACACTCCCACGTCAATATGGCCTGCTCCCCGTCCACCGTCGACACGGCGTGGTATGAGGAGATCCTCTCCCAGCTCGGCGAGGATATGTTCTATATCTTCATGATTGTGAACAAGCGCGGCGAGAAAACGATCAAGATCTACGACATGGCGAAGAACCTGTATTTCGGCACCGCCGACGTGACCGTGAAGATCCGCAACGACGGCATCGGCGTGGAAGATCTGCTGGCCGACGCGAGGGCGAAGGCCACGCAGGAACCCGTAAAACCCGTCACCACAGCCGCAAGCTACGGCAGCACGGTTTATACGGCAACCGGGGCGAACCGCGCCGGAACCGCCGTCCAGCCGTACGGGTCCGAGAACAGGAGCAAGAAGGAAGCGCCGAAGCCGAAGCCCTTCGGACAGTCCTATCCGTACGATCAGAGAAATATGTACGGCGAGTGGGATTCGTGGGAATAAAGGAGGTAC
>CACYDL010000119.1 GCA_902773195.1 uncultured Lachnospiraceae bacterium
CGCCCGCGGCCATCAGCGCCGCCGCGACGGAAAACACGCCGATCAGCTTCACAAGCGTCCTGTTCCCGTTTCGTGTCTTTCCCGAAAGCATTGCGTACCTCCTTAGATTTTTCCTGTTTCGCGTATCGCGTCAGCCATCGCGAGGAAATGCTGCGCCTTGATGACCGCCAGTCCCTGTGTTTCATCTCCCAGCACCACCAGCTCATCCCCGGCGGAGATGTCAAACATTTTCCGCGCCTTGGCCGGTATGACGATCTGGCCCTTGTCCCCCACGGTGACCACGCCGAACAGATGCTTTCCCCTGGGCGGCAGATTCAGGCCCAGATTTTCCTCCGGTTCGTAATTCGCCAGATCGTCCAGGGATACCTCGAACGCGTCCGCCAGAAGCCGGCATTTCTCCAGATCCGGCACCGTCTCGCCGCTCTCCCATTTCGCGATGGCCTGTCTGGTCACGCCGACGCATTCCGCCAGGTCTTCCTGCGTCATCTTCCGCATTTTCCGCAGATGGATCAGATTGTCCTTAAACATCCTCTTCCCTTCCTCACAAACACAGCGGTTCCGCTCCGCCGGTTTCCTGTCCGTTATTCCTGCGGGTTCCGGCCAGTTATCCCCGCAGATTCCGGCCTGTCATCCCTGAATCTTCCTGTCCGCTATTCCTGCGGGTTCCGGTCTGTCACCCCTGCGGGTTCTTCCGGATTCCCAGGACCAGCCAGCGGTAGACGGGGATCCTCGAGATGATCTCGTACAGTCCGAATCCGAAGGCAAAGCCGGCCGCCAGACTCAGCAGATAGCAGAGCGGCGCGGACAGCAGCTTCGGCTTCGCGACAAAAAGCGCCGTCGACGAGATGCCTAGATAGTGGAATACGTACAGCCCGAAGCTTTTCCGGCTCATCCATCCGGTGAAGCGGCTGCGGAAATCGCCGAATCGCGCCATCCCCGCCAGCACGGCCAGGGAGCCGAAATAGGCGCACGCCGCGTACATCGCTCCCCGGTTGATGGGCACGTCCGCGTAGTTTTCTCCGAAATACCGTACCGTGAACGCGGCACAGAGCGCTCCCGCGACGCAGATCAGCGGCACCGCGGCTTTCTTCAGCTTCTCCATGACCTCTTCCCGTGAAAACACATAGTACCCCAGGAAGAAGAAAGCCATATACCAGCCGCCGCGATAAACCACAATGACGGGGGTATTCAGAATCTGTCCCGCGCCCCACACCGGGAAGACAAACAGCGCGATCAGCCACAGCGGCGTATGCTCACAGCGGGCCTGCAGCCTTCCCTTCTCTATCCTGCGGATCAGGAGGAGAAGTACGCTGTAGAGCCAGAGCAGATGGCAGAACCACAGGACGCCGCTTCCGGAGGCCGCCATGACCAGGAAGACGCCGATCTTCGGCATTCCCGCCTCCGCCAGATCGGCAAAGGCCGTACCGAGCGACATGCTGACATAGCCCTGCAGGAAATAAAACACAAACAGCCCCAGCGTGGAAGGCACCAGCAGCTTCGCGGTCCGGCTTCTGAGAAATTCCTTTTCGCTGTGCCGTTCCAGATACAGCGACGAACAGATCCCCGAGACCACAAAGAGCACCGGCATGAACCACGGATACACCAGATACATGAAGGCGTCGTAATACTGCACCTTCAGGGAGGTGATCTGTCCCAGACCTCCCAGGATGCCCTCGCTGTTGTACATATAGAGGACATGGTAGATCACGACGGTCACGATCGTCATCCAGCGAATGTTGTCCAGGTAATACTTTCTCATAATCATCCCACCTTTGCAACTATTTTTAACGCCATTATAGTCGTGCGGTGAGACGCCGTCCACCAACCCATCCTCACATTTCCGCGCAGTAAATGTTAAGATTCGTTGCGGGACAGATGTTTTTTCAATACAATCCCAGGTCAAAAAGCTTAACAAAAGAGTACTGATTGTCGTTCATATATAATGCCGCCCTGCTGCCTCCACAATTGCCGGCGATTAGTTCCCACTTTTCATTCCTCACAGACGCTTCTTGAACGCGCGACAAATCCCTTATTTATTGCTGCGCAGATGCCCAACCATCCTTCGCATTCATGAAAAACTCAGAGAATTCTTCTTCTGCATATTTCTTCATCAATATCTGACAAGGCTGCCTCCGCGTCTTTCATGATCGCGTCCGCGTCTGCGCCAGCTATATCGAGGCCGACAGCCCGTATCTGCCGGACGTCCTGAATGCCATAGAAATTCTGAGCCAGGGCTTTGACATATCCGAAGCCGAATTCCTCCGGGACATAATATCCTCCCGCCGTGGTCACATAGAACAGCCTGTCTGCCTTGCAAAGTCCGACAGGCACGCCTTCCTCCGAGTACCTGAAGGTAATCCCCACGACATTTATCTGCTCCAGATATTGCTTTAATGCGGCAGGAAATGACAGATCCCAATACGGGGCCGCCATCACAACGGTTTCCGCTTCCGCAAACTGCCGCGCAAGGTCAAACATGGGATTCTGAAAATCGCCTTCGGAAACAAGACGGTCACGCAGATGGAGATAATCCTCATCGACAGCAGGAAAAACAACGTCTCCCAGACGGATTTCCTCGCAGGGACCGTCCAGCCTCGTGAGCAGTTCTTCCGCAAGTCTCCTGGTTCTCGACTCTTCCCGCACACCGGCATTCACATACAGTATCGGTTTATTCATTAAAGCCTCCCTAAATCATCCCGTTCTCATCCCATCCGCCGCTCAGTCTCCAGGGGCGATGACTTTTTCCTGCTCTCCGAATGGAACCCCATTGCTTAAGCAGGCGCTTATACATATAATATCCGGGCAGACAGACAATGACAATCCGGGGTTTTCCCGGGCTGAGAAGCCGCCCGGATCCCGCTCTTCCGGCCGCGTCTCCGGAACAGTCCGGCGACAGGGCCTTTTTCTGCGGCCGGCGGGCAGAAAAAACGGCCGCACCGGGCGTGACCCGGTGTGACCGTATGATCCGTTGTCCGGCAGGAGGACCCGCACGCAGGAAGAGCGCTCAGGACAGCGCCTCCACCGCCTTGAAGCCCTGCTCCAGATCCCAGAGGATGTCGTCGATGTGCTCCGTCCCGATGGAGAGCCGGATGGTGTTCTGATAGATGCCGGCCGCCGCCAGCTGCTCCGGCGTCATCTCCGCGTGGGTGGTGTCGAAGGGATGGATGACCAGGCTCTTGACGTCCGCGACGTTGGCCAGCAGAGAGAAGATCTTCAGTCCGTCGATGAACGCGTAGGCCTCCTTCTGCCCTCCCCTGATATTGAAGGTGAAGATGGACGCGCCGCCGTTGGGGAAATATTTCTCGTAGAGGGCGTGGTCCGGATGGTCCTTGAGGGAGGGATGGTTCACCTTCTCCACCAGCGGGTGGTTCGCGAGGAATTCGACGACCTTCTTCGTATTTTCGATGTGCCGCTCCAGCCGAAGAGACAGCGTCTCAAGTCCCTGGAGAAGAATCCACGCGTTGAACGGGGAGATCGCCGCCCCCGTGTCGCGCAGGAGAATGGCGCGGATATAGGTCACGTAGGCCGCCCTGCCCGCCGCCTGGACGAAGGAGACGCCGTGGTAGCTGGGGTTGGGATCCGTGAACTGGGGATACTTGCCGGAGGCGGTCCAGTCGAAGGTGCCGCCGTCCACGATGACGCCGCCGAGGGTCGTGCCGTGGCCGCCGATGAACTTCGTGGCGGAGTGGATCACGATATCCGCCCCGTGCTCGATCGGACGGATCATATAGGGCGTCCCGAAGGTGTTGTCGATGATCAGCGGGATCCCGTGCCGGTGAGCCGTCTCCGCGATGGCGTCGATGTCCGGGATGTCGGAGTTGGGATTGCCGAGGGTCTCGATGAAGACCGCCTTTGTCCGCTCGTTGATGGCATTCTCCACCTCGCTGACGTTGTGGGCGTCGACGAAGGTCGTCTGGATCCCGTAGGCCGGGAGGGTTTGGTCGAGAAGGTTGTAGCTTCCGCCGTAGATCGTCTTCTGCGCCACCACGTTGTCGC
>CACYDL010000120.1 GCA_902773195.1 uncultured Lachnospiraceae bacterium
AAAGAAGAAAACCATGGATAAAAAAATACTGCTGCTCCCCGTCGCCCTCATCGCGGCGTTCGTGATTCTCTCCGGCGTCTACACGGTGGGAATGAACCAGTACGCGGCGGTCAGCCAGTTCGGCAGAATCGTCGCCGTCCACGACACCCCCGGCCTGAAGATGAAGGTGCCCTTCATCCAGAGCGTACGGATGATCTCAAAGCGGACCAAGCTCTACGACGTGCCTCTCTCGGACGTCATCACGAGGGACAAAAAGAGCATGATCGCGGACAACTACGTCTTATGGAAGGTCTCCGACCCGACGAAATACATCCGGACGCTGGACGCCATGGATCCCCGGGCGGAGGAACGGATCGAGGCGGCGGTCTACAACGCCCTGAAAAACGTGATCTCCTCCCTCAACCAGGACGAGGTGATCGAAGCCCGCGGCGACAAGCTGACCCAGATGCTGACGGAGGAGGCCAATTCCGACATCGGGGATTACGGGATCGAGATTCTCACCGCCGAAATCAAGGCCCTCGATCTCCCGGACGACAACAAGGACGCCGTCTACAAGAGAATGATCTCCGAGAGAGAAAACATCGCCGGCTCCTACAAGGCGGAGGGCGAGGCCGAGGCCAAGAAAATCAAAAACGACACGAACAAGCAGGTCCAGGTGACGAAGGCGGAAGCCAGAAAACAGGCGGAGATCATAGAGGCGGAGGGCGAGGCAAAATACATGGAGATCCTCGCGAACGCCTACGACACCGAAGAAAAGAAGGATTTCTACCTGTTCCTGCGCTCTCTGGACGCGTACAAGGCCTCGCTGTCGGGGAGCGGAAACACGATCATCATCGACAAGGATTCGGAAATCGCGGAACTGTTCTACGACATTCCGTGACGCCCGGGGAAGAAGGTTCGAAGGCGCGGGACTCACGGGGCTTTACATTCCGGGCTGCCGGTCCCTGATCGAGCTGGCGCGCCCGTGACGCCTTTATTTCACGCCCGTCAGAAGGGCGGATCCCGAAAGGCCCATCCAGCCGGCCTCGCTCTTCCTGATCCACGTTCCGTCGGTGGTGTCGATCAGCTCGACCCTCCTGTATCCCATCTTCTTCAGCTTTTCCGTGAAGGACGCCATATCTCCGTATTTTCCCGCGGAGAAGATGTCGTGGATGGCAAAGGTCCCGCCCTTTTTCAGCGTCCGCAGCGTCTCCAGCAGGATGGCCTGCCGGTCGTTCGACGGGATGTTGTGATAGACGTAGTTGCTCGCCACCGCGTCAAAGGTTTCATCCGGAAACTCCAGGCGGGTGGCGTCTCCCTGCCGGAAACGGACGTTCTTCACGCCTTCCGCCGCGGCGTTGTTCTCGCACAGCGGCCGGTTAAAGGAGGCGTATTCCTTTCCCCAGCGGTCAACGCCGGTCACCTCCGCCCCGGGGTTCCGCTTTGCGATGGCGATGGCCAGCGCCCCGCTGCCGCAGCCCACGTCCAGGCACGTGCCGCCCTCCGGCAGATCCACGCAGGCCGCGATACCGTCGATGATCTGCTTTGACATCTTCCTCTTTCCGTTGTAGTCAAACGCGCGGTGCATAAGATACGACCAGATGAAGACGCCGGTGAAGGCGATCCCCGCCGCGGCGAAAAGGATCGTCAGGACCAGCTTCGCCGTCCCCTGGGGCATCAGCAGACGCACGATCAGCAGGAGGATCCAGGATCCTGCCGCGCCCCCGAAGAAAGAAGCCACCATTCCCTTCGGCATCCAGTTTTTATAATCTGCTTTCATCGTCATTTCCTCCTTTAAGCCGGAAGAGGCCGCCGACATCGGCCGGCGCCCGTCCGGTACAGTCTTCTGTCACAGGCGGAGCAGCTCCTCCGCCGTCTCCGGCTTTCTACTTTTTGCAGCGGAAGCAGCCGATCCCTTCCACCGCGGTCACCTTCACCTCGGCGTAGCTCTGCTCCAGGCGCCGCCTCAGACTCTCCTTCGTCTCGTACGGAGGCGTAAAATAGCCCTTCGGCTGGTACAGATGGCGGATGAACCAGTCCGTGCGTCGGCATTCGCCCTGAATATAGAAGCAGCCGCAGAAGGTGCCCCCTTTCTTCAGGACCCGGCAGGTCTCACGATAGGCGGCCTCCTTGTCCGGGAAGGCATGAAACCCGTTCAGCGACAGGACGACGTCGAAGGTCTCGTCCTCAAAGGGAAGCGCTCCCACGTCTCCCTGCAGAAAACGGACGTTCTTCAGGCCCATGCGTCCGGCCTTCGTCCTGGCGGAGCTCATCATTTTTTCGGAGTAGTCCAGGCAGGTGACATCCGCGTCCGGAAGGTCCGCGTACACCGGCATGGTCAGCACCCCCGTTCCCACCGGCACCTCCAGAAGCTTTCCGGTGAAATGTTCGGGCACGCCGTATAAGGCCCTCTCCAGGTAGTTCCGGTTCTTCTCTCCGTCCATGTTCCAGACGACCCGGCAGACGGCCTTTCCCAGCAGCGTGGAATAGGTCATCATTCCGTCGTAGAAGCCGTCGTTGCTGCCGGTCATCCTGTAGGCGTTTTTTATCTGATCCTTTCTCGTCATGACAGCTGTCCTTTCCCTGATCTGACACAATCCGACACGCTTCGCGCCCTTCACCAGTTTTTGAGCGCCTGTCTCACGCCGCGGTCGATGTCCCGGCGCGTCTCCCTGCATTCCTTCGGAAATTTCCTCCCGGCCCGGAAGGCGGCTCCCACCAGCAGGCTTCCGCCCACCGGGAGCATGATCTTCAGCATCGATTCCGGGAACGCAAAATGCGTCCCGTGCTCGTACAGCAGCGACCGGAAGCGGCAGCTGTGGGGCTTTTCCTCCAGCCGTTTTTCCATGCGGCGGATATAGCGGCAGGTATCCCACAGCACGTCGTCCTCCGCTCCGATGCAGAGAACGTCTCCCCTGATATTCTCGACCCGGATTTTCTCCTCCTCCCGCAGAGGATGCCGCCGCTCCGATTCGTCGAACAAGGGTCTCGAGGCCACCATGTCCCCGCCGGCTTTGGAGGCTTCCTTAATTTTCAGCCAGTACTCCGGATGCCGGTAGGCGTAGGGCAGGTACGGCAGAGGCCTTCCCTCCCACGAAACGGAGGACTCATGGTCTCCCGGGCGCTCTTTCATCCCGTCTTTCCCGTCCCGGTAGAAGCCCTCCATCACAAAGTCCGGCGGCGAGATCGCGATCGTCAGGCTGATCTGCGGATAATAGGACGCGGCCAGAAGCGCCAGCATCCCGGTGGTCGACGCGCCGACAATGCCGATCTTGCGGCAGCCCTTGCCCCGGAGCACCTCTATGGCTTTCCCGAACCGCTCCAGCGGATAGTTGTGATGTCCGTAGTCCTTCCTGTCGGGGGACATGGCCATCACATGGCATCCCTGCTGCTGCAGCCACCGGGCACCGGACGCGGCCATGCGGTCGTCGACCGCGTCGCCGAGCATCAGAATCACCGCCTTGTCCGTTTCCCCGGGGCACGCATAAAACGCCCCGTAAAAGCCGTCTGTCTCCGGCCTGTAATATTGTTTTTTCACCTTGATCCCCTCCGTCCGGTTCTTTTTCGCAAACAGAAAGGAGTCGGCCCGAAATCGTCCGAATCCCGCTCCGCGAAGGCTTTCACACTTCTATTAGATTTCACTAACCAGCTATACTATACATCTAACTTCTGAAAAATGCAAGACTGGTTTCCCGCGGCCGGGCCGCAGGGACAGGCTCAGGATACAGCGTTGTATTTTTATCAGAATCACTCTGAAGCCGACATGGAATATCCTTTTCCATGCCGGCTTCGTGCCATGTTGTTCTTCTGTTCCCGACGGCATCTCCGCGCTTCAGAGGCGGGGGGACTGCCTGTCCCGGTTCACCTTCCAGCTCACGGCCTCCCGCCGCTCGCTGATAAAGCACCGGTAGATGCCTTCCTCCTTCATGAGCTCCCCGTGGGTGCCCTGCTGCACAATCTTTCCGTGGTCCACCACGAGGATCTGGTCCGCGTGCTCCACCGTCTTCAGGCGGTGGGCGATCATGATGACGGTCTTCTCCTTCGTCAGCGTCCGGATCGCCTGCATCAGATCGTTCTCGTTTTCCGGGTCCACGTTGGCGGTGGCTTCATCCAGGAAGATGACCGGCGCGTCCTTCATCATCGCCCTCGCGTAAATCCTCATTTTTGGGCCTCACCCCTCGCTGTAGAAGGATCTGTACATTTCCTCCTCCGAAATGATGCGGCCGTTCTTCGCGTAGATCTCGTCGCCGTCGATGAGGGAAAGCGTGGACGGCGCGGAGGTCAGCAGGATGATCGACACCCCGCGGTTCAGCAGGATCCGGATCATGTCGAGCGTGATCTTCCGGATGCGGACGTCAGTCTCGACGAAGGGCTTCTCGATGAACAGAACCGATGGCGCGCTGATGAGGATACGCGCGTAGACCACCTTCTGCAGGGTCTCCGGGGAGCACTCGGCGGCTTTCTTCTGCGGCGTTTCAATCCCGAACTGCGTGCGCAGCAGGCGGTCGATGTGTTCCGTATAGCCCCTCTGCATGAAGAGCGCGCGGACCTTGCCGGCGAGGGGCAGCATCAGGTTGTCGCGGAGGGACATCGTCTCTACGACCGCGCTCCGGTATGGCGACTCCGGACACCAGATCACCCCGCGCCGCATGGCGGCGCCGTACCCCTGCGGGCGGCGGAAGCTCCTGCCGTTCACCAGGAAGGAGCCCTGAAGAACCGGCGTCTCGCCGCTCACCAGCTGGCGGAAGCCGCGGACCGTCCGGCTGTCCAGACAGAGGATCTTGAGCAGCTCTCCGCTTCCCGCGGAGAAGGTGACGTCCTTCAGCCAGGCGGTCGAGACGTGCTCCAGCGAAATGGCCGGGAAAAGCTCCTCCTCCTCGTCCTCTGTAAAGGAGTCGAAGAGGGCCTCGCTCACGGCAGGGGAGCTCTGTCTCCGGAACATATAGCTCCAGAAGGACTCCCGGTTGAAGAAGGCCGCCTCAAAGCAGGCGATGTCGCTGCCGCCCCGTATCACCATGACCTGATCCGCCCCGCTGAAAATGTTGGTTTCGATGGAATCCATGATGACAAAGGCGAAGCCCATGTCCGCCATCCTGCGGATCAGTCCGTAGACGGGGGCGAATTCTCCCTCGGTCACGGTCTCGGAGATGCCGGACAGGATGATGATCCGCCGCTGCTCCAGGTACGCCTTCAGCAGCATGACCAGGATCTTCTCCTGCGTCGTGAGTTCCTGGACCGGGCGGTCGATGTCGATGGCCAGGCCGAACCGGGAGAGCAGCTCCCTGCTGACGTTCCGGTAGCTCTGTGAGCGGACGAAGACGCTCTTTTGGGAAAAAATGCAGATATTTTCCGAGACGGAAAGGGTGCTGATCAGGGAGAGCCGCTCGTCGATCAGAAAGAAGGTGCGGTCGCTCGCCGCCTTCAGCGCGTTCTGGCGGACGCTCTTCCGGCCGATCCGCATGGTTCCCTCGATCCGGCATTCTCCGCGGAACAGGGCGTGCAGCGCCTGCTCCTCCGCGACGCTGTCGCAGATGATGCCCAGGATCTCCCCCTCATAGATATGCAGATGAAAGTCGCTGAAGGCCCGCTTGTCGCCGAGAAAGACAGAGGCCGCCTCCAGGGCGTAAAGTTCATGCTTCATGCCGGTTCTCTTTAAATGAAATGGGCAGTACGACCTCTACCTTGGTCCCGATTCCGACGATGCTGCTGATGTGGATGCCGTACTGTTCGCCAAAGAGGAGCTTGATGCGGCGGCACACGTTCTTCAGCGCGATGCCGCCCTTCTTTCCGTCCGTATTCTCCACGATCGCGCCCACGGAGACGCGGGAGAGGCTCTTGTTGAGCTCCGCCAGGGCCTCCTCGGGAATGCCCGTTCCGTTGTCGGAGACGTCGATGTGAAGGTCGCTGTCGGCCTTCTCGATGCTGATGGTGAGAAGACCCTCGTCCTTGCGCCGCTCCAGCCCGTGAAAGATGGCGTTTTCGATGATCGGCTGCAGGAAAAGCTTCGGGCACTGCATGCGCAGGATCTCCTCCCGGTCGTCGCGGATATGGACCTCCATGGTCAGCTTGTCCCCGAAACGGTACTGCTGGATCACGAAGTAGTTGTTGACGTTTTCGAGCTCCTCTCCGATGGTCACCAGATTGCGCGTCTCCGTGATCGTATAGCGGAAAAAGGTGGAGAGCGCCTCCGTGATGTCGGCGATGGAAGTGGCCCCGGCGGCCAGGGCGTCGCCCCGGATCGAGTCGAGGGTGTTGTAGAGAAAGTGGGGGTTGATCTGGTTCTGCAGGGCCAGGAACTCCGCCTGCTTGGTGGACAGCTGCATGATGTTCTGACGGTCGATCAGCGAGTCGAGCCGCCGGACGTCCTCGGCCAGATCGGGGAAGAGCCCGTCGATGCCCCGGACGTAGTCCTGGTAGATCTCGCCGTCCCGGAAGCGGCGGGTCAGGCTCCTGTAGCGGTTGTACTCGGGCCGGATCCGCAGAAAATACAGGGCAAGGGAAAAAACGGCGGACAGCGTCCCGGCCGCCAGGCAGACGATCAGCACCGCGGGTTCCGGTTCCGCGAACAGCAGCACGGCCATAAAGCCAAGAATCAGAGAGAGCGCGATGAGCATGAACAGGTACTGCCGCTGCAGAACGGTAAACAGGTAGGGTTTCTTTCTCATGGCTTGTCTCCGTATGATGAGAGCCTTTTATCCGTAGAGCCTGCGGTAGTCCGTCGGCGTCAGGCTGGTCGCCTTGCGGAAGAGGCGCGTGAAGTACTTGATGTCCGAGTAGCCCACCGCCTGGGCGACGGAGGCGACGTCCATGCCGGTTCTGGCCAACATGTCCTTGGCGTTGTTGATGCGGACCTCCTTGATGTAGTCCATGAAGTTCTGTCCTGTGGACTTCTTGAAAATGGTGGAGAAGTACGCCGGATTGAAGCCGACCTCGCTGCTGACGGCCTCCAGCGTGATGGCTTCGTTGTAATGCTCCTGGATGTACTGCTTCGCCTGCCGGATCGGCTTGTCCTCCAGGGCTTTCTTCTCATTGCTGCATTTCCGCAGGATCTCCGCGCAGGTGTCGGTGAAGAACGCCTCCAGCTCCCGGAAGGAATAGAGCAGGTTAAAGGCGTCCTCGAGCTGCTCCGCCTCCGGGGCCGTGTCCTCCGGGAGGCTGTCCAGAGAGCGGAGGCCGAAGAGAAACGTCTCGCAGAGCGCGCTGTAGGAATCGCGAAGCGCGGCGGGCCGGTCGAGATGGTCCCGCATGCGGAAAAACTGATCCGCCGCCAGAGCGCGGAAGCCTTCGGCGTCGAGCAGCTCGATCCGTCCGAGAAGGGCCTTGCGCGCCTGCGGCTGAAGAAGGCTGTCCTTGTGCTCCTCCCCGGCCGCGGCTTCCCCCGTGCCGTCGAGGATGAACCGGTCCTCCCCGGCAAAGCGCCGGATCAGGGCGCACGCCGCGTCCCGGTAGGCGTCCGGGATCCCGCGGATATTCTCCACGGTGCGGCTGAATCCGACGGCAATGCGCATCTCCGGGTAGATGTTGCGGTAGCCGAGCACATTGATCTTGAGCTTCGCGATCTCCTCCGCGATGCGCTCCCTCTGCTGTCCGCCGTGGCTGATCAGGGTGATCACGTCGTTGTGGAGCACCGTGCTGATGATCTCACGGCACAGAGGGGAAAGGCGCGATTCCACGATCTCCTGGAGCTTGGGCATGATGAATCGGTACTCGTCCGTGGATTCCGTCCCGCGGCGCATCATTCCCGGAAAAACGCGCGTGATAAGGCACTCCATGGAGGAGCCGGAAAGGGACACCCCGTATCTGGCGGCAAACTCCTCATCCGTCAGTTCAAACACCGTCAGATCCCGGTTCACGACGACGTCGGTGAGGAGTCTCGTCCTGGCGAGCTTCCGGGTCTTGGAGAGTTCGCCGAGGGCGGCGCTGGTCTCCCTACGGACGTGGCTCTTTTCCAGGATCTTGCTCAGCACCGCCTCCAGGTCCTTCTTCCGGAGCGGCTTCAGGAGATAGTCCTCTACGCCGAGCTGGATCGCCTTCTGGGCGTATTCGAACTCGCTGTAGCCGCTGATCATGATAAAGAAGGGATCGAGGCCCGCCTCCTGTGTCTTCTGGACGAGCTCGATGCCGCCGAGGCCGGGCATGCGGATATCCGTCACCACGATGTCCGGCTGTTTTTCGCGTATGGCCAGGAGCGCGGTCTCCCCGTCGTGCACCCGGTCTATGATTTCCATGCCGAAGGCCTGCCAGTCCACCAGATATTCGATGAGCTGGATGACCTTCACTTCATCATCCGCAATCAGAACTTTCAGCATGCTGTCCTCTCTTAAATAACAGATCGCGCCGG
>CACYDL010000121.1 GCA_902773195.1 uncultured Lachnospiraceae bacterium
AAACGGTATTTTTTTATTTTCATTTTCTTTATAGGAATTTACTGTTTTTACCTGCGACATCCTGCGACAAGAATAAAAAAACAACAGTACAGTAGAAAAAACCAATCCTTTTGGGATCGGAAAGAATCAGATTTGATTGCAGCGGGTTAATTTTTAAGATTAATTTTCAAAGAAGTTCACAGACAAGGAATAGGTGCGTCGGATGGCGAATAACAATTGTATAATAAAGAAGAAAGCGGATGTGAACCGTCTGAAAAAGGGGCAAATATATAGTAACAGAGGTGAATGGAATGATGAAGGGGAAAAGAACCCTGTCCCTGGCGCTGCGGCTGTCCGGCGCGGCCGCGCTGATCTTCCTGTTCCTGGGGCTGTCCGGCGCCGCGATGGCCAAGGAAATCGAAATAACCCTTAATGCCGGACAGGGCTGCATGGTGTTCTGCATGGATACCGCCGCGTACGGATCCCTGGAGAACAGGATCACCGTGGACGGCAGCCCTTCGGTGCGGTACGATCTGCTGTATGCCGGCGGGACGGCGGAGGACCCTGAGGCCCGCGGATATTACAACAGAAGCCAGATGGCAGAGCCTGAGACGTTTGCCACGACAGCGTATCTCAAGGCGGAACCGGGCAGCGGCAGAGGCCTTCTTGCCTGGATTTACGTGCGCAGCGGATTCGTGACCCTGGAAATCCGGAACGAAGGACCCGATGCCTCTCTCACGCTGGTCAGAAGAAACGTGACCCCATATCAGATCGCTACCATCGGGCGCCGCAAGGAGGCGGATTGCTGGAAAACGGGGGGGAACGTGTCCCGCATACCCGTGATTCTCGGAGGGACCCCAGGAAGCAGGATCAGACGGCTGCTCTCGGACGAAAAGAAGCCTGGCGCTGAATGGGATGACGAAGACGCCTATTCATATTATGAAAAGTATGATTTTACGGGTGCCTATGTGGAAAAAAAGGTTTACAGGAACGGGAAAAAAATCGGAAAAACGGAGAAAATCTATTATGAAACCAGTTTCGGAGACTACTATTATGTCCTGGTTCAGCTTGAACCGGTCTCCGGCTTGGGAAATACCGGCCTGATGACGATGCAACTGGGAAGAGGCCAGTATATTTTCCCAAAGAACTATCCGAATGTCGATTGGTATCCGGGTGCTCTCAGTGATTCAAACTACAAATGGATTAACAGCCAGCGTCCGCTGACTCCGGAGTTTTCACCCCTGGGAGACGTTTACCTGCCCGGACAGACCGTGACGATCACGGACGGAACCGAAGGCGCCGAGATCTGGTACCTTACCGCTGCAGCGGATTCCGATGAAACCGGCGAAACGGAAAACGACGGCGTATGGATGCCCTACACGGAGCCGATCACTCTGACGGAGAGCACGAAAATACTGGCGTACGCCAAAAAAGACGGTATAGAAAGCAAAACCGCGGAGGAGAAGTACATCATCCTGCAGGAAGAGAGCACCATCGGGCTCGCTCTGTCCGGAAGCGGGACAGCGCGCGATCCCTGGCTGATCTTCTCGGAGAACGACTGGAACAACCTGGCCTGGCTCGTCAGGAAGGGGACCGATACGTCCGGGATGTACTTCCGCATGGCAGGCACCATACAGGCCCGCGTCATGATGGGCACGGAGTCCAGTCCCTTCCGCGGCTCTTTCGATGGCGGGGGGTATACACTGACGGTCTCCCTGACGTCTTCGGAGGATTACTGCGCGCCTTTCCGGTGCGTCAGCGGCGCGTCTTTCAGCAATCTCCGGGTAGAGGGAACGATCTCCACGACCGGCAGGAGCGCGGCGGGTCTGGCGGGTTACGCGCCGGGTGGGTGCACGGTCACGAACTGCGCCGTCGGCGTGGATATCATCTCCGGCGGGAACGGCGGCGAGCACGCGGGCTTTGTGAGCCTGTGCGATGCAGCTCATCCGGTTCGGGTGTACGGATCCGTGTTCACCGGAAGCATCACGGGATCAAGAGCGAGGTACTGCGCCGGTTTCCTCGGCAAAAACGGCGACAGGACAGAAAACTGCGTGTACGCCGGCAGGATGGCCGCGGGATCGGAGGCCTCCACCTTTATCCGTACGAAGAACGCCGCGCCTAACTGCTACTATACCAATATCGACGGGATTAACCGCGTTAAGGGAAAGAAAGCCTGCTTCGTGACGGCGGAAGGAAAAACCGTCATTGACTTCGGCGAACCGAAGACGGAGTACGGCGTCAGCGGCATTGCGGCCTGGCCGACGGGCCTGTCATACGGCGGGACGTTCGTCGCCGGGACGGGCGATACCGTGGCGCTGGGCCTGAGCTTCAGCGGGGACATCCCGGAAGGGAGCTCGGTGCGCTGGACCGCCAGCGCGGGCAGGCTTCGGAAAAGCGGGGAAGCCTGGGAGCTGACGATGCCTGACAGGGACGTAAGCATCCGGGCCGTGACGGTATTCCCCTTCGGCGTGCCGGAATTCATCCTGCCGGCGGATACCGACGAGGTAGGCCCGGAGGCATTCGCAGGCATCGCGGCAGACATCGTGGAAATACGCGCCGGATGCACCTTTGTCGGGGACCGGGCCTTCCAGAACTGCCCGAACCTGTCGCAGATCCGCGTCCCGGCGGGCTGCGCATTCGGGGAGGATGTCTTCGAAGGCTGCGGAACGGTGTGCGTTTATGGTTGGGCCGGCAGCCCGGCGGAGACGTATTGCGAGACCCACGCGAACTGTGTTTTTACGGCGGAACAGGAAAGCGGCTCCTGATGCGGTGTTGGTTCTGCCGTCTACCGAAGAAGAAACCTGGACGGCCGAAGGGCGGCAAAAGAACGTTGGAAATGGCCGCAGAAGAACCACCAAAGAAGAAGCGCGGGTGGCCTAAAGGAAGCAAGAATAAACCGAAGGCTCAGCCAGCAAACGCGCCGGAGAGTACTGCTAACTCATGATGAAATTGTGATATAGTTCCACTGGTTGGGAAAGTATTAGTTAACATTTATCGTTTATTGCACACTTTTCTGGAAGATAAGGAAAAACGGGGGAGCGGTTTTTGACCCGCTCTCCCTACTTTGGGCCCTGGTGCTTTAATACGGTGAATCGGTAAAGCGTTCTGCGCCATGCTCATGATTGAATTCCCGGATCTCGTCGGCAAACAGTTCTTCCAGGATGCCAAGATCATCCTTGCCGGGCCTGTCTGAAGACGCGACGACGCCTAAAACCCTGCCGCGGATGACAAGGGTGTTCTGGTCGCTTTTCTTTGGATAGGGGATGGCGGGGTTGACGGAGTAAAGAGATAAAGATCCGATCAGGGGAGACGGAAAGAAGATGCTCAATCAGACCGGGATGGCGGCCGTTCATGGCATAAACGCAGATGTTTGTATCAAGCAAATACATCAGAGAGCCAAGAGCTGGAAATGCTTTATTTGTTGACATTTCAGGGGGGTTGGGCTTAGAATGGTACGTAGGATGGGTGGAGTATATTGACCCATCACCAGATTGGCAGATTGGAGGTGCAGCATGGCTACTTCGAGTTTTGTAGAAAGGATTAGAGTTAACAATCCCAAGGTTATGGAAGAATATGTAGCGGCCATGGAAACCGCTGCAAATGCTCCTGTCGTGCAAAGACCGGAGAAAAGGGCAAAAGAGATAAAAGACCCTCAAGAGTTAAGGAAGCTGATGCTTAAGGGCATCGAGAAGTGGGGAAAGAAATGACGCTTTCCATATCGAATATCAGGGACATGCTTGCCTATGATCAGGAGGATCTGGTCAAGGCATACATCGGCATGTTTTCATGTGTTGCTACACAAGAAGACGGGTCGGTTAAGGAACTGAATCCAGATATTGAGAGGTTTCTCAACACGAATGCGATTCAGTTTGCAAAGATGAAAACCGCAGTGACCTACTTGGTTTTGGATGCGGATGATGGG
>CACYDL010000122.1 GCA_902773195.1 uncultured Lachnospiraceae bacterium
CAGACACAGTCCGTCGCGGAGGTGGAGACCTACGATACCGACACGGCCCAGCGGGCCACCCTCACCGACGGGAGAGTCGGTGAAGTCGGATGGAACGCCGACGACAACGGCTGGTGGTACCTGAATTCCGACGGGACGGTTTTCATCAACGGCTGGAAGACCATCGACGGTCAGCAGTACTGGTTCAGGGACACGGGCTACATGGCGACGGGCTGGGTCAACACCGGCGGCGTGAAGGACTCCTACTTCGACGAAGCCGGCCGGCTGGATTCCTCGAAGCAGCAGAAACTGGTGGCGCTGACCTATGACGACGGACCGGCGGCCAGCACGGAAAAGGTGCTGGACGCGCTGCAGAGATATAACGCCAAGGCGACCTTCTTCGTCGTCGGACAGCAGGCGGAGTACTACGACGAATTCCTGGCCCGGGAGGCCGAGATGGGGATGGAGATCGGAAACCACACCTACGATCACCCCTGGCTCAACCAGCTGTCGATGGATGAAATCGACGACGAGATCTCCCACAACGACCGGATCATCGAGGGAATCGTCGGATTCGGCACGAAGCTTCTCCGCCCCACGGGAGGCGGAATCAGCCCTGACCTGATCAACGCGGTGACAAAGCCCATGATTCAGTGGGACGTGGATACGCTGGACTGGGATCATCTGGACGCGGAGAAAACGGCGGCGAGAATCAAGGAGCTCACGGTCGACGGATCGGTGATTCTGATGCACGACCTCTTCGCCCCGTCCGGCGACGCCGCGGACGAATACATGTCCTGGCTCACCTCCTCCGGCTACAAGATGGTGACGGTCTCACAGATCGCCGAGGCATACGGCTATGATCTGGAGGTCGGAGGCCAGTATTACGCCTTCTACCCCGACGGCTGTGATCTCAACATGACGAAGGCGGAGGGCCTCGTGACCGGCAAGGCGGCCTTCGACTGAGGCGGTTCCCGACGGAGACGGTTTTGACGGAGACGGGTTCTGACCGGGGCTGTGCCGGACGGATACGGTTTCCGGCTGAGGCGGTTTCACGACGTGAGCGGAACAGCCCATGAGAGAGAAAAAATGAGAGACATGCGGATCCCTGAGGACTGCATGTCTCTTTCTTTCTGTCTTCTTAGGCCGGTCCGGCGGCTCTGCCGGGGGAGTGCCTGTCAGATTCTCGCGACGCCGCTCTCCCTCGCGGCCCGGGCCGCCGCTTCGGCGACCGCGTCCCGGACTCTCGGATCGAAGGCGGCGGGGAGGATGTAATCCGGCCCCAGCTCGCTCTCGCCGACGAGGCCAGCCAGCGCCTTCGCGCAGGCGATCTTCATGGCGTCGTTGATGTCGCTGGCCCTGACGTCCAGGGCGCCGCGGAAGATGCCCGGGAAGCAGAGGACGTTGTTGACCTGGTTCGGGTAGTCCGACCGGCCGGTGGACACGACCGCCGCCCCGGCGGCCTTCGCCTCGTCCGGGAAGATCTCCGGCGTCGGGTTCGCGCAGGCGAAAATGACGGGATCCTTCGCCATGGTTCTCACCATGTCCGGCGTCAGCGTCCCGGGGGCGGACACGCCGATAAACACGTCCGCTCCCCGGATCACGTCTGCCAGGGTCCCCTTCCGGCGATCCGCATTGGTGATCCGGGCCATTTCCTCCTTGACCGGGTTGAGCCCGTCCCTTCCTTCGTAGATCGCCCCGGCGCGGTCCGTCATGACGACGTTTTTCAGCCCCATGGACATGAGGAGCCGGATGATGGCGATTCCCGCCGAGCCGGCGCCGCTGGTGACGATCCGGACGTCCTCGAGATTTTTCCCGACGACCTTCAGCGCGTTGATCAGTCCGGCGAGGGTGATGACCGCGGTGCCGTGCTGGTCGTCGTGGAAGACCGGGATGTCGCAGACCTCCTTGAGCCGGCGCTCGATCTCGAAGCACCGCGGCGCGGAGATATCCTCCAGGTTGATCCCGCCGAAAGAGCCGGCGAGAAGCGAAACCGTCCTCACGATCTCCTCCACGTCCTTCGAACGGATGCACAGGGGAAAGGCGTCGACGCCGCCGAAAGCCTTGAACAGGGCGCATTTTCCTTCCATGACGGGCATTCCCGCCTCCGGGCCGATGTCGCCCAGTCCGAGAACCGCGGTCCCGTCCGTGACGACGGCCACGGTGTTCCAGCGCCGGGTGAGCTCGAAGCTCTTCCCGATATCCTTCTGGATCGCGAGGCAGGGCTCCGCCACCCCGGGGGTGTAGGCCAGGCTCAGGGCCTCGGCCGAATTCACCTCGGCGCGGGTAATGACCTCGATCTTGCCTCTCCATTCATAGTGCTTTTTCAGTGATTCCCTTGCGTAATCCATGCGGAGTTCTCCTGTTCGGTGGAAATGATGCGAAATATCAGTCATTGTATCACAATCGGGCTCAAATATGAATGAAAAATCAGTCGATTATCGGCCCCTGTTTCATGTATAATAACTCTGTATATGTTTTTTGCGCCCGGCGCCGGTGCCCTGTGCCGGAGCGCCGCGGTCCGGCGGGAGGAGCGGACTTTCGGATTCCCCGCCGGAGGCGTACCATGAGAAAGATTATCATACGAGGGAAAAGAATGAGAAGAAAACTGCTGGCAGCCCTTTTGGCAGCGACCCTGATGATCACGGGGATCCTTCCCGTCGGTGCGGACGGAGAGGGAATGATTCTTTCTGACGACGAGCCCGCGTTCTTCCTGGAGGATACGGAAGAGGAAGCCTGGTTCGAGGATGACGCCGACGAGCCGTATGAGGCCTATGCGGCGGAGGAGGAATACGCCGGAGAAGAATCCCGGGAGGACGGCCTTCTTGCGGGAGAGAACGCTTCTGAGGACGCCTTCCCCGCGGAAGAGGATGCTTCTGAGGACGTTTTCCCCGCGGAAGAGGACGCTTCTGAGGACGCTTTCCCCTCGGGAGAGGACGCTTCCGGGGAGGTTCTGTTTCCGGAGGGGGATCTGCCGGAGGACGGCCTGTATCTCGATGAGAACGCGGGAGAAGAGGATCTGCTCCTGACAGAGGAGGACGCGGCCGGAGAGGAGGATCTGTCTGCCTCGGAGGAGGAGACGGAGGAGACGGTCCTGTCCCCAGAGGATCCGGAGGAGGCGCTCGCCGTCGGCGATGACGGCGGCCTGTATGCCGGCGGGGATGAGGAGACGGACGCGTTTTCCGTCGCGGAGGACGTGCTGACGGGAGAGGAGGAGGATTCCGCGGAACCCGTCGGCGCGGTGAGCGTCACCGGCGTCTCGGTGATCTACGAGGAGCACCCGCTGATCAGCGGCGACACGGCGGAGGTGGAGGCCGTGATCGAGCCCTCCGACGCCTCCAACAGGAACGTCAGCTGGACCAGCAGCGATGAGTCCGTGATTCTGATCGAAATGACGGAGGGCCTGTACGCGGGCATCAGGGCGGAAGGACCCGGCACCGCGGTCGTGACGGTGACGACGGAGGACGGGGGCTTCACCGCCTCCTGTGAGATCACCGTCGATGAGAACCCCGGCGGCAGCTGCGGGGAGAATCTGACCTGGAAGCTTCTCCCGGACGGCGATGAAAACCTGCGCCTCGTCATCGAGGGCAGCGGCGCCATGGAGGATTATGCCTCCTACGCCGACACGCCCTGGGAGCCGTACCGGACGCGCCTCAGCGGGGTCGTGCTTCCCGACGCGCTGACCCATATCGGAAACCAGGCGTTTTACGGAATCTCCGGACTTTCAGAGATCTCCCTTCCCGCGGGGCTTGAGAGCATCGGCGACGGCGCGTTCCGCCAGTGCGGCTATCTGACGCTGACGGATCTGCCCTCCGGCCTGGAGGAGATCGGGGCTGACGCGTTCCGCAGCTGCTCGTCGCTGGACGGAATCGTGCTGCCCGGGAGCCTTCGGAGCATCGGCTCCGGCGCCTTCCGCTCCTGCAGCCGTCTGTCCGGGATCGTCATCCCCGGGCAGGTGGAAGAAGTGGGCGATGAAGCCTTCAGAGGATGCGCCTCGCTGTCCTCCGCCCTCGCGGACGGGACGGATACCCGGTTCGGAAGCGCCGTCTTCCAGGGCTGCGGCGTCCTCATGATCTACTGCCCCTACGGATCCGGCGCTTACGAATACGCGGCGGCGGAGGGCTTTGACTACACGGTCACCACGCCCGAGGTCCCTAACGTCGAGAGCCTGACGAACAAGACCGGCGGCATCTCCGTCAAGTGGTCCGCCGCGGAAGGCGCGGCCGGCTACCTTCTCCTCCGCCGCACCGGCAGCGGGGAGTATGAGGAGGCGGCGTCGATTCCGGCGGATCCGGACAAGGCTTCCATGGAATACACGGACGCCGGCGCGGCCGGGAATGCCGTTTCCTATACCTACAAGGTGGCCGCTTACAGCGAGGTGCTGGGACGGACCTACCAGAGCGGCTGGTCCGGGGAGGCCGAGGGATGCTATGTCCAGCGTCCGGCGATCTCCTCCGTCTCCAACGGGGCGAACGGCACCGTGGTGAAATGGAGCGCCGTGGACGGCGCGACGGGATATTATGTCTACCGCGACGGGACGAAGGTGAAGACGGTCACGTCCGGCGCGACGGTGAGCTTCACGGACACCGGCGCCTCCGCGGGGGGCACCCTTTATACCTATAAGCTGTACGCCTTCAGGACCGTGGACGGAAAGACGTTCAAGAGCCCGATCTCCGCGGCGAAGGCGGTCTGCCGCCTGGACAGGCCGGTAATAGCCTCCGTGAGCAACGGGGCGAAGGGCGCCGTGGTGAAATGGAGCGCCGTCGAAGGCGCGACGGGATATTATGTCTACCGCGACGGGTCGAAGGTGAAGACGGTCACGTCCGGCGCGACGGTGAGCTTCACGGATACGGGCGCCTCCGCCGGCGGCACGAAGTACAGCTACAAGC
>CACYDL010000123.1 GCA_902773195.1 uncultured Lachnospiraceae bacterium
CACATTCTGTTGGATCTTCTATGAGAATGGCTCACATTATTTCCAAAGTGTGCGCCTTTTCCGCAAACGGAGCAAACTGCCATCGGTAAACACCTCCTTGCAAGATAAGTAAGCTCATCCCGAGCCCGAACATGGCTATTCTATCAGATGACCGTCATGAATGCAAGAGTTTTTTTGAAAAGAAAGCCGTCACTCTTCGGCTTCCTTCTCCTCCTCTTCTTTTCCTCCGGTGAACTTGTTGACCATATCCGGGACCATGTCCAGAATCTTGGAGAGGCCGTCCTGGCTCTTCACGTTCACGAGCTTGGTGGTCCCGTTGGAGATCACCAGCACCGCGGTGGGAGACATCTTTCCTCCGATGGCGCCGCCCGCGTTGGGCGTTTCCCTGTCATTCTTCCCGACGGCGCCGGCCCCGACGCCGAAGGAGACGTCCATCAGCGGGAGAATGACGGTATTTCCGACATGGATCGCCTCCCCGACGACCGTCTTGGACGAGATGAAGCCCTCCATTCCGTCGAAAAGCGTCTGAACCGTATTCTGAAAATCCCTGTTTTCCGCCATTACTCCGATACCTCCTTGTCGCGGTTCTTGATGAAATGATAACAGTACCTCACGTTCCGGTCAAGAACGACCGGAACCAGCGCGATCAGGACGCGCATCAGGATCACCCGGCCCGTCGCCTGCAGGCGTCCCGCAAATCTCTGCTCCGTGAAGACGGGCGTCAGGACGAGGCTGTCCCCGTACGACGGCCGGAGCGCCCAGGCGATGCCTGCCGCCTCCCCCGTGAGAGCGGGGTCGTCAAAGCCGAATTCGGCCCGGCCCGACACGCGTCTCGGCCGGACGTGCCCAAGGAGCGTGAAGGCCGTTCTCTTAAGCCGGAGGACAGCAAGACCTGTCCGGCTGTCCGTCAGGAAATCCGTCCACTTCGAGATCCGGCGGCACAGCGCCGCCGCGGCGGCGAGCTTCTCCTTCAGTTTTCCCGCCGCTTTTGCCGGTGCGCCCGCGATCCGGAAGGCGGCGTTGAAAACAGCCGCCCCCGCCCGGTTCATCAGGCGGCGGATCCGCAGAAGCGCTCTGGCGGCGAGGCTGATTCTCCTCTGTCTCCGTCGCTGCTTCCGGGCTACCCGGTTCCCGGGCTTCGGCTCCGGCATGTCCTCTTTGCCGTCCTCTGCCTTCCGCGCTTCAGCCGCGTCCCGGCGCTCCTTTTTCCTCTCGAGCGCCTCCCGTCTCAGCTGCTCGTACCGCCCCGGATCCCTCTTTCTGATCTTCTCCAGGCGTTTCTTTTTTTCCTTCTTCCGTTTTTCCCGTTTTTTCCTTCTCAGCTTCTCCAGCAGCTCGGCCGGGGATACGCCGAAGATCCAAAGCTTCGCCCCCGTGCTGTTCCCGTCTTCTTCTTTCCTGAAGAAAAACGACAGCCGCACCGCCCGGAACAGCCACGTCACGGAACCGTCCGCGGCGAGGCTCCCGCCGCTGTCCCCGTCGGCGGCCGCCGAATAGCGGAACGGGACCAGCAGGATGAGAAGAATCAGAACGAGAAGAACGAGAAGCAGGATCAGAAGTATCCTCCCGATCACCGAAAGGACCGTCAGTAGTACTGCCATTGCTTTCTCCTGCCCGATTCTGTCACATGGATTTCTCTGTCAGCCATTCGCGGATTCTGACGTCTCCCGTCTGCCGGACGCAGTCGCCGGCGATGGCCGTCACCAGCCTCAGGGCCTCCTTCCTGCCGGAGGCGACCCCCACGATCATGGGAAGTCTCTCCCTCAGAAAAGACTGGGTCAGAAGGCCGCTCGGTATGATATCAAGCTCGTCCGTGCCGTTTGAGGCGAGGGTGATCAGATAGTGGCCGACGTCCGTCCTGCCCGCATCGAGCCTTTTTCGTATCCGGCCGGCGTACCGGCCGGTGCTGTCACCGATATACAGCGGTTCGTACCATGAAAGCATGCGGTTCCCTCCCTGCCAGGTCAGAACGTTCCCGGAACGGCCCCGCGCAGGGGCGTAAAAGTCCGCCGCGGACGTCCCGGCGCGGACGCGCGTTCCGCTCATTGTCAGTAGTAATAGCTGTCGAGGATCTCCTCCGCGATGGGCACCGCGGTGGAGCTTCCGGCGCCGCCGTTCTCGGCGAGAACGGCGATGATCAGATCCGGATCGTCCGGATTCGTGAAGCCCACAAACCAGGAATGGGTGCCGATGGAGCCGTCGCTCTTGTAGTACTCGGCGGATCCCGTCTTGCCGGCTGCCTCGTAGACCCGGCCGGAAAGAGCGCTCGCGGTTCCTCCGCTGACCACCTGCTTCATCAGGGCGGTCAGCTCCGCCGCCTCCTCCTCCGTCATGATCCGGCGGTACCGGGAGGGGGAATTCCGGCTGATCACGTGCCCCTGGTTGTTCTCCACATGGTCGATCAGGTACGGCGACATGACCACTCCCTTGTTGGCGATGGCGGAGCAGATCAGCGCCATGTGGTAGGGCGTCGTGAGCGTTTTCCCCTGCCCGAAGGCCGTCTGCACAAGATCCACGTCGTCCGCCGGGACCTCCAGCTGCCATCTGGGACGCGACGCGTTGAGCTCACAGGGAAGAGATTCCCCGAACATCATGTCCTTCGCGGTGGACGTAAGGCGGGAGGCGCCGAGCTTCAGGCCGATCTCCGAGAAGGCGGTGTTGCAGCTGTGGGCGAAGGCGCCGGCGAAATCCTCAAGCCCGTGGGAGGCTCCCTGATAGCAGTGGACGACGGAATCCCCGACCTCGAACTCGCCCGTGCAGTCATACTCGAAGCCGGAGAAGGTGTTGTAGGCCCTGAAGTAGGACAGGGCCGTCACGATCTTGAACGTGGATCCGGGGGGATAGAGCCCCTGGGTCGCCCGGTTCAGCAGCTGGCTGTTGGAGGAATCCGAGACCATCTCGTCCCACACGGAGGCGAGCGTGTTGGGATCGAAGTCCGGCTTCGACACCATCGCCCGCACGGCGCCCGTCTTCGCGTCGAGGACGACCACCGCCCCGCGGTAGTCCCCGAGGGCGTAGTAGCAGGTCTCCTGAAGAGACGCGTTCAGCGTCGTCACCACCGTATCCCCCGGATTCTTCTTTTTCCGGAACTCGTTGATGATCTGGTCGATGATATTGTTGTGGGCGGTCAGAAGCTGGTAGTTGGCGATCGATTCCAGACCGCTCTTTCCGTGGGTGGAAAAGCCGACGGTGTGGGCAAATATATTGGCGTAGGGGTAGACCCGCTCCTCGGTGCCGCCCTCGTAGACGTTGGTCTTCGCCAGCGTGCTGCCGTCGATGGAGACGATGGGGCCCCGGATCACCCGGTCCGCCTGAGAATTCTGTCTCTTGTTGTAGGGGCTGTTGAGGATTCTGTCCTTCTCAAAGAGATTGAAACAGACGAGATGCCCCATCAGAAGAAGGAATAACAGGATGAACGCCGCGGAGATGAACAGAAACGGCCCGTTCCGTCTGCGGCGCTTCCGCGCGAAGAGTCCCTCCCCTTCGTCCTCCGCGTCCTCGTCGTCGTCCGTGTCCTCGTCATCCCCGTCGTCCGGACCGGCGGCGCCGGGTTCATCCCCGCCGAACTCATCGTCGTCTCCTTCGGAAAAGACGCCGTCCCCGTCGAAAAAGGCATCGTCCTCGTCGGAAAAGGCGTCGTCCTCGTCGTACGGTTCCCCGTCGGTGTAGATGACGGAGCCTATGCCCGCGTCCTCCATGCCCGGATAGATCAGCGGCCCGCTCTCTCCCGTGGCGCGCGAAGGTCCCGCGGAGCGCCCGGGCTCACCGGACTTCTTCCGCTTCCCTGCCGTATTCGGTTCCGGATTCCTGCGATTTCTCAAGTGCTTCCTCTCCTTCGTCCTCGCGAAGTATGTAGAGTCCCTGAATGATGGCCAGCATGATGATCGTGCTGATCACCGAGCTGCCGCCGTAGCTGACCAGGGGCAGCGTGATGCCGGTCATCGGAATAAACTTTGTGACGCCGCCCACCGTCAGGAAGACCTGGAAGGCGTATTCCGTCCCGAGACCGATGGAGACCAGGCGGTAGAAACGGTTCCGGATCGTCATCGAGATCGTCACGATGAGAAGGTACATGCTCATGCATACCAGCAGCAGGCTGATCCCGAACACCGCTCCGAACTCCTCACAGATCGCGGCAAAGATGAAGTCCTTCGCCGCGACGGGAATCGTCTCAGGGCTTCCGCCGTAGAGTCCCGTGCCGAACCAGCCTCCCGCGCCGATGGCGAACAGGCCCTGTACGATCTGATAGCCCGAGGTGTCGTAGACGGCGAAGGGATTTTTCCAGGCCGTCACCCTCTGCCTCACGTGGGCAAACAGATGATAGGCGGCCACGGAGGCCGCGGCTCCTCCCGCCAGTCCGGCGACGGGCCACCGCACGTCCCTCGTGGCGACGTAGACGACCACCACATAGGTCACGAAAAACACCAGCGCGGTGCCCAGGTCCGTCGACAGCACCAGAATCACGACGTGAAGGGCCGCGACGGCCGTCGCGAGGCAGACGCTCCTGAAGGACGTGTCGCGGCGCAGCCTGGAGGCCAGATAGAACACAAAGGTGATCTTCACCAGCTCCGAAAACTGGATGGTGATCCCGCCGACGGAGATGGACAGCTTGGCGCCGCCGCTCATTCTGGCGAGGGCGAGAACCCCCAGCAGCAGCACGATTCCCGCGGCGGCGTACAGAACCCGCAGCTTCGCGAGGGCCTTGAGCTTGCGGATGATCACGGGTATCACGAAGGCGGCGACCGTCCCCGCGGCCGCGATCATGAACTGCTTCAGGGCCTGGTCCGGATTGATGCGCGCGATCATGATGAAGCCGACGCTCATCAGCATCAGCATATTGTTGACGAGAAGCATGGACGAGCGTGGATAGATCAGCCGGTACAGCACGAGGGTGATGCCGTAGTAGATGTACAGGCTGACCATGAGAAGCGCAGTAAAGACGCTCCTGTCATTCAGCAGAATAATCAGAAAGCCGAGAGAGATCATCAGATAGATGATCCGGATCTGGCGCCCCAGAACGCGCTTCTTCTTTTCTTCGTCCCGCCGCGTGACGTACGTGTAATCCCCGACGGCAAAAAGAACCATCATCAGGATAAACAGGTACTTCGCGAGCTGTGTCAGTATATGCATGCGCCGCTATTCGACTCCTCTGAGAAAATGTCCCTTCGTCCAGGTGCCCTGCGGCACCGGCCTGCCCTCTCTGACCGCACCTTCCGCGATCTTCAGGATGCGGGCCGTCTCCTCCCGGCTTTCGCCGGTGAACTGCAGCCGGACGCGGCCAAAGCCCATCCGGCGGATCGTCTCCGTCTCCTGCAGCAGCATGAGGGGGAGGCTGTTCCGCACTATATTATAGCAGAAAACACAGTCACATTTTACCGGAAATTTCATGCCCATGCGGTCCGTCAGCGTAAAGCTGTCATTTCCGCGGGTGCAGCGGTCCGTCGTCTTCTTCAGGCACTGGACCGTGATCATCAGCGGAAGGTATCCGTAGACGATCAGATCGCTCCCGGAATTGTCCCTCCGGAAGAGCTCCCTCCGGTTGAGCTCCACGGGCGCCGTGTCGCCGGCGATGCCCGCGTCCCGTAGGAAAGCGGCCGCTTCGCGGTTAAAGGTATACAGGCCGGCGTCCGCCTTCACCAGGCGGGCCAGCCCCCTGTTGATAAAGTACGAAGCGGTATCGATGTTCCTCGCCAGAAAGCCGGAGAGGCCGTTCTTCTCCAGCTCCCCGGCGTGCTCCTTCAGCGCCTCCGCCGGATTGCCCGCCCGGTCGATATAGGGGAGAGCGATGAAGGCCTGCCGGCCGGCGTCCGTGACGGAGCGGATCAGCTTCACCGCGGAGGAGACAGGCTCTCCCCGGGCGATGATCATGGAACTCTCCAGGCAGATCTCCTCCACCGCCGGCGAAGCCAGGGCGGCGGCAAGCTGATCCGGCTCCGAGACCAGCGCCTGGATCCGCAGGCGTCCGCCGGCGGATGCCTGCCCGGCGCCCTTCTTTTTTTCTTCGCTCCCGGCGGGCTCCGGGGAAACCTCTCCATCCCGGAGGCAGCCCTTCAGGAGCGCCTCGCGAAGCCCGGCGGTCCCGGCCCGGCGCAGCACATTGAGCTCCTTCACCGGCAGAAAGCTCTGCCCGTCCGTCTCCACGGTGATCTCCCGGAGTTCAAAATCCGTGTCTCCCACCCGGCTCAGCTGCTCCCGGATCCGCTCCTCCGTCAGGGCGCTGTTTCTCGCCTGCTGGACCTCGCCTCCGGATACCCGGTATTCGGCGCATCCGGAGGAAAAGACCGCGGAGACCGGCTCTCCCGCCCGCACAACGGCTCTCACGGTGAGGGGCACCTTTCTCTCGCGCTCCATATAGCGCTCCCTCATCTTCTCATAGAGCGAATGGCGGGCCGCGGTCTCCTGATCCGTCAGCTCGTGCTTGACGCAGGCCATCATCTCCGGGCCGTTTCTCCGGTGAAAATAGCCGTCCGTGAAGCCGCTTCGGTTGTAGAGATCGTAGAGGATTCTTCGGTCGGCCGCGTCCGCTTTTCCCGCGCGGCCGTCCCGGGCCATCCTGTCGAGATATTTCCGGTAGACCGACACGACCCCCGCCGCGTACTCCGGCTTCTTCATGCGGCCCTCGATCTTGAGGGACGCGATCCCGCAGGAGGCCAGCTCGTCCAGCAGGTCGACAGCGCACAGATCCTTCGGGCTCAGATAATGCCGCGCATCCTTTCTCTCCACGATGGAGGTGCTCCCGTCAAAGTCGCGGTTGTTCAGGAGATAGAGAAGCCGGCAGGGCTGGGCGCACCTGCCCCGGTTGCCGCTTCGTCCTCCGATCATGCTGGAATAGAGGCACTGTCCCGAATAGCAGCAGCAGAGGGCTCCGTGGATGAAGGTCTCGACCTCGAGTCCCGTCTCCTCCATGATCGCGGTCAGCTCGGCGAGGGACAGCTCCCGGGCGGGGACCACCCGCGTCACGCCGCATTTCTTAAGGAAGCGGGCGCTCTCGGGTCCCGTCACCGTCATCTGGGTGCTGGCGTGAAGGGGCATGTCCGGGAAATACCGGTGCAGGGCCGCGAGAACGCCGAAATCCTGTACAAGGACCGCGTCGACGCCGTGCCTGTAATACGGCAGCAGGTAGTCGTACAGTCCGGTCATCTCCTCGTCCTTGAGCAGCGTGTTGACCGTCAGATAGACCTTGACGCCGCGGAGATGGGCGTAGTCGATCGCGTCGAGCAGCTCCGACTCATCGGGGTTGTCGGCGTAGGCGCGCGCGCCGAACCGGGTCCCGCCGATGTAGACGGCGTCGGCTCCCGCGGAAATGACGGCTCTGAGGGCCTCCACCGAGCCCGCCGGGGCGAGAAGCTCCGGTATCCTGATGCTTCTGTCTGTATTCTGTCCCATACTATGCAAAAGGTGATTACCCTCCGGCAATCACCTGATCCTTTCTTATCGCTTCTGGCCGTTCGACCGCTTCATGTTGTCCATCATGACCTGCAGGCTGACAAGCTCCTGGCGGAGATTGTACAGCTCCTTGTCCTTGCGCTCGATCTCCTCCTCGAGCTCTCCCGCCCGGTCCCTGGCCTTGAAATAGTCGTCCGCGACGTTGAGGGAAAGCAACGTATTCTTCATGTCGGAAGTCATCCGCCGCCAGCTCTTGAGCTCGCTGAGCTCACTGATTCTGTGATTCAGATAGAGGGCCACTTTTTCAAGATACTCTTCGCTTTCATATCCGCTGAGACGGGTGACCTTGCCGCCGATCAGGACCTGAACCGTGTTCTTTTCAGCCATGAACGCCTCCGATTCCGTATTGATCTACTTACGTGCTGTATGTCTTATTATAACTGAAATCGTGCAAACTTCAAGGTATTTATGAGGCCGGGAAGTCGTAGCCCAGGTGCTCGTAGGCGGCGGCCGTCGCGACGCGTCCCCGCGGCGTCCTGGTGATAAAGCCCGTCTTGAGAAGATAGGGCTCGTAGACGTCCTCGATGGTGCCGGCGTCCTCTCCCAGGGACGAGGCCAGGGTCTCAAGTCCGACGGGACCGCCGCCGAAATTCCGGATCATCAGCTCGAGAATGCTCCGGTCCAGCTTCTCCAGGCCGAACTGGTCGACCTCGAGCAGGTCCAGGGCGTCGGCGGCGACGCGGCTCGTGATGGTGCCGTCGTACCGGACCATCGCGAAGTCCCTGACACGCTTCAGGAGGCGGTTCGCCAGCCGCGGCGTCCCCCGCGATCTTCGCGCGAGCTCCGCCGCCCCGCGGTCGTCGATCCGGACGCCCAGCTTCTCCGCCGTTCTCTGGATGATGGCCTTGAGCTCCTCCACGGAGTAGTACTCCAGGTGCCCGATGACGCCGAAGCGGTCGCGCAGCGGGGCCGAGAGCATCCCGGGCCGCGTCGTCGCGCCGACCAGCGTAAACTTCGGGAGGTCGAGACGGATCGAACGCGCCGTCGCGCCCTTGCCGATCAGGATGTCGATGGCGTAATCCTCCATCGCGGGATAGAGAACCTCCTCCACCTGCCGGTTCAGCCGGTGGATCTCATCGACGAAGAGGATGTCGCCCTCCTGCAGGTTGTTGAGAATCGCCGCGATCTCCCCCGGCTTCTCGATGGCCGGGCCGCTGGTCACCTTGATACTGCTGCCCATCTCGTTGGCAATGATGCCGGCGAGAGTGGTCTTGCCCAGCCCGGGAGGCCCGTAAAACAGGACGTGATCCAGCGCGTCGCCTCTCATCCTGGCGGCGTCGATATAGACCTTCAGATTCTGCTTGGTCTTCTCCTGTCCGATGTAGTCGTCCAGCCGCTGGGGCCGGATGGAATCCGACGCGAGGAGGCGGTCCTCCCTCGTCTCTTCCGTTCCTGTGACAATCTGTCTGGCCATGGGTCACATCCTCTCATATCATCTCGCGCAGCGCGGCGCGGATCAGAGACTCCACGTCCTCCGCCGCGCCCTTCGCGGCGGCGCTTCTGACGGCCTTCAGGGCTTCCGTGCCGGTATAGCCGAGGGACGTCAGGGCAAGAACCGCCTCATTTTCAGGGGTGCCGGCGCCGGCGTCCGTCTCCTCCGCGTGCCGGACCTTCGCGTCGAAGGCCTCCTGCAGATCCAGCTTGTCCTTCAGCTCGATGATGACCTTCTGGGCCGTCTTCTTTCCGATGCCGGGGGCCTTCGCGATGCCGGCGGCGTCCTCCGAGAGCACGGCGAAGCGGATGTCGTCGGCGCTCATCACCGACAGGATCGCCAGGGCGCCCTTGGGGCCGATTCCGCTGACGCCCAGCAGCATGCGGTAGATGCCCAGATCGTCCCTGGTCAGGAAGCCGAACAGCTGCATCGCGTCTTCCCGCACGGAAAAATGGGTGTAGAGCGTGCACATGTCCCCGGTCCTCAGCTTGTCCCTCACGGAGGAGGGAACGAAGATCCTGTAGCCGATCCCCTGGTTGTCGAGAACCACGCTCTCCTCTCCGACGTATTCCACGGTTCCTCTGATATATGCGTACATCTGGCTTGTCTCTCCTTACAATGGCCGGGCGCCGCGGATCAGGGGAAAACGCTTCATCACGGCTTCCGCCAGAAGTCCCGTGACGCAGCCCGCCCCGCAGCCCGCCAGAAGCAGGACCGGCAGGTAATCCCAGAAGGGAATCCCCGGCACCAGCAGGCAGGCCGTGATCAGCTGTCCCGTGTTGTGGGCCGCTCCGCCGGCGGCGCTGACGCCGGCGGCGGAGAACCGCCCCGTCCGCTTCAGGCACGCCATCGCCGCGATGGCCAGGGCCGTGCCGCTCAGCGAATAGATGATGCTGAACAGATTGCCGAAAAGAAATCCGATCGCCGCGATCCGCACCACCGACACCAGGGCCGCTTCTCCCGCGGAAAAGGCGTACAGGACGAAGACGATCACGATGTTGCAGAATCCGGGCTTAAATCCCGGTATCCCGATCGAGACCGGCAGCACGGCCTCCACGTAGCCCATCAGGATGGCAAGGGCGGACATCAGACCGAGATATGCGGTTTTTTCGGCGGCGTTTTTCTTCATCTGAAATGCTCCGGAATACACCTCCCGCGGGCAGGACCCGCGGCTCTCTCCAAGGTCCCAAGGACCGGTCATCCGGCGACCGTGTCCGGAACCTCGCCGTCCTCCCCGCCGGTCGTTTTCAGTATGACGCGGTTCGGAAGACAGACGACGGTGCCGCCGCCGCGTCCGATGGCGCCTGACCGCACGCAGGAGCGGTCGGGGCAGTCCGCCTCCGTCATGCGGACCTTTCCGTCCCGTATCTCGCAGACGTTGGTCTCCCCGATGCGGATCTCCCGGTCCTCGTCGAGGGGATAGGTGCCGTAAAGCGCCCCGTCGACGGTGATCGTGAGCACCGAGGACGTCTCTCCCCTGCCCGCGTGGCGGACCAGAAGGATCAGCAGCGCGGCGGCGCAGATCGAGGCGATCAGCAGGACGTCCGCGCGCCTCATGCCGGATTCCCTCCGGCATCTCTCAGGACGCCGTCGCCGCCCACATAGTACAGCTCCGCCTCGACGCCGGCGGCCTCCAGCAGCGGCCCGGCTTCCTCCGTCCCCGTCAGGATCACACAGGTGGCCAGGGCGTCGCAGGCCGCGTCGTCAGTGCCGATCAGCGTCACCTGGGTGACGTCGGTCTCCGACGGATATCCCGTCCGCGGATCGATGATATG
The DNA here is from genome assembly GCA_902773195.1 of uncultured Lachnospiraceae bacterium. The sequence goes on from CACYDL010000123.1 coordinate 10,654, forward strand.
GTGGTACGAGACCCCGTCCTGTTCGAAATACCGCTCATAGGTCCCCGACGTGATGACGCAGCAGTCGGCCGCGTCCACGACGGTGAGCAGCTCGCCCCTTCCGGCGAAAGGCTTCTGGATCCCCACCTTCCAGGGCTTTTTTCCTTTTTTGAATCCCAGCGCGCTGACGTTTCCGCCGAGATTGACCAGGGCGGAGGTGCAGCCCTCCTCCCTCAGCAGACGGCAGAGGGCGGCGGAGATGTATCCCTTGGCGATGCCGCCCAGATCGATCATGGTGTCATCGGAATCAAAGGTAAGCTCGTTTCCTTCCAGATGCACCTTCCGGTAATCGACCTTTTCGAGGGCGGACGCGATCTCCTCCGCGTCGGGAACCGACGGGCTCTCCGCATGGAAATCCCAGAGGGACGACACGGGATAGATGGTGATGTCAAAACGTCCGTCCGTGAGCTCGCAGTATTTCAGCGCCGCCGCGAGACAGTCCCGCAGGTCGTCGGAGACAGTCAGCATCCGGGACGTCCTGTGATTGACGGCGTACAGCTCGCTGTCCTCGTCCTCGGCGGAGAACACCAGCTCCAGACGGCGGCAGAGATCGAAGCACCGGTCGAGAAGCGCCTCGCCGTTTTTCGCGTTGACCCGGATGTCGACGGTGGTGTCAAAGAAAAAGCCGCTGCGCTCGGCCGCCTCTGCCCCCGCCGCCGTCATGAACAGCAGCAGAAACAAAGAGAAGATCCGCGCGGCGCGGCGAAGGCCCAGATGTGATGTCATCCCGCATTACTCTCCCGGTACTGTCAGGCCGCCCGCGGGTCCGTCTGCGTGCGGACAGCACAGGATCCGCGCGCCGTCGGCGGCGCGGCCGGACGGAAATGTTCGAAACATAAAAACACTGTCATTATACATCAGACGGGAATCGGAAGCAATCCCGGCGCTGGCAGCACAGGGACGTCCGGCGGGCAAGAAGGCTTTCGGCCGCAATCCCAACGCGGGCAGCCCGGGGGCGGTTGGCGGACAGGAAGGCCGGTTGACATTTCTGATATAATACAGGGAGACTAACCGGTAATCCTTCCGTCAGGAGAAAGGGACGACGATGAAAACAGAACGGCTGACCTTCGAGAAAACCCCTCTCACCGATCATCTCGGCGGAGACGAATGCATTCTGGACATCACGGCCTCCGGCCGGTACTGGAGGACCAGCCATCTGGAGATGGTTTCGCTTCTTTCCGGGACGACGGAGAAGCGCACTCTGCCGGAAAAGGAGGCGGACGAGTATGAGATGCTGGCAGCGCTCTCGGAGGACCTGGCCCCGTTCCGCAGAATCATCACATTCAACGGAAGGGCCTTCGACATCCCTCATCTCACGCATAAGTTCGCCGCCTACGGCATGCCGGATCCCCTGACCGGCCGGGAGATCCGGGACCTCTACTCCGAGTACCGGCATATCGCTTCCTTCTTAAGTCTCCCCTCCCGGAGGCTCTTCGACTACGCCGCTTTTTTCGGAAGGCAGGAGGCGGCCCGCCGCTCGGACGCCCAGAACACGCTGGTCATTCTGTCCTTTGACGCCCTGACGGATCTTCTCGGAGGAAATTTCGTCCTCGCGGACGCCTCCGGCGATCTGATCCGGGAGACGGTGGTCTATACCCTTCTCACGGAAAAAGCCTTCCCCTCCCGCCTGGCGGTCCACGACGAGGTGTACCATCTCACCTATGAGGGGCGCGAGGCGCAGCTGGCGGTCCACCTGCGGGACGGAAAGATCCGCTGCTACCACACGGACACGGAAAACTATGATTATCTGCCTCTGGAGGGGTACTCCATCCACCGCTCCATGTCCGTCTACGTCGACAAAACGCGCAAAGAAAAAGCAGTTCGTGAGAACTGCTTTCACCTTGCTGCCTATTCAGATGCGTTCCTGCATGACCGGGACCTGATGCTCCGCTATATACGGTCGGCCCTGGACTATCTGGGAACGCGCTGAGAAGATCAGACCTCCTCGGCCGGCTCTTCCGCGGGGACTTCCTCGGCGGGGGCCTCGGTTACCTCGGGCGCCGGAGCCGACGGCTCCGTCTCGAGAACCTTCATGGAAAGGGAGATCTTGCGGTCTTCCGCGTTGAAATCGACGACCTTCGCCTCGATCTCCTGGCCGACGGAAAGAACGTCGCTCGGCTTGTCGACATGGTTCCTGGAAATCTGGGAGACATGAAGCAGAGCGTCAACGCCCGGAAGAAGCTCGACGAAAGCGCCGAAATCCGTCATGCGGGCCACTTTGCCTCTGACGATCGTTCCTGCCGCGAATCTCTCGGACGCCTCGATCCACGGATTGTTCTCCGGGAACTTGAGGGAAAGAGCGATCTTGTCGTCCCTGATATCCTTGATCAGGACGTCAAGCTGGTCGCCGACGTGGAAATTCTTGTGCGGATTCTCCACACGGCCCCAGGACATCTCGGAGATGTGAAGCAGGCCGTCCGCGCCGCCGAGATCGACGAAAGCGCCGAAATCCGTGACGTTCTTGACGGTACCCTGAACCACGTCGCCGACCTGGATTCTGGAGAACAGCTCCTTCGCGGCCTCGGCCTTTCTCTCCGCGATCAGATGACGGCGGTCGCCGATGATCCTTCTTCTCTTCGGATTGAACTCCGTGATCCTGAACTCGATCTCCTGTCCGTCGTACTTCGTGAGATCCTTCTCATATACGTCGGATACAAGGCTGGCCGGAATGAATACCCTGGTGTCCTCGACGAGAACGGTGAGACCGCCGTTGAGAACCTGGGAGACCTTTGCCTTGAGAACTTCATTGTTGAGATGGGCTTCCTCGATGCGCTTGTTGCCCTTCTCCTGCGCGAGACGTCTGTAGGTCAGCGTGACCTGTCCCTCGCCGTCGTTGACCTTGAGGACCTTGACCTCAAGCTTGTCGCCCGGAGCCAGCTTCGTCGTGAGATCGACGTTCTCACTGCTGTACTCTTCCTTTGTGAGTGTACCGTCTGACTTGTAACCGATGTTGAGATAGGCAACATCCGGTTTCACGTCTAGAACAGTGCCTTCAACCACTTCTCCGTTTCTGATTGGCTTGCAGCTTTCAGCAATCATCTGCTCAAAACTCTGTTCTTCTGACATCTAGTGAAACCTCCTGGATAATAATGTTTGGGGTGGAAGCCCCTGCTGTAATACCTACGCAACTATCGGACTTGATTCTGACAGACTCCAAATCTTCGGGTGAGTGTACGAAATAGGTTCGGGGGCAGCGGCTTCGGCAGATATCGACCAGTTTCTGCGTGTTGGAGGAGTTTTTTCCTCCGATCACGATCATCACGTCCGACCTGCCTGCCAGCTCCAGAGCCTCTTCCTGACGTTCTCTTGTAGCGTTGCAAATGGTATTCGTAACTACTACATGATACCCTAAATACTTTATAATTTCAACTAATTCTTGAAATTTATGGAAATTGAAGGTTGTCTGAGCGACAACACAGATTTCTGCGTTTTTTGACAGATTTAATCGCTCTGCTTCCTCCGCGTTCTCGATGACCCGGCACTCGCCCAGGGCCCAGCCCCTGATGCCCTGCACCTCGGGGTGGGCGGGATCGCCGATGATCACCACCGGATTTCCCTTCCGGCCGCTCTCGGAGACGATCTCGTGGATCCGGTGAACGAAGGGGCAGGTGGCGTCGATGATCCGGCATCCGCCGGCCTTCAGCTTCTCGTGGAGCTCCCTGGAGATGCCGTGGGAACGGATGATCACCGTCGATCCCTCCGGGATCCTGCGGCCGGTCTCCGCGCAGACGAGGTCCTCGTCGACGATCCGGACGCCGTGCTCCCTGAGGTCGCTGATCACATACTCGTTGTGGATGATCGGCCCGAGGGTGTAGACGCCGCTCCCCTGCTTCTTCGCTTCCCCGTACGCCAGCCCCACCGCCCGCTTCACGCCGAAGCAGAAGCCGGCGCTTCCGGCGACCGTCACCTTCAGCATACAGTTCCGTCTCCGCCGGACGCCTCCCGCGCGAGACGGAGGATCTCGGCCAGGACCTCCTCCGTCGTCATGGAGGAGGAGTCGACGACGACCGCGTCGTCCGCCTTTCTGAGAGGAGACGTCTCCCTCGTCATGTCCCGGAGATCCCTCTCCCGGATATCCTTCTCGATCTCCCGGAGCGCCTCTTCGCCGGGGAGCTCGCCGTCATAGAGCTGCCGCGCTCTCCGCTCCGCCCTCACGCGGGGATCCGCGGTCAGGTAGATCTTGAGTTCGGCATCCGGCAGAACGACGGTGCCGATATCCCTTCCGTCCATGACGACGGGCGTGGAGGCGGCCAGCTTCTGCTGCAGCTCCACCAGCTTCTCCCTCACCTTCGGGCAGGCGGACACGGAGCTGGCCATATTGCCGACTTTTTCGTCGCGCAGAAGGCCCGTGACGTCCTCTCCGCCCAGCAGGATTCTCTGCTCTCCGCCCTCGTAGCGGATCGAAATATCCGCCGAGACGCACGCGCGCTCCAGGGCGCCCGTATCCTCCGGAGATACGCCGAGACGGAGCATATGCAGCGCCATCGCGCGGTACATGGCTCCCGTATCGACATAGACGCTTCCCAGTTCCTTCGCGGCCATGACCGCGATCGAGCTTTTTCCGGCTCCGGCCGGCCCGTCGATTGCTATGTTCAAGGCTGTTTCCTCCTTACTGTCTGTGTCAGTCGTCATTCCGTTTCTGTGCGGCTCCGGATGGAGCGGGCGGCCGCGGCGGCGGTGCACCAGGCGATCTGCAGATTGTATCCTCCCGTATAGGCGTCGAGATCCAGCACCTCCCCGGCGAAATACAGCCCTTCGACCAGCTTTGACTCCATGCCGGAGGGCACGATTTCCTTTACGGAAACGCCGCCCTTCGTGACCACCGCTTCATTGCACCCCCTGAGGGCCGTGAGGGTAATCGGGAAATGCTTCGTCACCCGGACCAGATTTCCCCGGTCCGCCTTCGTCAGCTCGCGCATCCGCCGTCCGGGATCCACGCCGGCGATCTGCGGGATCACGGGCTGAAGGCCCGAAGGATAGAGATTTCCCAGGACGTTCTTCAGCTCCCGGGCGGGACTTTCGGCGGCGAGATGCTGAATCCGCCGGTCGAGCATCTCCTCCGTCACGGCGGGCTTGAGATCGATCCACGTCTCGAGCGTTTCCCTGCCGATCATCGGCCCGATTTTCGCGCTGGCCGACAGAACGAGGGGACCCGTGACGCCGAAATGGGTGAACATCATCTCCCCGAAGCCCCGGAAGACTTCCTTCTTTCCTTTCCGGATATGCAGCTCCACGTTCCGCAGGGACAGGCCCTGCATGGCTCTGACATACTCCTCCGCGCAGTTCAGCGGCACAAGGGAGGGCGTGAGCGCCGTCACGTGATGGCCGGCCTCCGCGGCGAAGCGGTACCCGTCGCCCGTCGAGCCCGTGGAGGGGTAGGTGATTCCGCCGGTGGCGACCACCGCGAAGTCCGCGGGCAGAACCGATTCCGCGCCGTCCCTGCGGATCTTCACGCCCTTCACCGCTCCGTCCTCCGTCACGATGCCGAGCGCGGACGTCAGGAGGAGCACCTTCACCCGGAGCTCCCTGAGCCGCTTCTTCAGCGTGTCGATCACGTCGGCGGACCGGTCCGAGACGGGGAAAGCCCTCCTCCCCCGTTCCACCTTGACGTCAAGCCCCCATGTTTCAAACAGGGCCACGACGTCTTCGGGCGTCATGGCGGAAACGGCGCTGAACAGAAAGCGCGGATTCGTCACCACGTTTTCAAGAAACTCCCCGGGAGAACACAGGTTGGTGAAATTGCACCGTCCCTTTCCGGTGATAAAGAGTTTCTTCCCGAGCTTCTCGTTTTTTTCGACGATCGTGACGCCGGCGCCCGGACCGGCCGCGAGCGCGGCGCACATCATCCCCGCGGCACCGCCGCCGATGATGACCACATTTTTCTTCTGCAACGGCATCTCCTCCGAAGAAGGCGCGCGTCCCTCTTTCCGGCCGGTCCCCGGTAAGGGCGGACAGCCGGTGAGACGCGGAATGACTTCGCGCGGTCCTCTCCGCAAAACGGCCCGGATCCGTCAGATCAGCGGACCCGGGCATCGTCAGATCATGTTATACCGGTCATACCGGATAGGACTTGTTCTCCAGATCAGCGCTCTTTACGTCAACGCCGGTCTTCTGGGCGTCCCTGTATTTGAAGTAGTCCATGGCGACCTCTGGGAACAGGGCGTAGGTAAGGACGTCCTCATCCTGCTGCTTGTAGGCGGCGATCGCCTTTTCGAATTCCGGAAGACCCGGATCGAGCAGGTCGGCCGGACGGCAGGTGATGGGTTCTTCGTCGCCGATGACCTTCTTCTGGATCTCCGCGTTGAACGGAAGCGTCGACTTTCCGTATCTTCCGAGGAACATATCCTTCGTCTCGGCCGGGACGACCTTGTAGCGCTCGCCCGTGAGCACGTTCATGACCGCCTGGGTTCCGACGATCTGAGAGGACGGCGTGACAAGAGGCGGCTCGCCCATGTCCTCGCGGACCTTCGGGACCTCCTCGAGCACTTCGTAGAACTTGTCTTCCGCGTTCATCTTCTTCAGCTGATCCGTCAGGTTGGAAAGCATTCCGCCCGGGACCTGGTACTGAAGCGTCTTGATGTTGACGCCCATGTTCTTCGGATTCATCAGGCCGTTCTCGAGATACTTCTCGCGGATCGGTCTGAAGTAATCGGCGATCTCGGCCAGCGCCGTCAGATCGAGACCCGTGTCGTAGGGCGTTCCCTGAAGCGCGGCGACCATGACCTCGGTCGCGGGCTGGGAAGTGCCGAGGGCAAACGGGCTCATCGCGCAGTCGAGGATGTCCGCTCCGGCTTCGACGGCCTTCATGTAGGCCATGGAGCCTTCGCCCGACGTGTAGTGGGTGTGCATCTCGATCGGAAGATCCGTCGCTTCCTTGAGGGCCTTGACAAGCTCCGTCGTGGTGTACGGAAGAAGAAGACCCGCCATGTCCTTGATGCAGATGGAGTCCGCGCCCATGGACTCGATGGCCTTGCACTCATTGACCCAGTAGTCGATGGTATAGGCCTTGCCCAGCGTATAGGAAAGAGCCACCTGGGCCTCGCCCTTCTCCTTCTTGGTCGCCTTGACGGCGGTCTCGAGATTGCGGAGATCGTTGAGGCAGTCGAAGATACGGATCACGTCGATGCCGTTGGCGATACTCTTCTGTACGAAGTACTCGACGACGTCGTCCGGATAGGGCTTGTAGCCGAGGATGTTCTGTCCGCGGAAAAGCATCTGCAGCTTCGTGTTCTTGAAGCCCTCGCGGAACTTGCGGAGCCTGTCCCACGGATCCTCGTGAAGGAATCTCAGGGCGGAATCGAAGGTCGCGCCGCCCCAGCACTCCACCGCGCGGAAACCGATCTTGTCAAGCTTATCGACGATCGGAAGCATCTCGTCCGTCGTCATTCGCGTCGCGATCAGACTCTGATGGGCGTCGCGAAGGATTGTCTCAGTAATCTGTACTGGCTTTTTTTTCACATCAGCCATTCTTTTTGTTCCTCCCGTTTATCGAAAAACAGACTTTAGATTCCGTAGATTGCCATGAAGGTTCCGGCCGCAACCGCCGTTCCGATGACGCCCGCGACATTCGGTCCCATCGCGTGCATCAGAAGGAAGTTCGTGGGATCCGCCTCCGCTCCGACTCTCTGCGAGACGCGCGCCGCCATCGGGACGGCGGAGACGCCGGCGGAGCCGATCAGAGGATTGATCCGCCCTTTCGTCACCCGCTTCAGTACCTGACCGAGCACGCATCCTCCCGCGGTGCCGAAGATAAAGGCGATCAGTCCGAGGGCCACGATCTTGAGCGTGCTGGCCTTGAGGAAGGCCTCGGCGCTCGTCGTCGCTCCGACGGAGGTCCCGAGGAAGATGACGACGATGTACATCAGGGCGTTGCTCGCGGTCTCCGTCAGCTGGTGGACCACGCCGGACTCACGGAACAGGTTGCCGAGCATGAGCATGCCGACCAGCGGTGCCGTCGTCGGAAGGATCATGCAGACCACGATCGTGATGATGATCGGGAAGAGGATCTTCTCAAGCTTGGACACGGGACGAAGCTGTCCCATCTTGATCTTGCGGTCCTGCTCCGAAGTGAGAAGCTTCATGACAGGAGGCTGGATGATCGGGACGAGCGACATATAGGAATACGCGGCGACCGCGATCGGCCCCAGCAGCTCCGTCTGGGAGAGCTTGGACGCAAGGAAAATGGAGGTCGGGCCGTCGGCTCCGCCGATGATGGAGATCGCCGCGGCCGCCTTGCCGTTGAAGCCGAAAAGAATCGCCAGGAAATACGCGACATAGATGCCGAGCTGGGCCGCCGCTCCCATGAGGAACGAGATCGGGTTGGCGATCAGCGGTCCGAAATCCGTGAGGGCGCCGACGCCCATGAAGATGAGCGACGGAAGAAGGCTCCACTCGTCCAGCGTGTAGAAGTAGTAGAGCATACCGCCGATACCGTTCGAGGAATCGGACGGCTTCATCATGATGTCCGGATAGATATTGACGAGCAGCATGCCGAACGCGATCGGAACCAGCAGAAGCGGCTCGTACTCTTTTTTAATTGCCAGATACAGGAACACCAGAGCGACCGCAATCATCACGTAGTTGCCCCACGTGAGATTGAGGAACGCGGTCTGCTGAGCCAGATTTGACAGTGTGTCAACTATACTCATCTGCAGAAGACCTCCGATTATCAGTTGAGGGTTGCAAGAAGCGTTCCGGTTTCAACCTGTTCTCCGACGGATACGTTGATGCTGGCGACCGTTCCGTCCTCCGGAGCGACGACCGGGATTTCCATCTTCATCGACTCGAGGATGATGACCGGATCGCCCGCCTTGAGCGCGGCGCCGACAGATGCCGGAATCTTGAAGACCTTGCCGGGCACGGAGGCCGCGACTTCGATGGAGCCGGCCGGCGCGGAAGCAGCCGCGGGAGCCGGGGCGGGCGCTGCGGCAGGAGCTGCCGGCGCGGGAGCGGGCGCTGCCGCCGGGGCTGCGGGAGCCGTGGCGACGCCTTCTTCAACTGTTACACTGTAAGCGGTTCCGTTGACCGTAATCGTATAGTTCTTCATATTTTTACCTCCCGGCTGCTCTTTCAGCGCCATTTATTATTGTGAAGTCTTCTGATGGAACGTACAACATAGCCCTCGACAGGCTTTTCTTCCGCGGCCGCGATCGCCGCCGCGATCACCGCGACGAGCTCCTGGTTCTTCGCGATGTCAATCTCCTCGGACGGCGCGGCCGCGGGGGCGGCTGCCCTGGCGGGAGCCGGCGCGGAAGCGGACGCGTCCTTCTTCTCCGGGGCCACCTCCGACGCCTTGTTCAGCAGCTTGAAGCAGCTGATGATGAGGGAAAGCAGGATCAGGACCGAGAACACGACGAGAAGTCCCGTCACGGTATTGATGCCGGCCGCCGCCATCTTGCTGCCCAGCGTCTCCTGCGAGTCGTCGGAGTAATCCGCGATCGCCGTGGAGATCGGTCTCAGCGAGCTGTCATAGGTGACGGTCAGGGCCATCTGCCCTTCGTCCTCGCCGGTGAGAATGATTCTTCCGGTGAAGCCGTTGTCCGTCTTGTCGACGAGATCGACCACGGCGTCCGTGACCTTCCCGTGCTTCTCCTCGAACTGCGCCCAGCGGTACTGCCAGTCGTTGTCAAAGGGGATGGAAACCACCGCTCCCTGCTCGTCCATGTAGCTGGCGAGCTGTTCGCAGGAGAGCTTCTTCATGGCTTCGGCAAAATACTCTTCCGTGTAGGTGCGGACGTCCTCAAGGTTCCTGGCCTTGATCGCCTCCCTGCTCTCCGACTCGATCTGGGAGGAGGTCTTCTCACATCCGCCCAGCGCGAGGCAGGCCGCCGCGACGCACAGGAAAGAAATCATGAATTTCTTCAGGTTTTTCATCGATGCCGCCTTTCTCAGACCGTTCCGTGCTTTCTGTCGGGACGATCCTCACGTTTTGTGTAGAGCATCTCGAACGCGCCGATCACATATTTTCTGGTATCGGCGTCCTCGATGATCGTGTCCACATAGCCTCTGCGGGCCGCGGAGACGACGTTCTGCTGCAGGGCCGCGTAATCCTTCGCGGTCTTTCTGATCTCCTCGGCATCCGTTCCGCCGGTGATGATCTTCGCCGCCATGGAGGCGTTCATGGTTCCGATCTCGGAGTTCGGCCACGCGTAGACCATATCGGCCCCGACCGACTTCGATCCCATGAGGATGTAGGCGCTTCCGTAGGCCTTCCCCGTCACCACCGTGACCTTGGGGACCGTGGCGTTCACATAGGCGTAGGCCAGTCTGGCAGCCGCCTTCGGCATCAGCTTCTCCGTGCACTCGGTCGCCTTGAAGGAGGCGGCGTTGGCAAGGGTGAGGACCGGAATATTGAAGGCGTCGCAGAAGGAAATGAAATCGGCGGCCTTCTCCGCGCCGCGCGCGCAGATGGTGTCGCTGTCGCCGCGGTTCGCCACCGCGCCGACGGTGTAGCCGCCGAGGCGGATGAAGCCGGTCACCATACACGGGGCGAATTCCTTCTTCGTCTCGAAAAACGCGCCGCTGTCGCTGAGGATCCTGAGGGTGTCCTCGGCGTTTCCGATGGTGGAGGCAAGGCCGGTGCAGGAGCGGTTGAGATCGTCGGTGATCTCCATCGCGGCGCCCTCGTCCTCATTGTTCTGCGGGAGCATGGCGACGAGCGAGCGGATCTGCTCCGTCAGCTCCGCCTCCGTTCCGGCGAAGTCGGCGTTGCCGGCCTTCATCTGATACGCGGGAGAAGCGGTGTCGCACTTGTCGGCGCTGTTGCCTTCCACGGCGTCCGGCGCGTTGACGAAAAGGCGTCCGCCCGTCGTCTCGATGAAGTTGAAGTCAGCCATCGCGGGGATCAGGGAAAGACCGCCGCCGCAGCTGCCGTACACCGCGGTGATCTGAGGAATCACACCGGAGGCCATGACCTGGCTGCGGTAAATGAGACCCAGCGCGTTCAGTGCGTCCGCCGCTTCCTCGAGGCGGATTCCGCCGCAGTCGATCAGTCCGATGATCGGGGCCCCTGTCTTCCTGGCCAGACTGTAGATCCGGCTGATCTTCTTCGCGTGCATCTCGCCGACGGACCCGCCGAGCACGGTAACATCCTGGCTGTAGATATAGACGAGATTTCCATCGATCGTACCATAGCCGGTTATTACTCCGTCGGAAGGCGTCTGAGCGGCAGAGAGTTTGAAATCGGTGCTCCGGGCAGTAATCTGTCCGCCGATTTCGACAAAGCTGTTCGCGTCAAGCAGAGAAGCAATCCTTCTGCCTGCGGCATTCTGTGTCTCACTCATCTTTTGTCCTCCAAATTGATATATAGTTCTCCCATGCAGACCGGGGTCTGCACTGTTCCGGAAATACTGCGGATTTCTCCGCAATCATAGCTATTGTAACCCCTGAACACTCTATTTTCAACCAAAAAGAATGTCTGTGCCGAAATTTTGCACAGACAAAAATACAATTCATATATCGACGGTGATCTCTCCGTCCTCGTAGGAGGTCCTGGGAAGCTCGTCCGTCCCCTTCTCCTGCGCCTCCTCCGGGGCGGCCTCCCGGTTTCTCCCGTCGGCCTCCTCTTCCGCCTCTTCCCGGAAGTCCTCCAGCTTGACGGGACTGATCTCGGGCAGGGTCTCGGGAGAGCTCATGCCGAAGATCCTCAGAAATTCCCTCGTCGTGCCGAACAGAATGGGTCTCCCCGGCTGCTTCGCGCGGCCCAGCTCCTCCACGAGGTGGAACTCGACGAGGCGGTTGACGGCGTGGTCGCTGTTGACGCCGCGGATTCTCTCGATCTCGGCCTTGGTGACGGGCTGGCGGTAGGCGATCACCGACAGGGTCTCCAGCAGGACGTCCGTCATCCTCGGCTGCCTCGGATGAAGCTCCAGGGTGATCAGCTGGGGATAATAATCCTTCCTCGTGCACATCTGCCAGGCGTCGTCCAGCTCGATGATCTCGGTTCCCCGGTCCGAGGCGTTCCACTCCTCCGCCATGCCCGTCATCTCGCGGCGCATGGTCTCCGTATCCGTCCCGCAGGCCCGCGCGAGCTCCTCCGCGGACACGGCGCGCCCGGTCGCGAACAGCACCGCCTCGACGGCGGGGCGCAGGGAAGCTGTTTCATCCGTTGTCTGCTGACTCATTCTCTTCTCCTTCATTGAATTCCGATTCGCGGAATTTTGACCGTATCGCGTCGATGTCGGCGTCCGGCACCTGCTCCAGGGCGATGTCGTCCTCCAGGTCGTCCTGGGCGGCCCGGATGAGGCCGTAGCTGATCAGCTCCAGCACCGCGAGGAAGGTCACGACGATCTGCATCCTGCTCTTCTCCCGCCCGAGAAGGGCGCGGAACGAAAACGTCCGGTGGCTCCGGGCGTAAGCGGCGACGCTCTCCAGCTTTTCGGGAAGGGAGACCTCCTCCCGCCCGATGGTGCCGAAGCGGCTGCGCACCGGATCGATCTTGTCCGCCTGCCGGCGCAGGACGCTCAGAAAGACCTCGTGGAGCCGGTCGAGGGTCAGATCCCCCACCACGTCGGCGGGATCGATCTCCGGCCGGTACTTCCGGACCTCCGGAGGCGTGGTGTCTTCCTTGAACATTCTTCCGGACACGTCCTCCATGCAGCCGCGGAGCTCCGAGGCCATGTACTTGTAGGTCTTGTACTCCAGCAGGCGGCGGACCAGCTCTTCGCGGGGATCCTCCTCGCCGGCCTCTTCCTCCTCGTCCTTCGGAAGGAGCATCCGGCACTTGATCGCGATGAGCTCGGCGGCCATCACCATGAACTCGCTCATCACCTCGAGGTTTTCCTCCTCCATCTTTCGGACGTAGGCGAGATACTGTTCGGTGATCTCCACGATCGGAATGTCGAATATATTGATTTTGTTTTTTTCGATCAGCCCCAGCAGAAGGTCCAGAGGACCGTCGTACGCCTTGAGCTCCACTTCTAGTGCCATCCGGCTTTTCTCCCGTATGCGGCCCCTGCCGCACTCCTCTGTTCCGCGTGCCCGCGGCCCGCGCCTTCCCCCTTCTCCGCCGTCACGACAATCTTTACGATCTCCGTGGGATTGTTGAGGCGGAAGGGAATTCTGTGATCCCCCAGGCCCGAGGTGACGACGGCGTGGGCGTCTCCCTCCCGGAAATGTCCGTATCCGTATCGGGGCAGCGGAAATCCGTAGGGACTCATGAGGCACTGATTCTTTGTGATCCGTATCATACCGCCGTGGTAATGCCCGCAGACGGTGAGATCCGCCCGGAAACAGCGCAGATACCGGGGGACAAAGGCCGGATTGTGCGCGATCAGGACCTGATAGGCCTCTTCGTCCCGCGGCCCGGTGAGCGCGAGCAGCTCCTCCCTGCCCAGTCCGTGAAACCGGAATTTCCCGTATTTGGAAGCCGGCAGCTCCAGGCCGGTGATCCGGATTTTCTCGCCGCGCACCTCGAGGGAAGCGCTCTCGTTCCTGAGGACGCGGACGCCGGCATCGCGGAAGGCCCTGAGGCACGCCCTGTAGTCCGCCGGAAGGGTCCGCAGCTTCGTCTCGTGGTTTCCGGGCGCCAGATACACGGGTGCGATCCGCGAAAGACGCCGGAGCAGATCCGCCGCGGTCCCGATCTCCTCGGGACAGCCGGAGGTGACCATATCGCCCGGGCAGAGAATCACGTCCGGCGCCGTCTGGCCGGCGGCCCGCACGAGGCTCTCGTTGTCGTCCCCGTAGATCTCGCCGTGGAGATCGCCGAGCATCAGAAACACCAGACTGCTCTTCAGTCTGGGCGAGGCGATGCGGTATTTCTGTGTCACAAATTTTCCGGCTTCCATATCCTGCATGAATAATGCCCCGACAGTTAAGCCGGGGCATATCATTGAACTGTATCAGTTATACTTTCTCTTGCGGGCAGCTTCGGATTTCTTCTTGCGGCGCACTGACGGCTTCTCGTAGTGCTCGCGCTTGCGGATTTCCTGCTGAATGCCCGCCTTAGCGCAGCTGCGTTTGAATCTTCTTAATGCGCTGTCGAGAGATTCGCCCTCTTTGACGATGACATTTGCCATATTGCTGATTTCACCTCCCCCATCACCTTATCGGGGTATTTTTCAAACACAAGACATTATACACATACAAATTCGGATTCGTCAACCGCTTTTTGTCCTCAGGTCCGGCACCCCGGAACCGGGGTCTCAGATCTGGGAGAGGGCGGTCTTTCTGGCCTCCTCCAAGGCGTCGGCGGTCCTGGAAGGATCCTTGCCTCCCGCCTGGGCCATGTTCGGCCGTCCGCCTCCGCCTCCGCCGCAGACCTTCGCGGCGGCCTTGACGATGTTTCCGGCGTGGGCTCCGGCCTTGACAGCCCCCTCCGTCGCGGTGGCCATGAGGTTCACCTTTCCGTCGGCGGCCGAAGCGAGCACCACGATCGACTCGCCGAGCTGCTCCTTGAGGGTGTCGCCCAGATTTCTCAGCTCGTTCATGTCGACGCCGTCAATCTGCCTCACCAGGACCTTGACGCCGTTCTTTTCCTCGGCGCCGGCGGCGGCGTCTCCCATGGACGCCTGGGCCGCCTTCGCCTTCATGGACTCGATCTCCGCGCCGGCGCTCCGCAGCTCCTCCTGGAGATGGCGGATCCTCGCGCTGACGTCGGAGGGCGAGGTCTTCAGAAGCTTCGCGGCCTCGGCCAGCAGGCTCTCCTGCTTTCTGTAATAGCGGAATACCGCCTCGCCCGTCAGGGCTTCGATTCTCCTGACGCCCGCGGCGATGCCGGATTCGCTCAGAATCTTGAAGGCCTGGATCTCTCCGGTCTGGCGGACGTGGGTTCCTCCGCAGAATTCCTTCGAGAAATCGCCCATGGAGACGACGCGGACCTCTTCGCCGTACTTCTCGCCGAAGAGCGCCATGGCGCCTGTCTTCCTGGCGTCCTCGATGGACATGACCTCCGTGCGGACCTCGATGGCCTCGCGGATCTTGTCGTTGACGATGCGCTCGGCCTCCTCGATCTCGGAGGGCGTCATGGGCTTGAAATGGACGAAGTCGAAGCGGAGCCTGAACGGATCGACGTAGGATCCCTTCTGCTCCACGTGATCCCCGAGAACCAGCTTCAGGGCCTTCTGGAGAAGGTGGGTGGCGCTGTGGTTCTTCTGGGTGTCCAGACGCTTTTCGTTGTTGACGGAAAGCTCCGCCGTGTCGCCCTGACGGATCATTCCCTCCGTCACGACGCCCACATGGCCCACTCTGCCCCCGCGGAGCTGGATGGTATCCCGGACCTCAAACCGGCCCAGCGGCGTGCGGATCTCGCCCGTGTCTCCCAGCTGGCCGCCCATCGTGGCGTAGAAGGGAGTCTTCGCGGTGATCACGGTGCCTTCGTCGCCGTCCGCGAGCGCCTGCACCAGCTCCCCGTAATTCTCTTCGTCGACCTTGGACGTCAGAACCAGAATCCTGGAGCTGTCCGTCATCGTCGTGTAGCCGGTGAATTCCGTGGTGACGTCCTGTCCGATCTCATCGTAGACCGTCGCCCTGGCGCCCATGTAGTTGGTTTTGCTGCGGGCGTTCTTCGCGCGCACCCGCTGCTCCTGCATGCAGGCGGCGAAGCCCTCCTCGTCGACGGAGTATCCCTTCTCCTCCAGGATGTCCTTCGTCAGATCCAGGGGGAATCCGTAGGTGTCGTAGAGCTCAAAGGCCTTCTCGCCGGAGAGCACCTTCTCCCCGCTGCTTTCGAGCTCCTGCTCCCTCTGGGCGAGGATGACAAGGCCCTGGTCGATGGTCTTTCCGAACGCGGCCTCCTCGGATGCGAGAACGTCGTGAATAAAGGTATATTTCTCCTCCAGCTCGGGATAGCCTTCCCTGGAGGTATCGGCCACCGTCTTCGCGAGATCCGCGAGGAAGGAGCCCGTCACGCCGAGCTTTCTTCCGTGCCTGGCGGCCCTTCGGATCAGTCTGCGGAGGACGTAGCCGCGCCCCTCGTTGGAGGGAGTGATCCCGTCGGAGATCATGAAGGTGGCGGAGCGGATGTGATCCGTGATGATGCGGATGGAGACGTCCGTGTTGTGATCCTCCTTGTACGTTGAGCCCGTCACCTCGCAGACCTTGTCCCTCAGCGCCTTGATCGTGTCGATGTCAAACATGGAATCGACGTCCTGGACGGCGACGGCCAGACGCTCGAGTCCCATGCCCGTATCGATATTCTTCTGGCTCAGCGGCGTGTAATTGCCGTTTCCGTCGTTCTCGAACTGCGTGAAAACGTCGTTCCAGATTTCCATATAGCGGTCGCAGTCACAGCCCGGGGCGCAGTCCGGCTTTCCGCAGCCGTACTGCTCGCCGCGGTCGTAGTAGACCTCGGAACACGGTCCGCAGGGACCCGCGCCGTGCTCCCAGAAATTGTCCTCCTTGCCGAACCGGTAGATCCGGTCCGCCGGAATGCCGATCTCCTTGTTCCAGATGTCGAAGGCCTCGTCGTCGTCGAGGTAGACGGACGGATAGAGGCGGTCCGGATCAAGCCCGACGGTCTCCGTCAGGAACTCCCACGTCCAGTGGATGGCTTCGGTCTTGAAGTAATCGCCGAAGGAAAAATTTCCGAGCATCTCAAAGAAAGTGCCGTGCCTCGCCGTGTGGCCGACATTTTCGATATCTCCCGTCCGGATGCACTTCTGGCAGGTGGCCATCCGCTTTCTCGGCGGAACCTCCGCTCCCGTAAAATACGGCTTGAGCGGCGTCATGCCCGCGTTGATCAGGAGCACGCTGTTGTCGTTGTGCGGTACCAGGGAAAACGACTTCTTGACCAGACAGCCCTTTCCCTCCATGAAGTCAAGAAACATCTGTCTCAGGGTATTGACTCCGTATTTTTCCACGATATGCCTCCCGTATGTTTAAACTCGTTTTTGTAATATAGCACAGATGGTCTCTCAAATACAAGGGGCGCGATCATTTCAGCGCGTCCTCCGGCCGTGCCGGAGCGTCCGCCTGAACGCTTCCGTGAGCCGCACCGTTTATTTCAGCGCGTCCGCCGGCCGTGCCGGCGTGTCTGCCTGACCGCTTCCGTGCGCCGCTCTGTTTATTTCAGCGCGTCCGCCGCGGCGGTCGCCAGGCTGTCGCAGCGCTCGTTCTCCGGATCGCCGCTGTGGCCCTTGACCCAGATCCAGCGGATGCTGTGGGGCTCGGCGGCCTTCAGCAGCCTCTCCCACAGGTCCACGTTGAGGACCGGCTTACGGTCGGCCTTTTTCCAGCCGTTTCTGATCCAGGAATCGATCCAGCCCTTGTTGAAGGCGTCCGTGAGATATTTCGAGTCCGAGTGGAGCTCCACCTCGCAGGGACGGATCAGGGCCTCCAGGCCGGCGATGGCCGCCATCAGCTCCATCCGGTTGTTGGTGGTGTTCCGAAAGCCTTCGGACAGCTCTCTGCGGTGGACGTGCCCTGTCCTGTCCGTATAGAGGAGGATCGTTCCGTATCCTCCCGGCCCGTCCGGGTTGCCCCTGGCGGCGCCGTCGGTATAGATGACCACTTTCATAGATTCCGTTTCCTCTCCGGGCGTCTGCCGGCCCGCTGTCTGGCGGCCGCGTTCAGAGCCTCCACTCTCCCGTCTCCTCGAATTCCCGCGCGCATCGCCTGGCGCCGTCCGTGATCTCCGCCCCGTAGCCGGCCTCGGCGAGCAGACGGATCGCGTTGCGACCCTCCGACGCCCCGTCTCTCAGAATATAGTCGAAACTCACGTCCCCGCCGGTGACGGTCTCTCCGAAATGCATATTGCGGTAGAGCCCCTTCAGCATCTCCGTCAGCTCCCCGTCGTGGGTCGCCGCGATGATCATCGCGTTCCCTCCGGCGAGCGCCTTCAGGATCTGGGAGGAGGCGGCGATCCGCTCCGTCGTGTTCGTCCCCTTCAGCACCTCGTCGATCACGGCGAGCACCGGCGGTCCGGGGAGAGCGGCGGCGTCACAGATCCGCTTGAGGGACCGGATCTCCACCGCGTAGTAGCTTTCTCCGTTTTCCAGGCTGTCCTCCAGCGCCATCGAGGTGATGATCCGGTACATCGGAGCCCGGTAAGACGCGGCCGTCACCAGCCCCACGCTCTGGGCCATGACCGCCGCGAGGGCGGCGCTTCGAAGAAACGTGGATTTCCCGGAGGCGTTTGAGCCCGTCAGCAGCACGTCCTGTTTCACAGAAATACTGTTGGGAACGGGATCCGTCAGCAGGGGATGGACAAGCGCCTCCGCCGCGAACCCGGCACCCGCCCCGCTGTTTCCGTATGCCGCCGCTTCCGCGGCGCCGCCCTCTTCCGCGGCGAAGGAAGGCCGGCAGACGCATCCGGCGGACTTTCCGAAGGAGGCCGCCGCGGCGAGCGCGTCCAGGGAACCGATCCGGTCGAGAAGGAGGCAGGCCTCGCCGATGTGTCCTCTGACCGCGGCGAGCATCGCGTCGAAGCGGATCAGATCCACATGGAAGAACATCTTGATATATTCGAGTACGGCGTCTCCGATGCCGGTCCCCACGCTCCCGGCGGAGGTGATCAGAAACGCCCCCTTCCGGAACCCGGAAAACGCCTTTGACGCCTCCGCAAGTCCCCCGGTATAAGGCCTGAGCTCCGGAATGTCCAGCGCGAGAATCCGGTCGGACGCCTCCAGGAGACGAAGAACCGCGCGGAAGCCCGCGATACAGGGAGCCGTCCTCTCCTTCATCGCCAGATGCGTCCTGAAGTCGAGAAACAGGACCGGCACCATACCGATGACCGCAGCGAGCGGGCTGACAAAGAGGAGCACGAAGAGAGCCGCCGTCAGGACGGAAAGAATCAGATAGGAGGATCTTCCGATGGGCTCCGCCTCCTCCAGCGCGAGGATCGAAGCCGCGAAGGAACCTTTTTTCAGACGCCCCGTGCGGAGCAGGATCTCCCGGATGCGGTTCCGCTCCGCCTCGTGGGCTTCAAAATAATCCTCCGCGCGGATCCTTTCCTTCAGGGCCTCCGGATCCGTCAGAGGATGACGCAGCCAGGCGTAGAGAACCTCGGAGCCGGGCGAGCTCAGGGTGTGGTCCATGAGGCGGAAGACCCGGTCAAGGTCGAGATCCTTCGCGGTGATATCGTCCATCGCGGCGCAGCGGTCCCGTTCCGGGCTTCCCCTTCCGCTGTCGGACCACACGCGGATTTCTTCCGGCTCCCGCACGGAAAACAGCTGGGACAGAGGACTGCCCCAGCTGTTCTTGATCTTGTCATGAAGTTGTCTGTTCTGCCTTGATCTCTCAAGGAGGATCAGAACCGCCGCGGCGGCGGCAAACACCGCGAAGACGGCGGCCACGGTCATTTCAGGATTCATCACGCGGCGTACTTCTGAATGAATTCACAGCATTTCTCGTGGCGCGACCAGAAAATGGTGTCGCCCACCTGATAGCTGCTGGAGGAATCGGACTGATCCTGCTGAAGCGCCCACATGATGGTATCGAGGGTGTAGCTGCCCTTGGCCTTGCAGCGTCTGAAGATACGGTCGGCGCCGCTCTTTCCGCCGAGATGGCGGATCTGGCAGTACATCATGATGGCCCAGGTATTGTTGGTGTACTCGCTCGTGCAGGAGCTGACAAACTGCTTCATCAGGGAGGAGAACATCTGATCCTGGATGCGCTTGCCCGCCTTGGTGACGATCAGCTTCTTGAGAACGGCGATCTCACTGGCGTTCGGCCTCCATCTCGAGCTCACCCAGTTCTTCTTCAGGGCGGCGGCGATCAGGCCCTTGCTGTCGATCTTCTTGAAGGTCGTCGGAATGGCTTTCCTGATCTGGCTGACCAGATACTGGGCCTCGTCTCCGTAGAAGGCGCCCCAGCCGAGGGTGCAGGTGTGCTCGTTGGAAGTGTTGGTATAGGGAGCGGTATAGTCGCCGTAGGCCCTGTTTCCGTAAATCTGGCCGCCGGTCTCGACCGCGCCGATGATGTTGTTGAGAACCTTGTAGTCGTCGGACGACATGCCCGTCTTGGACGAAGTCTTGTATTTGCTCGCGAGAGCGCCGCCCACCTTGACCAGGGACCAGTGCTCTTTCTTCAGACCGTAGTGATAGGTGTGGATGTAGACTCTCGTGTTCTCCGCGTCGGATCCGCCCCACAGGGTGAGCATATTGTCGGAGATCGCCGACTGGATCATGTAATAGGATCCGGAGGAGCAGTTATATCTGGAAATGTACCATTTCTGGAAATTGCTGTCCCTGTCCGTGCTCTGGCGTACCGTCGCGCCGCTCTTGGTCGAGATGCCCTTGATGCCAAGCACCATGCCGGACTTCTTGTTCTTGATCTTGTAGGTGCCGTCGGAATTGCGGCTGATATAGAAGATCTGTCCCGGGCTCTTGACATATTTTTTGGAGAGCGCCACAGCGTACTTCACCTTGGAGAAGCCGCTGATGGAAAGAGCGTTGTTCCCGGCGCATCTCGGACGGAGGATATAATATCCGGACGAGAGAGAGGTGCTGGGGCGAAGCGCCTTGACCTTCGGCTTGTCGGCGTGGGCCGTCACAGGCAGAAGCGTCATTACAGCTGTCAGGATTAACAATCTCAGAATTTTTTTCATAACAGTAACCAGGCTCCTTCCGCCCGTCAGACAGGCGGTTTATCGCTGATGACCTGTCAGTCCTTTCCTTCCGGTAATCGAGTCATCATACATCGTTCGCCACAAACTTAACAACAAATTAACATTTTTGTAGCCAAAAAGCAAGAACTTTTTTTCCGGACCCCTCGTCCGGCGCGCGGCCGGAGGCCGTCCGGGGCAGACAATACTCTCTTTGTTACAGAATGATTGACGGACTGTTTCAGCCGTAGAGAATGCGCTCCCTCGCACCGCGGCAGAGCTTCTCGTACCGCTTCCCGATCCGCTCCTCCTCCCGGAGCGCGGAGGAATTGAGTCTTTTCGCCGCGCCGCGGTCCGCGAGGCAGCCGGTCAGCGTGTAGGTCCAGGCGGCAAGCCCCCTTGAGGCCGCGAAGACGCAGGAGACCGAGGAGGCGAAGGCCGCCTCGCCGAAGGGGCCCGGCGCGGGCCGCATCTCTTCCAGGGCCTCCCCCGCGATCCTGATGAGATCGACGCAGATCCCGGCGTACAGCCCGGCCCTTGCGGCATCTTCCCCGGCCTGTCCCTCTGCCTTTTCCGCGGCGGCGTCCTCTCCCGCATCACCGGGGAGCGCCTCCGTTTCTTCTCCTGCCGGGTTCTCCGTCCCGTGAACGGACAGCTCCCCCGTCTCCAGCTTTTCCAGCAGGTACAGGACTCTTCCGGCCAGAGCGCTCTCCTTCTCTCCCTCAAGTCCCCGGGCGAGCAGCCGCGCGCATTTCCGGATTCCCTCCCCGGAACGTCTCAGATTCTCGGATAAATCGGGCTTTGACATAATGTTCTCCGTATCTCTTCGGTAAAGTATCATAGGTCAGCGGGAGCCGTCTCCGCCCTCTCTTCCCCTCTCCGGCTTCGGTGCGGCAAGCCCCGGCAGGCGGACCTTGGAGTAGATCAGGCACACAAGGAAAGAATTCATCACGCACAGAAAGGCGGTCTGGGGGAGCCTGGACAGCCAGGTCGCCCGGAAGGGAAGTCCGTACATCACGCTCAGTCCCAGCACCGAGAAGCCCTGGGAGGTGATCATCATCGTACAGGCCAGGACGGCGAAGAGTCTCAGAAAACGGACGTAAAAACGTCTGTCGCGAAAGATAAACCTGACGAAAAGGGCGGGGATGACGCCGGTCAGAACCGAGGACACCGTGATCAGCGGATTGGGGGCATAGCCGTTCAGGGCGCAGCCGATCAGATCCCCGGCCGCTCCGGTGATGCCTCCGGCCAGGGGCCCCAGCCAGAGTCCCGACAGAATCACGGGCACGGGTCCAGCCGAGATGCGCAGCGTCAGTCCGACGGGGACCGCCACCAGACGGCTCAGTACAACATTCATGGCCGTAAGCATCCCGACATAGGCCATCACAGCGGGCGTTAGTTTTTTCATAGCGGATTGATTCCCCTGATAAAACGGGTTGGCGATTCATCGACCATTGTAGACCATTCCTTTTCAGGATGCAATGCCGTAACAGATTCGTAATATACATGTCTGTTATCTTTCATAATTAAGTGGTAGAATACGGAAAAGAAGGCTGTCCTGCATCGGCTGTTTCCGCCGTGCGGAAGCGCCGGATCCGGACGGCACCGTGTTTTTCTTCGGGAGGTTCTATGAATAATACGATTCTGTTGAATAACGGATGCGAGATGCCCCTGCTCGGGCTCGGGCTCTACAAAGCCGCGGCAGGAGAACTGGAGCACGCCTTCAGCTCCGCCGTCACGATGGGCTACCGTCTGTTCGACACGGCCTCCGCCTACAAAAATGAGGATCTGCTCGGTTCGGCGATCCGCAGCGGGAATATCCCCCGCAAGGAGCTCTTCATCACGACAAAAATCTGGAACAACGCCCAGAGAATCGGCAATATCGAAGGCGCCTTCAGCCGCTCGCTGGAGCGTCTCGGACTGGATTACGTCGACCTCTATCTCATCCACTGGCCCGTCCCCGGCTGTTATCTCGATACGTGGCAGGTGCTGGAGGAGATTTTTCATTCCGGCAGGGCCAGAGCCATCGGCGTCTCCAATTTCAACGAGTTCCAGCTGGACGAGATTCTGGAGCACTGCAGCGTTGTCCCCGCCGTCAACCAGATCGAGTATCACCCGCTCTTCGTGCAGGACGGCATCCGCCGCTTCTGCCAGCTGAACGGGATCGCCGTCCAGGCCTACGCGCCGCTGGCGAGAGGGGCCTATCTGGGCAAGGACATCCTCGCCCGGATCGCGGCAAAATATAACCGAAGTCCCGCGCAGGTGGGACTCCGGTGGATCATTCAGAAGGGCGTGGCCGTCATTCCGAAGTCGGTGCGCGACGAGCGCCTTCTGGAAAACAGCCAGATCTTTGATTTTTCTCTTGACGACTATGAGATGGAGGCGATCGGGGCGCTCAATGAGAACTACCGCGCCGCCAGCATTCCGGAGGATCTCCTCTCCTGAGACACAGGCCTCCTCCGTTCCAAAGGATAATCTTCGCAGATGCGCGCTGCCTCAGTCCCTCCAGGACTCCGGCAGCGCTTCCTTTTCCAGGGTAATTTCCATCTTTCTTCCCCGGCTCATGAGATCGTTCAGCGCGAGACGGGCGCTCTTTCCCTCAAACAGGATGCGGTTGACTTCCTCCACGATAGGAAGCGGCGCGCCGTACTTCTTCGAGAGGGCCAGGGCGGCCTTCGCGGAGTAGACGCCTTCGACGATCTGGCCGACCTCCTCCATCGCCTCCTCCATGGACTTTCCCCTGCCCATCAGGATACCGGCCTGACGGTTTCTGGAGTGCATCGAGGCGCAGGTCACGATCAGGTCGCCGATGCCGGAGAGTCCCTGGAGGGTCTCCGCCTTCGCCCCCATCAGGATCGCGAGGCCCGCGATCTCATGGATGCCGCGGGTGATCAGCGCCGCCTTGATGTTGTCCCCGTAGCCCATGCCGTCGGCCATGCCGGCCGCGAGGGCGATGACGTTTTTGAGGGATCCGCCCAGCTCCACCCCCAGGATGTCCGGGTTGGTATAGACGCGGAAGCTGTCCGAGCTGAAGGTCTCCTGCACAAGCTCCGCCAGCTGCCTGTCCGAGGAAGCGGCCACGATGGTCGTCGGCAGGCCGAGCACCACCTCCTCCGCGTGGGTGGGACCGGAGAGCGCGGCGATCCGGCATCCCGGAAGAAGCTCCCCGAGGATCTCCGCCTGCGTCATCAGGGTCTCCTCCTCGATTCCCTTCGTGACCGTCACGACGTCCCGTCCGGTCCCGATGTAAGGCGCGAACTGCGCGGCGGTGGACCGGGTGTAGGGCGAGGCGACGGCAAATACGATCAGCCGGGAGTCCCGCAGGGCGTCGGCCCGGTCGTTCGTGTAGCGGATCCCTTCCGGGAAGGAGACGCCGGGAAAGGCCCGGAGCGATCTCTCGGCGGAGAGCCTCGCGGCCTCTTCCGCGGAATGGGCCCACACCGTCACTTCATGTCCGTTTCTTGTCAGGTGCGACGCGATGGCCATTCCCCACGCGCCGCAGCCGATCAGCGTTATCTTCATAGGTCATTCTCTCCTGCGAACTGCCAGACAGTTATTTCTTATGGAATATATAGGTCTTTCTTTCCTCTCCCCGGATCAGCCTCATGATATTGCCCCTGTGCTGGAAGTACATCAGCCCCGTGATCACGGCCGTAACGGCGTAGAGCTCGGCCAGCCCTGATCCGCCAAGACCCAGCATGCCCGTCTGGCCCCGGATGACCGTCCCGATCATCAGCATCGCGCCAACGAGAAGGCTGGCCAGGGAGACGTAGTGTGTGAGGGCCACCGTCCCGAAAAACAGGAGGTTGCCGATGATCGTCATGACCAGGGAGATCGAGTTGATGTAGCCGGCGGTGCAGGCCACTCCCTTGCCGCCGCGGAATCCCAGCGTGACCGGGTAGTTGTGCCCGAGAATACATCCGAGTCCGGCGTAGGCCCTGAGAAGATAGTCCAGCTCGGGGAATCTCCTGACAAAGAGAAGCCTCACCAGCAAAATGGCGGCGATGCACTTGACGATATCCCCGATCATGACGATCGCGCCGGCCTTGAGGCCCAGCGTCCTCAGCGCGTTCGTCGTCCCGGCGTTGCCGGACCCCCGGGTCCTGATGTCGATTCCCTTCATTTTTCCGTAAATATAGGACGTCTGGATCAGACCGAACGCGTATCCGATCACCAGCGCAGCAATGCGAACCATTTGATTTTCCTCCCTCCGAGTCTTCCTGTCACCTGGATCCGGTGGTCACCTTGTCCTTTTCCGAGCGCTCCCGGATAAGGATCTTCAGCGACGTCCCGCGAAACGCGAAGGACTGCCGGATCTGATTTTCGATGTAGCGCACATAGGAAAAATGCATCAGCTCCTTGTCATTCACGAAGATCACGAAGGTGGGCGGCTTCACGGCCACCTGGGTGATGTAGAACAGCTTGAGCCGCTTCCCCTTGTCGGTGGGCGGCGCCTGCAGGGCGACGGCCTCCGTCATGATCTCGTTGAGGACGCCGGTGGCGATCCTCCGCGACTGGTTCTCGAGGACCATGTCGATGGTCTGAAACAGCTTGTCGAGTCGCTGCCCGGTCTCCGCCGAGATGAAGATGATCTCGGCGTAGCTCAGATAGGAAAGGATCCGCCGGATATCCGCCTCGTACTCCTTCGTGCTGTTGGTGTGCTTGTCGGCCACGGCGTCCCACTTGTTGACGGCGATGACAATTCCTTTTCCCCTCTCGTGGGCGATCCCGGCGATCTTGGCGTCCTGCTCGGAGATGCCCTCCAGGGCGTCGATGACCACGACGACGATATCCGCGCGTTCCACGGCGCTCACGGTCCGGATGACGGTATACCGCTCCAGCTCCTCCCGGATCCTGCTCTTCCGCCTCAGGCCGGCCGTGTCGATGAAGACGTAGTCCCGGTCCTTCCATCGCACGGGGGTGTCCACGGCGTCCCGGGTCGTCCCGGCCACGTCCGACACGATGACCCGGCTCTCTCCGATCAGCTTGTTGATGATGCTGGATTTTCCGACGTTGGGTTTTCCGACGATGGCGACCCGGGGCACGTCCCCCTCGTCCTCCTCGCCGGCGGTCATCTCGAAGCCCTTCGTCACCTGGTCCAGCAGATCGCCGATCCCCTGCTTGTTCGCGGCGGAAATCGGGACCGGGTCGCCGATGCCGAGCTCATAGAACTCATAGATGTAGGGAGACTGCTTCAGGAAATTGTCCACGGCGTTTACGCACAGGACCACCGGCTTCCCGGACCTTCTCAGCATGTCGGCCACCTTGCCGTCGGAATCCGTCAGGCCGCTTCGGAGGTCCACCATGAAAATGATGACGTCCGCCGTGTCGATGGCGATCTGCGCCTGCTCTCTCATCTGACGGAGGATCACGTCGGCGGATTCCGGCTCGATGCCTCCGGTGTCGATCAGCGTGAAGTGATACCCCGCCCAGTCGATGTCCGCATAGATGCGGTCCCTGGTCACGCCCGGCGTGTCCTTGATAATGGAGATGTTTTTCCCCGCGAGCGCGTTGAAAAGCGTCGATTTTCCCACATTCGGCCTTCCCACGATGGCCGCGATCGGTCTACTCATAGATTTGTCTGTCCTCATCTTTCAGGGGCGAAAGCCCGAGCATCGCCCGTATTAAGTCCTCTCCGCCGTCCCACACCACGCGCACCGTCGTGCGGAGCTCCCGCTCCACGTCACCGACCGTGACGTCGTCCAGAAAGACGTCTTCCCCCCGCCGGAGCATGTTGACGGGGATCAGGAGCCGCTCCCCGAGGGGAACCTCCCGCAGCTGCGCGATCAGGTCCCCGCCCGTGATCAGGCCGGAGACGGTGATTCTTTCCCCGAAGAAATCGTTCCGTATCGCCCGGACGTCGGCGGACGCCCCCGGAAACACCTTCGCCGTCCTGTCGGCGATCCTCCGGATATAGGAGGCCGCGAGCATGCCCGAGACGACGGTCACCGGGTAAGCTCCCCCGGGAACGGCGATTTCGCCGCGGCCCCTCATGGCGCTGTACTTCCCGATGGCTTTCTCCGCCTCCGTCTCCAGGAAGCGGATCATGCCGACGCCGTTCTCGTACTGGATATAGCCGTCGTACCGCTCTTCCTCGGGGAGCTCCCTCCCCGCGAGAATGTACCATTCGTCGGAGGCGTGGACGAAGTGGCGCGGGGCGCCCCTCATCAGGTCCGGCTCGGTCTCGAAGGGCTCGGGGACATAGGTCTTTGAGAGCTTCTCCATGACGATTTTCTGCCACTTCTCGATGACGTCGATCACCTGCCCGGCGTCTTCTTTCGTAAAGGGCTCCAGCGGCACAAGGCCCTCCCGGAACCGCGTGAGGCCCACGGGAACCACGGAGACGCTCTGCATCGCGGGGAGGTACTCCGTCAGATCCCTGATCGTCCTCTCCAGCTCCTCGCCGTCGTTCCATCCCCTGCACAGCACGATCTGGCCGTTCATGGCGATGCCGGCGTCCCTGAGACGTCTCATTTTCGGAAAGATATCTCCCGCGAAACGGTTGTGAAGCATCTTCACGCGAAGGGCGGGATTGGTGGTCTGCACCGAGATATTGATGGGCTCCATCCGAAAGCGGATGATCCGGTCGATATCCCGGTCGGTCATATTGGTCAATGTCACATAATTGCCCTGCAGGAAGGAAAGCCTGGAGTCGTCGTCCTTGAAATACAGGGTCTCCCGCATCCCCGGAGGCATCTGGTCGATAAAGCAGAAGATGCAGTGGTTGCGGCAGGAGCGGTATTCGTCCATCAGGGAGCTGTCGAACGCGACGCCGAACTCCTCCCCCTCCTCCTTGTCGATCTCCAGAAGGGTCTCTTCCCCGTTCTCCTCCCGGATCAGCACGTCGACATGGGCGTCCTGCATCAGATACTGATAGTCAAAGACGTCCTCGATCTCATGGCCGTTTACGGAGACCAGCGTCATCCCGGGTTCCACTCCCATCTCCCAGGCGATGCTGTCCTCTTCCACGGTTTTTATCCGGTGTCCCGAAGGCTGCATCCGTCTCTCTCCTCGCGGCTCCGCCGGCTTCGCGCGGCGGCATATATCGTTAATAATATCAATTTTCTGTTTTTTTGTAAACTGCGCGGCAGTTCTTGAACGAACAAGATTCAGATGTTATGATAAATACAGCAAACACCTGCCAGGGAGGATAAGTATGTCATCTCATGCCAATCATGAAAAAACGCTGCCTGTCGCCCCCCTCAAAATCGCCTACATCGAGGGCAGCCGTCCGATCGCAAAGCAGGTCAATTCCAGTCTGGTCAAAATGAGGAAGACCATCGCCGATCAGGACAGCTCCGCGGAAACGGTGAGAGGCTACATCGAACAGAACTATCTGCTGGACATCTCCCTCTCAAGATACGGAACCGGCGAGGGCAAGGCGTTCATCGGGGAATCCATCCGCGGCACGGATCTCTACATCCTCGCGGACGTCATGAATTACAGCGTCACCTACAAGGTCTGCGGCAGAGTCAACCACATGTCGCCGGACAATCATTTTGCGGATATCAAGCGGATCATCGCCGCCGCCAACGGAAAGGCCCACCGGATCACGGTGATCATGCCCTTCCTGTACGAGAGCCGCCAGCACAAGCGCTCGGGGAGAGAATCCCTGGACGCGGCCATGGCCCTCGTCGAGCTGCAGAACTACGGCGTGTCCGAGATCATCACCTTCGACGCCCACGACCCCAGGGTCCGAAGCTCCATCCCCCTCCGCGGATTCGACAATTTCATGCCCACCTACCAGTTCCTGCGGGCGCTCCTCAAGGCCGCCCCGGATCTCCGGTTTGACAACAGGCATTTCATGGTCATCAGCCCGGACGAGGGAGCCATGAACCGGGCGGTCTACTTCTCCAGCGTTCTCGGCGCGGACATCGGCATGTTCTACAAGCGCAGGGACTACTCCCGCGTCGTAAACGGCAAGAACCCCATCGTCGCCCATGAATTCCTGGGGGATTCCGTGGAGGGAAAGGACTGCGTCATCATCGACGACATGATCTCCTCGGGAGGATCCATGCTGGACGTGTGCCGCCAGATGAAGGAGCGCGGCGCCCGGAGGATCTTCATATGCACCACCTTCGGTCTCTTCACGGACGGCTTCGCCAAATTCGACGAGTTCTATGAGAAGGGTTATTTCACGAAGCTGATCACGACCAATCTCTGCTACCGCCCGCCCGAACTGCTCCGGAAGCCCTACTACGAGACCGCGAACATGTACAAGTACCTCGCGAGCATCATCAACTCTCTCAACCACGACATGTCCCTGGACAGCGTCAAGAGCACGACGAGCAAGATCACCAAGACCCTCGAGAAGATCAAGCGGAACAGCGGCGCCGGCGCGGTGCTGACCCGGGATGCGGAGGAAAACCGGTAAAGACCTGTCGCGCAGAAGCGGAACGGACCGGCTGTCAGTCCCGTCAAAAAGTACCGGCGTCCGGCTGTCTCTCCCGTCAAAAAGTACCGGAGTCCGGCTGTCGCTCCCGTCAAAAAGTACCGGAGCCCGGCCTACGCTCCCGTCAAAAAACACCGGAGTCCGGCCGACGCTCCCGTCCCTCAGAGCGGAACGTCGTAAAAAGATCCCCGCGGCATTCGATGCCGCGGGGATTTTCTGTCTTCTGTGACGGGCGGATTACTCGTCGCCCTGATTGACTTCGTCGGCCCTGGCCGCGATCTGCTTGGCCTGGACGTCGGCGGGAGCCTGCTCGTAGCGGGCAAACTCAAAGGAGAAATCTCCGGAGCCGCCGGTCATGGAGCGGAGCACGGTGCTGTATCCGTAGATCTCGGTCTGCGGGACGTCCGCCTCGATGATGGTGTTGCCCTTGTGGTCCGGATTCATGCCCAGGACGCGTCCGCGTCTCTTGTTGAGATCGCCCATGACGTCGCCGGTGAACTGATCCTTGACCGTGACCTTCAGGTTGATGATCGGCTCGAGGAGGATCGGATCCGCCTTCATGAAGCCGTCCTTGAACGCGAGATGCGTCGCGGTCTTGAAGGCCTGCTCGGAGGAATCGACCGGATGATAGGATCCGTCGTAGAGCACCGCCTTGACGCCGACCACCGGATAACCGGCCACCGGACCGCTCTGTACGCACTCGTTGAGCCCCTTCTCAACGGCCGGGTAATAGTTCTTCGGAACCGCGCCGCCGACGACCTCGATGCCGAACTCAAAGGGCTTCGTCATGTCGCCGCTGGGTTCGAAGCGCATCTTGACGTGGCCGTACTGTCCGTGGCCGCCCGTCTGCTTCTTGTACTTTCCTTCGACGTCGGACTTCTTGCGGATCGTCTCGCGGAAGGCGACTCTCGGCTCGGAGAGCTCGATGTCCACCTTGTAGCGGTCCTTCAGCCTGCTCTTGATCACCTCGATCTGCTGATCGCCGATGGCGTAGAGGAGGCTCTGATGATTCGCGGAGTCGATGACCGTCTTGAAGGTGAGGTCCTCGACGGCAAGTCTGGCGAGCGCCTGGGCGATCTTGTCCTCGTCGCCCTTGTTGACCGCGCGGTAGCGCTCATAGGTGTAGGGAACCGAGAGCACCGGCGCCTCGAAGGCGATCGGGGCAGCCTTGGAGGAGAGGGAATCTCCCGTCGTGACGTCGCCGAGCTTGCCGACAGCGCCGATATCGCCGGCGTGAAGCTCCGGAACCTCCTGCGGCTTGTTTCCGCGGATGACGTAGAGCTTGCCGAGACGCTCCTCATTTTCCTTCTGGACGTCGTAGAGCGTGTCGTCCGACTTCAGCACGCCGGAGCAGACCTTGATCAGGCTGTATTTTCCGATGAACGGATCCGAGATGGTCTTCCAGACGTAGGCCGTCTTGTCCTTCGCGTCGTCATAGTCCGCGTCGAACTTCTCTTCCGTCTTCGTGTTGGTTCCGCTGATCTTTCTCGCGGAGGGAGCCGGGAAGAAGCTCACGATCTCGTCGAGGAGCGGGGAGACGCCCTGGAGGTTGACCGGGGAGCCGATCAGCACCGGGACGATGGAGCCGTCCGCGATGTTCGCGGCGAGGGCCTGCTGAATCTCTTCGGGAGTGAATTCCTCTCCGCCGAAGAACTTCTCCATGAACTCCTCGGAGGTCTCGGCGACGGACTCAAGAAGGGAATCGCGGAATTCCTCGGTCTCTCCGGCGACGCTGTCCGGGACGGCCATGTCGGAGAGCTTTCCCTTGTCCTCATATCTGTGGGCGGTCTGGGACACGACGCCCGCGTAGCCGGTCAGCTTGCCGCCGTCGCGGATCGGAACCTGGAACGGGGCGATCCTTGTGCCGTAGAGGCCGCGGAGGTTCTCGATGATCTCGTCGAAGCTGACGTCGGCGTTGTCCATCTCGCTGAGATAGATGATTCTCGGAAGTCCCTTCTCCTCGCAGCGGTTCCAGGCCTTCTCCGTTCCCACCTGCACGCCGTCCTTGGCGGAAACCACGATCACCGCGGCGTCGGCCGCTCCGACCGCCTCTTCCACTTCGCCGACGAAATCGAAGTATCCCGGGCTGTCCAGGACATTGATCTTCGTCTTCTTCCATTCAACCGGTACGACAGATGTGGAGATCGAGAATTTTCTCTTCTGTTCCTCTTTATCGTAATCGCTGATGGTGTTCCCGTCCGTCACATTTCCCATACGGGTCGTGATGCCGGTGAGAAAAGCCATGGCTTCAGTCAGAGTGGTCTTTCCGGAACCGCCGTGACCGAGCAGTACCACATTGCGAATGTCATCAGTTTTGTAAACCTGCATAATTACCTCCCGAAAAACTGTAATAAAAGCCTTTCAACATTATATGAAAAATGACTCAGATATTCAAGCATTTACTGTAAAAGAAGACGAAGAAACGGGCCGTCTCAGCGAAACGGAATCTGCGGATTTGACGAAATCACGAGCCAGGCGGCCATGGCCGGGATCAGAACGCACAGAAGAAGGCGGAGAAACGAGGACCATTTCCGGGAACGGATGACGGCGGGAATCAGCAGCGCGGCCTCCAGAAACGGAAACGCCGCGACGGACGCCGGCGAGAGGGAAAGGGCGGTGACGCCTTCCAGAAACGCCAGCGCGAAGAGCCGATCCGCGTCCCCTCCCCGGGCGGTCAGCAGCGCCGTGAGGACGAGGGCCGGAATCAGCACGCCCGCCAGCTCCGCGTCGCCGGTCCACCCCTGCTCGAAGAGCATGAAAGAGGTGAATCTCCGGAATCTGAGGAATACGGAGACGCCGATGAGAAGCAGCACGACGGCCGCCGCCGCGGATCTCTTCTTCAGGAGCCGCGCCAGAACCCGGTAGATCAGCAGGAAGGAAAGAACCACGTTCCGCATGACGGCGAAATACTTCGCGGAGGCTTTCACGGGAAGCCCGGACAGCAGGGAGATGTAATCGCCGTGGACGTACCGCAGGGCCAGAAAGGTCCCGAGCGGCAGGCCCGTCAGAGGTTCCCCCGTGACGGGGTCGTATCGCCCGATCGAGTCATGGACATAATTGGAGGCCATCCTTCCCACCGTCATGGCGCTGTCGTCCACCGCGGGTCTTAGGGCCGCGTACACCGCGGCCGCCGCGACCGCCGCGGTCATCATGGCGCAGAGGGGATGTATCCTGTGGCTCCGTATATCCTCCGGAAGCTCCGCCAGGAATCTCGTCCTCGGACGGGAGACGGCGGCGACGGCGATGAGCGACGACACGCACGCCGCCCAGACGCAGGAGAAGCGCGTCAGGGAGGTTCCCGCCGCCGCGCACAGCAGGCAGACTATCTCAAAAAGCGCGGAATACAGCAGATATCCCGCGCAGATCGTCTCTGCGGCAAACCTCTCCCCCGGCTTCCTGCCGAAGGGGAGCAGCCCGCCCGCCAGATAAAAGACAGCCAGCTCGGCGGCAAGCAGCACCGAGGCCTGAATCAGATGAGCCATGATAACCTCCGCCCGGAATCGGAAACGGCGAGCGGGAAGTCAGGCGCCGCATGCCGCGGGCCGCCCGACGCGCAGGCACGTTTTCAGTCGTCATCCTCCTGATCCTGCGCGGCGACGTAGATCTGGCGCTTCCTGGCCATGGCGTCGCTCGCGAGATACTCGTCGTAGGTCCCGACCTTGTCGATGAGCGTGCCGTCCGGCATGAACTCCATGATCCGGTTGGCGGTCGTCTCGACGATCTGATGGTCCCTGGTCGTAAAGAGGATCACGCCGGGGAACCGGGTCATGCCGGTGTTGAGGGCCGTGATCGCCTCCATGTCGAGGTGGTTGGTGGGCTCGTCGAAGATCAGGACGTTGGCCCCGGAGATCATCATCTTGGAGAGCAGGCAGCGGACCTTCTCCCCGCCGGACAGAACCCTCACGCGCTTGATGCCGTCCTCCCCCGCGAAGAGCATGCGGCCGAGGAAGCTTCTGACGTAGGTGGTGTCCTTGTTCTCGGAGTACTGGGTGAGCCAGTCGGCGATGGTCAGGTCATTGTCGAACTCGTCGTTGTAGTCCTTGGGGAAATACGCGCGGGAGGTGGTGATGCCCCACTTGTAGTAGCCCTCGTCGGGCTCCATCCTGCCCGTCAGGATCTCGAAGAGCACCGTCTTCGCCCTCTCGTTGCCGCCCACAAAGGCCACCTTGTCCGTCCTGGAGATGATGAAGTTGAGGTCCTTGAAGATCACCTCTCCGTCGACGGTCTTGGAGAGATGCTCCACGAAGAGGACGTCGTTGCCGATCTCCCGGTTGGGACGGAAGTCGATGTACGGATATTTCCGGCTCGAGGGCACCATGGCCTCCAGCTCGATCTTTTCGAGAGCGCGCTTCCGCGACGTCGCCTGCTTGGATTTCGAGGCGTTGGCGGAGAAGCGGGCGATGAATTCCTTCAGCTCCTTGATCTGCTCCTCCTTCTTCCTGTTCTGCTCCTTCATCTGACGGACGAGGAGCTGGCTGGATTCGAACCAGAAATCGTAGTTTCCGGCGAACAGGCGGATCTTTCCGTAGTCGATATCGGCCGTCTGGGTGCAGACCTTGTTGAGGAAATACCTGTCGTGGGACACTACGATGACAGTGTTGTTGAAGCCGATGAGGAACTCCTCGAGCCAGTCTATGGCCTCGAGGTCCAGATGGTTCGTCGGCTCGTC
>CACYDL010000124.1 GCA_902773195.1 uncultured Lachnospiraceae bacterium
AGGCTGAACCGGATTTTTCCTCCGCGTCTTTGAACACGGACGGCGGAAAAGTTAGTCTCCGCTTGCCATTATACTCCGCCGGAGGTCCGTTTACAAGACGGGCGGCGGAAATTGTCGCTTCTCCCGCAGAGAAGACAGGGTTTCTCTCAGTGAGAAAGCGATGAGCCCGCCCGGCCCCGACGGAATCAGCGGCATACGCGCGGAACGGCGGCCCTGTTGCGAGCGTCCGCGGTCCGGTTTTCATGCTTTCCTTTTCCGGATTTTCTCTCCTTAACCTTCTTGCAAAACGGAAGAAGGCAGTGTATAATGAGAGAGTAAGCGCAGGCTAATTGTCAGGTCCCGCGCAGGAAGGGAGACGTGTACGATGGACAAATACCTGAAGCTCTTTGAACCGGCCATGAAGAAGTGGCTGGAGGAGCATTATCCTGCCGACGAGGCGCGGATCCGCTGGGAGAGGACGGCGGCGCTGGATGAAAAATGGATCCGGGAGGAAGGCGACCTCGGCGGCCGGAAGAACCCGATGGCGGCCAATCTGCTGGAGGCATACGCCTTTTTCGCGTTTTACGATTCGGTGGACCGGAGCTTCACAAAGGAGGATCTCGGTGCCATGATCGACGCCGCCATGGGGAAAAAGCTCCGGATGCTCTCCCGCTTCGATCTGAACAGCCTGCTCCGGCGCCGCTTCGTCGTGAAGCTGATCTACCGGTATCTTGAGCGCTATCGGAAAAAGGCGGATGCGCTTCGTGGCGGCGCTTGGGGCAACACCTGGAAGCTCCGGATCAACCCGGAGGGGCGGGAGAAGGGGATCGCGTTCGCCTATGACACCTGTCCGCTGAACGACTTCGCCCGGAGGCACGGGTATATCGATTTCCTCCCCAATCTGTGCGCCATTGATCAGCTCACCTGCCGGGCGGCCCACGGAAAGCTGATCCGGCATCAGATCCTGGCGGACGGCGGCTCCGAGTGCGGCTACTGGATTCTTGGGGACAGGGATCCGGACGCGCTCCTGGACAAGGGCTCGAAATAAAGACAGAAGGAGCGTCTCATGAACCGATATACCCCGGAAAGGCTGGTATCCGTCAGCCGGTATCAGAACTATTTCCCGACTCTGGAGCGGGACGTACAGGCTGAGGTCCTCGCGCGCATGGCGGAGCTTCTCGGGGAGGAGCGGGCCTATTGCGATAAGGGCAACGAGAAGCACATGGCGCAGATTTTATTCGTGCGACAGCAAACGAAACGTTGGTTTTCAAGCGTGCAGCTGCCGGAACCCTTTCTCCGCTCAGGTTTCAGGCATCGGATACCAATTCCGGCAAGCTTTTGTTTATTGGCGGAGCAATAGCCTCCATCGCCCTGTACGAGGTCCTGCAGAACCACGGAAGGAGCGAGGCGGAGGCGTACCGGGCCGTCTCGGAGGAGATGTGGAAATTTCTCGATCCCTCGGGGATGCAGAAGCTGGCGCGGAAATCGTTTTTCCTGCCGCTGATGAAGAAGATCGTCCCCTTCGGCTTCAAAAAAGGCTCCGGCGCGGGCTGGCGGTACACCTGGCACCGGGACGATCCGAAGGATGAATTTCACTTTGAATGCCGCGAGTGCCTCTACGCGAAAATCCTCGGAAAGCGGGGACTCATGAAGCTGGGGGCCATGTGCTGTCACGCGGATATCATCAACTACGGCTCCCTGCCCTATACGGACTTTATCCGGACCGAAACCCTCTGTCAGGGCGGAAAGAGATGCGATTTCCGCTTTGTGCGCCATTCCACCGACGCCGGGGACGGCTGGGAACGGACGAAGAGCATCTGACGGCGCGCCGATCCGAGGATCGGAGCAGGGACGGAGCCGCCGCGGTTCTCTTTCTTCAGGGAGTGCATGCGGCGGCTTTTTTTCCTCATATAAAAGCGGGGCCGTACACGTTTCCATGCACAGCCCCGTTTTTGTCAACCCGATCAGCCTTCCTTATCCCCGGCGTCCAGCCTCTGCCTCTCCACCAGCCCGGCGAAGAAGCCGTTCTGTGCGATCAGCTCGTCGTAGGTCCCGTTTTCGACGATCCGGCCGCCGTCCAGCACCAGAATGCGGTCG
The DNA here is from genome assembly GCA_902773195.1 of uncultured Lachnospiraceae bacterium. The sequence goes on from CACYDL010000124.1 coordinate 2,077, forward strand.
CAGTGCCGGATGGTGGACAGCCGGTGGGCGATGACAAGCCGCGTGCAGCCCATGTTGTCCAGGGCCTCGGACACCTGCTTCTGGGTCCGGTTGTCCAGCGCCGAGGTCGCCTCGTCGAAAATCAGGAATTTCGGCTTCGGGGCGATGGCCCGGGCGATCATGATGCGCTGACGCTGCCCGCCGGAGATGCCGCCCTGTCCCTCGGAGACCAGCGTGTTCATCCCCATGGGCATGGCCCGGATGTCGTCCGCGATGCCCGCCTTTTCCGCGGCCTCCCACGCTTCGTCCACGGTCAGCTCCGGCGCGGTGATCACGATGTTGGAATAGATGTCCCCCTGGAACAGGCCCGCGTCCTGCATGACCGTTCCGATCTTCCGCCGCAGGGAGGGGAGGTCCAGCGCGTCGATGTTCTTCCCGTCGTAGAGGACCGCGCCCTTCTCCGGCTTTTCGAAGCCCAGCAGGAGCCGCACCAGCGTGGACTTGCCGCATCCGGTCCGCCCGACCAGCGCCACGTATTCGCCGGGCCGGATCTTCAGGGACAGATCGTCGAGGATGTACGGGCCGTCCGCGGAATACCGGAAGGACACGTGGTCCAGCTCCACGCCGCCGGAGAGCCTCGTCACGATCTCCCTGTCCTCCGACGTCTCCGGTTCGGTCTTCAGAAAGGGCTCCGCCATTTCCAGGATGGGCCGGATCTGCGCCGCGGACAGAGCCATGCCCGAGACGGACATGAAGGCGCCCGACAGCATCCCGTAGGCGGCGGTGAAGGCGAAATAGGACGACTGGCCGATGCCGCTCTTCACCGCCAGAAGGACCATGACGATGTTGGACGCCAGGCTGATGGCCGTGGAGATCACGGAGTTGAGCTTGAGAAAGGCCGGCGGATTGTAGATCAGCTCCGCGCCCTCCGCGTAGAGGTCCAGCCATTTGGCGAAGACGCGCTTTTCGGCTCCCGCCAGCTTGATCTTCTGAACCCCGGTGATGAGGCTGTAGCTCATGCCGGCTTCCTTCGCGCTGTGCTCCATGTGCAGCTTGTCGATCCGGATCTGCGCCAGAGTGCTGGCGGCGGAAAAGCCCACGGTCACAAGGATGATGACGAGGGCCGGCACCACCAGCGCGGGAGCGAACCGAAAGATCTGCCCCATGTACAGAAGGGACATGAGGGAGGTGAGTCCCGCCCCCAGAATGAGGTTCAAAAGAAGGGAGCAGAGCTGATTCACCGACATGGAGCGGCTCTTCAGCTCGCCGGGGCTGTATGTCCGGAAGAAGCTCGCCGGAAGGGTCATGAGCCGCATCATCATGGACGCCTGCACGCCGAGGCTCGTTTTGAGGTTCAGCCTGGACTGGAGCATTCCCCTGATGCCGGAAATCAGCTGGGCGGACAGCGAGACGCAGACCATGGCCACGGCGATCCCGATGAGGGCGTCCGCTCTCCCCGCCGAGAGGACCGGTCCGGTCAGAAGCTTCGTGATCCGCGGCATGACCAGCCCCACGGCCGTCAGCGCCAGCGTCGCGGCCGCCAGAAGGAGCACGTCCCCCAGGGAGCCGCACCGATTCATGTACAGCAGCAGGTCGGGGATCCCGAGCTTTTTCTGGGGCAGGGGACGGTAGAAGCACACGGCCTCCGGCTCGAACAGGGCGGCGGTCTTCGCGTTCAGCCGGACCCGCGCTCCGGTCGCCGGATCCCGGAAGGAATAGCCGCCGACCGTGCCGGGCAGGAGCGCCACCGCCTGATTGGTCTCCCTGGTGAAGGCGAGGACCGGGCCGAAGGAGTCCCTGTACCAGCCCTCCGTCAGCTCCACCGTCCGGTGCATCATGCCGTGGGGCCTGAGGCAGTAGTCCAGCTGCGCGTCTGCGTCCCGGATGTTCTCCGGCAGCTCCGCGGTTTTGAAGTGATAGTATTTTAAGATCTCGTCGATGGCGTTCTTGGTGACGATCCGCTCGTCGCCGATCTTTTCCGCCGTGCGGTGTCCCAGCACCACGCCGGCGATTTTGAGAAACGAATCCTCGAGGAGCTGATCGTCGGCAGCCCGTCTCTGATCGATCTGATTTTCAAACCAGCCCATGCCGCCGCCTCCTTATTCGTTGGATACAAGCTCCGCGTACATTCCGCCGCGCTTCATCAGCTCCTCGTGGGTCCCGCGTTCCGCCACGGTCCCGTGGTCCAGGACGATGATCTCGTCGCAGTCCCGGACGGTGGAGAGCCGGTGGGCGATGACGATGCAGGTGATGCCGCGGTCCCGGATGGCGTTCACCACCTCGTATTCCGTCTTCGCGTCCAGGGCGGAGGTGGCCTCGTCCAGAATGATGATGGTGGGATCCTGGGCCAGCACCCGGGCGATCTCCATTCTCTGGCGCTGACCGCCGGAGAGATTCCGCCCGCCGCTGGTCAGCCTGTGCCGGTATCCGCCCGGGAGCCGGACGATGTCGTCGTGAAGCTGTGCGTCCCGCGCCGCCAGAATCATTTCAAAATCCTCGATGGAGTCGTCCCACATCTTGATGTTGTTCGCTACCGTATCCGCGAAGAGGGTCACGTCCTGGTCCACCACGGCTACGGAGCCGGTGAAGACGGGAGCGGCGATGGTCTCCATGGGCCTGCCGTCAAAGAGGATCTCGCCGCTCCAGGGCTGGTAGAG
>CACYDL010000125.1 GCA_902773195.1 uncultured Lachnospiraceae bacterium
CGACGAGTACCAGGAGCTCCGGCGCATCGCTGTGGCGACGGCCGGCAACGACCACCGTCTCGGGGCCAACGAAGCGCCGCCGGCCATCATTTCCGTGTTCCTGGGCGACGAGCTGACGGCGGTCCTCAAGGCGATCCGAAACGACGAGCCCTACGAGGGCAGGGAAAAGGTGACCATGAAGCTCGGCGTCCACTCGCTGCCGAAGTTCTCCCGCGACAACACGGACCGGAACCGCACCTCGCCCTTCGCCTTCACGGGGAACAAATTCGAATTCCGCTCCCTGGGCTCCTCCAACAGCATCGCCTGCTGCAACATCATGCTGAACGCGGCGGTGGCGGAAAGCCTGAAGCAGTACGCGGACCGCCTCGGTCAGTGTGATGATTTCGAGGGAAGTCTGCACGCCCTGATCCGGGAGGTCGTGGAGAAGCACGAACGCATCCTCTTCAACGGAAACGGCTACGGGGAGGACTGGGTGAAGGAGGCGACGGAGGTGCGCGGCCTCTCCAATCTGAAGACCACGGCCGACGCGATGCCCCGTCTCCTGGACGCGAAGAACATGGAAATGCTGATGAGCCACAAGGTCTTTACGGAGTCGGAGCTGCACTCCCGGTGTGAGATCATGCTGGAGAACTACTGCAAAACCGTGAATATCGAGGGATGCACCATGGTGGACATGGTCCGGAAAAACTACCTTCCCTCCATCGAGGGATACCTCGGCAGCCTGGCCGGATCGGTCTCGGTGATGAAATCGGTGAGCAGCCGCGTGAAGTGCCGCTATGAGCTGACCACCATGGAAAAGCTGTCGGAGCTGACCGATCTCATCCTGATGAAGGTGGAGGATCTGGAAGCCGCCCTCGCCGCGCTGAAGGATTGTCCGGATATCTTCCGCACGTCGGAGGCGATCCGGGACGAGGTACTGCCGAAGATGGCGGCCCTCCGGCAGTCCGTGGATGAGGCGGAGATGCTCACGCCGGAGCGCTGCTGGCCCTTCCCGAGCTACGGCAAGCTGCTGTTCTCGGTTTATTGAACCGATACCGGCCGTTCCCCCTGCTAAAGCGCGGAGATACAGGCAGGCAGCATAGCGGATTGAGAGTGTCCCCTTCACAGCGGGTCGTTTCCTGATAAAGCAACGGGCATTTATGAGGCCGTCCACAAAGGCGTGGAACGCAGAAGGGGCGGTCTCTTTTTATGCCTGCGGCGGCATGATTTTCTAGACAGGGAGGAATACTATGAACACAATGGATATCCTGGAAACGGTGAACAGCGAAATATTTTCCGTATGGTTTCTGATCGGAGCGGCCTTCGTGTTCTGGATGCAGGCCGGATTCGCCATGTGTGAAGCCGGTTTTACCAGAGCCAAAAATGCCGGAAACATTATCATGAAGAACCTGATGGATTTCTGTATCGGAACCGTCATGTGGTTCATCTGCGGCGCCTCGCTGATGCTGGGTCCGAACATTCTTCACGGCTTTGCGGGAGGCTTCAGCTTTGACGTATTTTCCAGATACGAGGCCTTTGACTATTCCGCCTTTGTCTTCAACCTGGTGTTCTGCGCGACAACCGCCACCATCGTATCCGGTTCCATGGCGGAGCGGACAAAATTCTCCAGCTACTGCCTCTACTCCGCCATCATCTCCGCGGTAATTTATCCCATAGAAGCCCACTGGACCTGGGGAGGAGGCTTCCTCGCCCGCTGGGGCTTCCACGATTATGCCGGATCCAACTGCATCCATATGGTGGGCGGAATCTGCGCGTTTATCGGCGCCTGGATGCTCGGACCGAGGATCGGCAAATTTGAAAAGGACAGAAGCGGCCGCGTCACGAAAGTGAACGCCTTTCCCGGACACAATCTGGTGATCGCCTCTCTCGGCGTGTTCATCCTCTGGCTCGGCTGGTACGGATTCAACGGCGCAGCCGCGACGGATGTGCCGACGATGGGGTCCGTGTTCCTTACGACGACCGTCGCGCCGGCGGTGGCAACGGTCGTCTGCATGATCTTTACCTGGGTGAAATACGGCAAGCCGGACGTCTCGATGTGCCTCAATGCATCCCTGGCCGGCCTGGTGGCTGTCACGGCTCCCTGCGACGTGACCGACTGCGCGGGCGCTGCTCTGATCGGCGTCGTATCCGGCCTGCTCGTCGTATTCGGCGTGTGGTTTAACGACAACGTCACACACGTGGACGACCCTGTGGGGGCCGTGGCGGTCCATATGTTCAACGGCATCTGGGGCACCGTCGCCGTCGGGCTCTTTGCCACGGCCTCCGCGCCGGGCTTTGCGTCAGCGGGAATCCGGGAGGGTCTCTTCTACGGCGGAGGCTTTACACAGCTCATAAAGCAGCTGGGAGGCATGGGGATCACGGCGGCCTGGACCGCGGCGACAATCCTTCCCGCCTTTGCCCTGATCCGGAAAACTGTCGGACTCAGGGTCAGCGAAGAGGAAGAACTGGTCGGCCTGGATTCAACGGAGCACGGTCTTCCGTCGGCCTACGCCGGCTTTGCCATCATGGACGTCTCGAATACCATGACGATGCAGATCAATGAAAATACAAATCTCGGCGCGGAGGACTATGAGCAGGCGTCAGAGGCCAGGAGGAACGCGGCCGTCCCGGTGATAAGAAACGACAAGACGGGTATTCCCGACATGGACTCCGGCATCTCCAAAGTGGTGATCATCGCAAAGCTCTCCCGATATGACGCGCTGAAACGGGCCATGAATGAACTGGGAGTAACCGGAATGACCGTGACGCAGGTCATGGGATGCGGGATCGAAAAGGGTGCCGGGGAAAAATACCGCGGCGTCGAGATCGATGCCACGCTTCTGCCCAAGGTGAAACTGGAGGTCGTTATCAGTGAAATACCGGTCGATGACGTGATCGCCGCAGCCAAAAAAACTCTTTATACCGGCCATATCGGCGACGGCAAGATCTTCGTGTATCCTGTCAGCAGGGTGGTGAAGATCCGCACCGGGGAGGAAGGAACAGCGGCCCTGCAGGATGTGGAATAAACACACGGCAAATTCACGGGCGCGACGCGGCATATAAAAGAAGCGAAACAGCACGACGGAAGGAGGACACAGATTGGCGGAAAAGATATTGATACTGGATTTCGGCGGACAGTACACACAGCTGATCGCGAGAAAAGTCCGGGAGCTGCACGTATACGCGGAGATCCGGTCCTGCCTCGGCATCCGCCCGGAGGAAATATCCCCGGAGGAGTACAGAGGCGTCATTCTGACCGGCGGCCCCGAGAGCGTGAACGACCCCGCCGCGCCCCGCTGTGACAGAGCCGTTCTGGAGACCGGCGTCCCCATCCTGGGGATCTGCTACGGCATGCAGCTCCTCGCCTGGCTGGCCGGAGGCGCGGTGCGCGCGGCGGAGAAAGGAAGCGAATACGGAAGCACGGCGGCAAGGCACCGTGAATCCGCGCTGTTCCGCGGCGTGCCGCAGGAATTTACCTGCTGGATGAGCCACACCGATTTCGTCAGTGAGCCCCCGGAGGGCTTCCGGGTCACCGCGGAGACGGCATCGTGCGGCTGCGCCGCCATGGAGGACGCCGCGAGAGGCCTCTACGGCGTCCAGTTCCACCCGGAGGTGGCCCACACGGAGCAGGGAAAGGAGATCCTCGCCAACTTCCTGTTCTCTGTCTGCGGCTGCAGCGGAGACTGGGTGGTTTCCTCCCTCGCCGGCGATCTGATCAGGCAGTACCAAAGAGAGCTGGCGGGAGAACGGATTCTCCTCGCCCTGTCGGGCGGCGTCGATTCCTCCGTCGCGGCGGTTCTTCTGCACAGGGCGGCCGGCGAACGGCTCGTCTCCGTGTTTATCGATCACGGCTTCATGAGGAAAGGCGAAGCGGACCGGATCGAGCGGACCTTTCGGGATGAGATGGGACTCAACCTGATCCGCGTCAACGCGGCGGAGCGGTTTCTCACAAAGCTCCGCGGAATCACGGAGCCCGAGAAAAAAAGAAAGATCATCGGGGAGGAATTTATCCGCGTATTTGAAGACACGGCCCGGTCTCTCGGAGAGATCCGGTATCTCGCCCAGGGAACGATATACCCGGACGTGGTCGAGAGCGGAAACGGAAAATCCGCCGTCATCAAGAGCCACCACAACGTGGGCGGTCTCCCCCCGGACCTGCGTTTTGAAAAAATCGTCGAGCCTCTCAGGTATCTCTTCAAGGATGAAGTGCGGCAGCTCGGGGCGGCCCTGGGCCTCCCGGATTCACTGCTTGCGCGCCAGCCCTTCCCGGGTCCCGGCCTGGCCGTCCGGATCATCGGAGAGGTCACCGGGGAAAAGCTGAACGCTCTCCGCGAGGCGGACGCGATTTTCCGGGAGGAGGTGGACCGCCGGGATCCCGCCGGCAGGCCGGATCAGTACTTCGCGGTCCTCACCGACACGCGCACGGTAGGGGTCGTGGGCGACGCGAGATCCTACGCGTATACGCTGGCCCTCAGAGCCGTGAATACGGACGATTTTATGACAGCCGCCTGGTCGAGACTGCCCTGGCCGCTGCTGGACCGGGCCGCCTCCAGAATCGTGAACGAGGTCCCGGCGGTGGGCAGAGTCGTCTACGACATCACCTCGAAGCCTCCGGCAACAGTGGAATGGGAATAAGGGCATAATC